>PMAA01000130.1:9583-22083 GCA_003152355.1 Acidobacteriota bacterium | reverse complement strand
CCGCAGCAGCCGCCGACGATGTTCAGCCAGCCATGATCAACAAATCGTGCGAGCTGTGTCGTGAGAGTTTCGGGCGATTCCAAATATGTGCCGTCTTCTCGCGGCAAGCCCGCGTTGGGATAGCACGACACGCGCGTCGACGCAATTTCGCTGAGCGTGCGAATGTGATCCGTCATGAATTCCGGCCCAGTGGCGCAGTTCAAACCGATCGAAAGCAATTCTGCGTTGGATATCGACGACCACAACGCGTCGATCGTTTGTCCCGCGAGCATCGTTCCCATCGGCTCGATCGTGCCCGAAACCATGACGGGAATATCGAAGCCGAGTTCTTTTTTTGCACGCTCGATCCCGAGCAATGCCGCTTTGATATTGCGCGTGTCCTGGCTCGTTTCGATCACCAGGATGTCAGCGCCGCCCTCGACGAGGGCCTTGCCCTGTTCGTAGAAGTTTTCACGCAACTGATCGAACGTCACGCCGCCGGTAACGGAAATCGCTTTTGTGGTTGGGCCGATCGAGCCAGCCACCCAGCGCGGGCGATCCGGTGTTGAGTATTCATCGGCTGCCTGGCGCGCGAGCTCCGCCGCTTTGTAATTCAGCGAGTACGTTTCGTTTTCGAGGCCGTACTCCGAGAGAACGATACGTGTCGAGCCGAACGAATCAGTCTCGATGATATCCGCGCCAGCTTCGAGGTAGCCTCGATGAATGCCGAGAATGACGTCCGGCCGCGTGCGCACAAGCACTTCATTGCAGCCTTCGAGGAACGACCCCCCGAAATCCGCGGCGGAGAGATTCTGTTGCTGCACCATTGTGCCCATGGCGCCGTCGAGTACGAGGATTCGCCTCTCGAGCGCGTCGAAAAGGGCTTCGCGGCGTTGTGTTCTGTCACTCATTCAGGGATTCCGCGAAAATGGTGCGGATTCTAAAGTTTAGTCGGCTGAGCCGGGCGGGGCTAGCGGTATTGCCTCAATGGAGCAACAGACGCATCGAATGGTCACTAGAGCACAGTCGTGCGGGCGAGATTGGCTGCGCGGGTGCGAGGTGCAAAATGGAAGTGGCGGAACGCGTGCCACGCGTTCCGCCGCCTCTGCCGGGCTGGTCCTTCATTCCTGAGAGGGAATAAATTGCCGCTTAGCGCTTTAAGCCGCAGTGCCTTCGCCGCCCGCTGGTCCCGCCGGGGGTTTGCGATTCTGCCTTTGCGAAAGCCCTGCTTCACGAATCTTGTAGATCAAGGCGCGATAACTGATAGCGAGCACTTGCGCTGTCTTGCGCCGGTTCCAATGATTGGCCTGGAGAACTTTGAGAATGAGGTCGCGCTCCATTTCGCGGACAGCCTGTTTCGCGATTCGCTTGAGCGGAATCGTGCCATTCTCCGAGAACTGAATTGGGCGAAGCGCGGGACGCGCCGGGGCTGACTCGCTGCGAAATGCATCTTCGCCGCCCAGAATGACGTAGCGTGCAACGCGATTTTCGAGTTCGCGGATATTTCCGGGCCACTCGGAATCCTGAAACGACTGAATCAGTTCGCGCGAGGGCGAAGGAGCGCTGCGTTGAAAGCGCGCATTGAACTGCGCGAGGAAAAATTCGATGAGCCGCGGAATGTCCTCGCGGCGATCGCGCAGACGCGGAAGGTGAAGACTGATCACGTTGATGCGATAGAAAAGGTCTGCGCGGAATCGGCCGGCTTCGATTTCATCTTCGAGGCGCCGGTTAGTCGCGCAAATCACTCGCGCTTCGACGCGCTTCTCTTCCTGATCCCCGATAGAACAGAATTGCCCGTCCTGAAGGAATTGCAGAAGCTTTGCCTGCAACGAAGAATCGAGTTCGCCAAGTTCGTCGAGGAATAGCGTGCCGCCGTCAGCCATTTCCACGCGGCCGGGCTTCGTGTTATATGCGCCAGTGAAAGCGCCCTTGCGAAAGCCGAACAGCTCGCTTTCGAGGAGTGTGCCGGGGATCGCCGCGCAGTTCACCTTTACGAAAGGTCCGCTGGCGACGGGAGAGAGCTGGTGGATGAGACGAGCGACGACTTCTTTCCCCGTGCCGCTCTCGCCTTGAATCAGAACCGGTATGTTAGTGACCGCAACCTTCTCGACCTTCAGGCGGATTGGGCGCATGGCTTCCGAGGAACCGAAGACGACGCTGCCCGGAGGCGCGTTCTGCCCTTTGCTCGATGCGAAGCCGTCTACGATGCTGTCTACTGCCATTGCCGCCCATCTCCTTGGAATTGCGATGCTTGCGCGGCTGTCCGCAAGCCTTGCGCTCTTACTCCACTACGATCAATGCACTCCTCCCGCCAAAGGCAGGCCTGCGGGCGGAAACATCACCCATCGTCCAGACACTGAGTGGGGTCTTGCTAAGCTGCCTGTTTATAAATGCATAGATGGTAGGTATAGGACTACCTCCCATTTTCGGGAGTACGTCCTGACCGGCTTACTCGGCGATGAGATTTGAGGAAAACAGGTTCATTACCCGGAAATCGCGTTCCCGGCCGCGTGGAAAATGGTTCCCAGTTTCAGATCCCCTAAACCACGAGTGTGATAGGTGGTTAACTCGGGGGCAGTGATTCGACCGAACGCTATCGCTTCGGAAAGATCAGGTCTTCGAGGAGGTCGGCCCGCGCCTTTTCGTCGGAGGCGATAACGGCGAGCAAGTCGCTGACGGAAATCATGCCGTGGAATCGCGATTTATCGTCCACCACGAGCAGATGATAGATGCCGAATTTTTCCATGAGTTGCAGGCAAGCATCGAGGGGCGCTTCCGGCGGCACCGAGACGAGTTTGGGCGTCATGATTTCTGAAACGCGCATCCAGGCTGGGCATTTGTTCTCCGCGGCTACTTTGTCGGAGACGTCGCTTTGCGATACCACGCCGATTAGCTTGCCGTCTTTGTTGACGACGCCGGCGGATCGCACGCCGTGGTCGCGCAGATAGCGCGCCGCGTCGTACACCGTTGCTTCGGCACTGATGGAATAGATTTCTTTACGGGAGGCGATCACGTCCGCTACTTTCATGAGAGTCCCTCCATCGGCGAAATCGACCGCCATCCTAATTCCGATGCGCGTGCGGGTGCAATCGAAAAGTCGTTGGCAATGCGCGGCGAAACGAAGCAGGATGATTCACGGCTGAACGCATGATCTGAATTGACGCTAAACGGAATAAAAGTGAAGGGCTGGGCCCGGGGAGAGACCGCGAAGATTTCGCTACGCGGTCTTGCCCCGGATAATATCGTAACGCTCGATTACAGCAGCGATGCCGACGCTTTCGTGCTCGTCATCTTGCCGCTTATCCACGCGCACCACCCGCCCGTGCGCGCGAACAAAAACTTCAGTTCCGCGTGTAATCTCGGCCGGCAACGTCAACGTGAAATCGAGCTCAGTGCCTGGTGCCATGTCCTTGGTCATGATGAAATAAACGCCGCGCGTCGAGATATCGCGAGTCTGGCCATTGTGGGAACCGGGCTCACGATTGATCGGCAAGCGGACGAGGACTGGCAGAGATAAGTCGTAACGTCGAGCGGTGCGACGCTCTGTCATTCCAGCATGCTCCCCTCAATCCGAGATCGGGCGCAAATTCCCCTATAAGGGGTCAGCAATCCTGCGACCAAATAAAACCAACATGTAAATTCACGTCCGCGAAACGCCAGACGCTTTATGTCGCTGTTGATATGGCTCACAAGATTGAGTCGGGTTCGCCCAAACCCATTGCAATGATAGGGAAGCCTGAATCGACTGACTCGCGGTCAACTTCTGACCCATCACCGCGCGTCCGTCGAGCCACTCCAGGTCACTCCCCTGGCGACGCATATTAGCGAGCAACCCGCTTGCTGAATAGGCTTTTTCTTCAGTCGTGTGCCCTGAATAGGCAATAGATTGCAATCGCGGTTTTTCTGCCGCTGCCGGTACTACTCGGTCCGCGTTGCGGGAGCGGCCGGCACGGCGCGCGATCCGCGGCCGGAATCCAAATTGAACTGTCTCATTTTGTACAGAAGCGCTTTGTAACTGATGCCTAGCATTTTCGCAGCGTCCTTGCGGCACCAACGCGTTTTTTCGAGCGCTTGCGCAATGGCTTCTGCTTCGGCTTCGTCTTTCAAGCCGCGCACGAGCGCTTTCAGCCCGCCCTGCTCGCGCGTCGGAGTCGTGGTGTCCGGCTGCGGCGAGAGGCGTTGCTGCGCCGTGGTCATTTCCAGCAATTCGCGGAAGCTGCCTTCCTCATCTTCGAGAATCACGTATCGCTTCGTGAAGTTTTCCAACTCGCGCAAATTGCCGGGCCATTGGTAGCGCATCGCTGCTTCCAGAAGGTGCGTGGAAGGTTCCGGCATGGTCTTCTGGAATTTTTCGCTGTACTTCAGCAAAAAATGCTGGAAGAGAAGCGGAATTTCCGTGGTGCGCTCGCGCAATGGTGGAATGTGGATCGAGAGGACATTCAACCGGTAGTAGAGATCCTCGCGAAAGCGGCCGGATTGCATGGCCTCCTGGACGTGCATGTTCGTCGCGGCAAGAACACGGACGTCGGTGTTGATCACGGTGCGCCCGCCGAGGCGCGAGTATTGATTGTCCTGCAGCACGTGCAGGAGCTTGGCTTGCAGGTGCGGACTCATTTCCGCAATTTCGTCGAGGAAAATCGTTCCCTTGTTCGCGAGTTCGAATTTGCCGGGCTTGGCACGAACGGCGCCGGTGAATGCGCCTTGCTCGTAGCCGAAGAGTTCGGATTCCAAAAGCTCGCCGGGCAAAGCCGCGCAATTCACCTTGACGAAAGGTTGTTGGCGGCGCGTGGAGCGAAGATGAATCATCCGCGCGACAACTTCCTTTCCCACTCCGCTCTCACCGCTGATGAATACCGGGACGTCCACGGGCGCGATTTGCAGAATGTGTTGGCGGATTTTGAGCATCTGCGGGCTGGAAGCCAGGAACGACATGTCTTCGGTCAGTTGGTCGCAGTATTCGCGCAGGGCCTTGTTCTCGGCGCTGAGGTGCATTTTCTGCCGGCATTTGAGAAGCGCCGCGTCGAGTTCGGGCTTTTCGAAAGGCTTGGTGAGGTAATCGTGCGCGCCGAGGCGAATGGCCTCGACGACCGTGCCCACTTCATTCGAACAAGAAAGCATAATGATGTTCAGCGAGCGATCCACCTGCATCAGCGCGCGCAAGGTTTCGAGCCCGTTCATTTCAGGCATCAAGACGTCGAGGATGATGAAGTCGGGCTTATCGCCGCGGGTGACGGTTTCCACGGCGTCTTTGCCGTTGGTGACGGCGCTGACGTCGAAGCCGTCCACTTCGAGAAGCGTCTGCAAATACTTTCGTATGCTCGGTTCGTCGTCAACGATGAGAATTCGTTCTTTCGTTTCCATTTCCCTATTTTCCTCGCTGGATCCTGTTTGCGCCATAAATGTTTCCCTTATTCAAGGTTCGTCGGCAGCAGGAATGAGAAGGAGCTGCCTGATCCCGGAAGGCTATCCACCCAAATTTTCCCGCGATGTGCTTGAATGAGCCGCTTGGTGATCGCCAGCCCCAGGCCCATTCCGGCGGAAGATGGATCAACGCGCACAAATTCCTCGAAAATTTCCTGGTGGAATTCCGCAGCGATGCCGACGCCAGTATCGGAGACAGTGACCAGCACACTGTTCACGCGGCTTTCACGCTCTCGGCGGCGCTCAGCTCTTGGAACGACTTCCGCGATGCGGCGTTCCCAGAAATGGGGTTCGGCTCTGACCGTCACGCAACCGTCGGTCGGCGTGTGCTTGAGCGCGTTGTCCACGAGATTTGCGATGCACTGCTGCAGTTTGGGATAGTCGAAATTGAGCCGCGGAAGATCTTTGGAAATGTGCGTCTTGAGACGGACCCTCGATTTTTGAAAGGAATCCTGCCATCGCAAGACGACGTCGTTGATGCAATCGCGAAGATCGTTTTCGCGAAGTTGCAGGACGAGCTTGCCGCTCTCGAGCGCGGAATAGTTCAAGAACATGGACACGACTCGCACGAGCCGGTCGCAGCTCTCCTTCGATTCTTCGAGAATTTCGCGCTGCTTCTCGCTGAGTTTTCCGAGGGAGCACGAGAGCAATAGATCGTAGTAGCCTTTCATCACGGCGAGCGGCGTCTTCAATTCGTGCGCGGCCGATGCGAGGAATACGGTTTTCTGGCGATTCACTTCCTGCAAGCGCAAGTAGGCAGCGAGCAGATTCCGGTACGTGATTTCCCGCTCCTGCATTAACTCGTGAACCGTCTGAGCCATGTCAATGCCGGAGGCGGTCAATTCGGTTGACCGATCGGCCGCCGAAGCGTCGATGTAGGTAACGAGCCAATCCGGTTCCGGCAGCCAGCGAATCTTCACGTGTGTCTCGCCGTCGCTCGTAACCACCGGCAAAACCACTTCCTGCTCTCCGCGTTCGAGCTGGCCCAAAATACTTCGGGCGTCGGCTTTCAAAAGGTCGCGAAAAAGATTGAGTTGGTCGCTCGGGGGAAAACCACCGGCCGTCAGGCGATCCTGCGCGTGGACGTTCGCAAAGAGAACCGTGCCGACGCGGTCGGCCACCAACAATGGCCGGTCCATCGCGTCAAGGAGGCTAGCCATGACGCCCAGCAACGTTAGGGCTTGGGATGGCGGTTCTGCCTGGGCTTGCTTGGACACTGATCCTCCTGGACTACATCGCCCGCCGCATAGAAAGCTTCAGGACGCTCGTGCGACTGCCATGAGAGGGGGGGAAGGCCCTCAGTCTTTGGGCATCGTGGCAAACGCCTCCGGAGGTGTCAATGGTAAATAAGTTCTACTTTTGCACACAAAGGGAAACCAATTAGCTTCCTTAGGCCGTGTGCGTTCCCAAAGCTCAAAATGAGACGACTCATTCGTCAGTCAAATACATTGATTTCATGTGGTTACATGGTAAGTAATTTCCGCATCGCGTCTTGCCATTGAATTGCGAGAAGTAAAAGTACTACTACCGGGGTACTAACAATGGTGATGGAAAAGAACGTTGCTCGCGAACGAGCAATCGAAATTGGCAACGCGGACCGGAGACACGCCAGCCGTCTGCACCTTCAGGTTCCCATGTTTGTTCGGGGGACCGACGCGTACGGCGAGGATTTTATCGAGCTCGCCAAGACCCTCGACATCAGCGCGACGGGCGCCTATCTAACCCTTCCGCGGGCTCTGCTCAAACAGGGAATGCTCACACTGACCGTTCCGACTCCTTCGGTATCAAACTCGGGTCTCGTTCCCGCTTCGATGCCGCCGATTTCGGCGCGCGTAATTCGTCAGAAAGAAGTGGGCGATATTCACCTGATCGGCGTCCAATTTGTTCGTCCCTTGGATTAAACGGGACTCACAGTACTCGGACTGGAAGCGCTCGCGAAAATCGCCGGAGAGTGGAATCGGTTTGCTCATGGCGTTTCGTTCCGTCCTCTCAAAACGATATTATTTGCGTTCTTGCGTCACGATACTCTGAAGTTTCAAGCAGTTAGCCGCATTCTGGAACACTCCGATTTTTCCTTGCCTTGGACTCGCGCTTGCTGATACAAGGTGCGCCCCCGCAGTTAGTCGAAAAGTCGTTTCGAGCGCGCGGAGCAGATAACTCCAAATGTCCCAGCTTGGTGAGCCGACGCAGAAGCCGTCGGCGGAAGATTGCTTTCTCGACTTGTTGGCAGAGACCCTGGCGGGTCTGGATGACGCTGTGCGCGGGCCCTTCCTGCAACGTTTCTTCAAGTCGTTTACGCAATTGGATCTCGATGAAGCGCAGAGTACGCAGGCATGGTCAAGTATCATTGACCGCCAAAAAGAATTTTCGGCCGCGCTTGGCCGGCGTGTCGCACTGAAGACGGCGTTGGTGGATGTGCTCGGCGCATCGCATTTTCTACAGGTTCCCGTCCTGCTCGAATATGATGCCTACCGCAAACTACAAATTAATGCTGCGACCGATGGGCTCACCGGTCTTTACAATCGGCGTCTCTTTGATGAGACGTGCGACAAAGAACTGAATCGCGCGAAACGTTATAGCGGACTTCTCGCCGTCGTCCTTTTCGATCTCCACCGCTTAAAAGAAATCAACGACAAGTACGGCCACATGAAGGGCGATCAAGTGCTTCAACTTGCCGCCAACAATTTGCGCAAGACGCTTCGCGCTTCCGACTTCGCTTTCCGTATCGGCGGCGATGAATTTGCGCTTGTGTTGCCGCAAACGGATCCCGAGCAGGCCGCCACGCTCTGTCGCCGCGTCCGCAACAATTTCGAGAATGAAGTGGCGCCGCTTAAGATGAAAGTTGCAGCGACGCTCGACTTTGGGATGGCTGTATATCCGCAGGATGCGGATACAAAGGAAAATCTCGTTCAGGTCGCCGATGAGCGGCTTTACGCCCTCAAGCATTCGGGGCAAACGACACGCGTGACTTCCGTTGAACCTCCGGCCGCGCCGCCTGCGCACTTTGTGGCGCCGGCGCCTTCGCCTTCTGCGCTGCCGCGCGAAGTTCCGCCGTCGCGCCGCGAATCGCCCGCTCCTCCGGCATACGCTCCTCCAGCCGGCATTGGCGTACCGTTCATTCCCGCACCCGCAAAGCCCAAACCGACGGAGATGCACCCGCGCAAATGGGAGCGCGTTTCCCTCTCGGGAACCAAGGCGCATGCCGTCCTGGATACGCCGAGCAAAACGGCTGCGGTCCTTGACTTGAGTTACGGTGGCGTCGCGTTGATGTTTGATTCAAACGAGGAACTTCCGAACGAGTTCTCGGCCGTTCTTCACGTTCCGATTCTGCCGCCTCTTCGCGTCAGCCTGCGCAAGGCCTACACGCTGCCCGCTGAAGGTGGTCACGTTCGGATGGGCTGTTCGTTCGTATCTTGATGTTCGGCACACTGTCCGCGTCTTTATTCTGTCGGCAGAGATGACGCGAAAGGCCGGAGCACGCATGGCTATCCGCAGAGACGAATCTAAAGCCGGAAATTCCTGGCCGATGCTCTTTCTAGCAAGTTTCCTGGCTCTTTATTTTGAACTCGTCATCATCCGTTACCTCTCATCCGAAATACGCATATTTGCTTACCTCAAGAACCTCTCGCTGATCGCGTGTTTCTTCGGTATCGGGCTGGGCATGATGATTGGAAAGCCGCCCGCAAAGCTGAAGCGATTCTTCCCGCTGATTGCCGCGGCCATCTTTCTTCTCATCGCTTTTGCGTCGCCGCTAAAGTTGACGCACGTCGCGCTCCCCACGTTCGACTACGCTGTCTTCGGAGGCGTGCCGGACCCGCAGAAGGGCCGCTGGCTCGCTGTCCTGCAATTCATCACCGCCGTCGAGTATCTCTTGCTCATACCCGGCATGATGTATCTCATCGTGGGATTCTTCACGGTGCTTGGCGGAATCGTCGGCCAACTTCTCTCATGTGAGCGCCCTCTGAGGGGATATGGAATCAATCTCGCGGGCAGCCTTGCCGGCATTCTGGTATTCACTTTGGTTTCATTTCTGGGTTTGCCGCCGGCGATCTGGTTGCTGATAGGCTTTCTCGCATCGCTTCCTTTTTTCATTCGGGATCGAGTGGCCCTTGCCGCGTTTGCGTTGATCGTCGGCATCGCTGCGGTAACGCAGTTCGGCGCGTACTGGTCGCCCTATTATCGAATTTCCGTATCCGAGGTTCCGCCTCCGGAAGGATGGCAACGCCC
Source organism: Acidobacteriota bacterium (assembly GCA_003152355.1). Taxonomy (GTDB): domain Bacteria; phylum Acidobacteriota; class Terriglobia; order Acidiferrales; family UBA7541; genus Palsa-147. The sequence continues at coordinate 12,456 of PMAA01000130.1, read as the reverse complement.
CGCAGCATACTTCGTTGACGTGAATCACGATTACCACCAGAAGATGCTCGATCTATCGAATGATTTCGTTTCGCGTTTCCCGAATGTCGAGCCGAATCATTCCGGATTGGCCACATACGAGCTTCCCTACAGGCTCTCGCCCAATCCCGGACGTGTATTAGTGATTGGAGCAGGGACGGGTAACGACGTTGCTGCTGCGCTCAGGCATGGGGCAACGCACGTGGACGCGGTGGAAATTGATCCCGTGATTTACGAACTTGGCAAAAAGTATCATCCCGAACATCCTTACGACTCACCGCGCGTGACTGTCTTCATTGATGATGCTCGGGCTTTCTTCAAGAAAACAAACCAAAGATACGACCTAATCATATTCGGGTACCTCGACTCTCATACGATGTTAACGAGCTTGTCGTCGATACGATTGGACAACTACGTTTACACGCTCGAAAGTTTTCGCGAGGCGCGGAAGCTGCTTTCGACCAACGGCACATTGGTAATCGGATTCAGCGCCCGGGGATCATTTCTCGGCGACCGGATCTACGCCACTCTGGCGAAAGCGTTTGATGCACCTCCGTTTGCCTACTTCACCGGCTACGACGAAACAGGCGTCGTCTACGTCGAAGGAAACGGAAACAGACCAGCCCTCATTTCCGATTTTCCGGAAATCAGTGAAGAATTCCGAGCGCATCAAAGCCAAATTTTGCTCGCCACGGACCACTGGCCGTTCCTATATCTCAAGTCACGAACCATACCCTTCTCCATCGTTGCCGTACTTTTGTTGTTCATCTACATCTCGGTCGGTTTGCTACGGAGAAGTGTTTTACTTCGCGGAATCAGGGCTCCGCAGGACTTGCACCTCTTCTTCCTAGGCGCGGGCTTCATGCTGTTGGAAACCAAGGGAGTCACGGAACTATCCCTTCTGTTTGGCTCCACGTGGGTCGTGAATGCCGTGGTCATCGCTTCCTTTTTATTGATGGGGCTGCTCGCTAACGCCCTGATTTCGTTTCAGGCGGTCTCGCGTATCTTGGCCTACATCATTCTGTTCGGCCTTCTCGTCGCCGACATGTTTCTGCCGTACACGATGCTGAGTGGACTGCCTGGCGTCGAAAAAACGGTCGCGGCCGGCATTCTCGTTGGCCTTCCGGTATTCTTCTCGGGATTGGTGTTCTCGCGGAGCTTCAAGGATTGTCCATATCCGGCGCATGGGCTAGGGGTCAATCTCCTTGGGGCCGTCGTCGGCGGCGTACTGGAAAACCTTGTCATGATCGGGGGCACGCCAATTCTGGGCGTGCTGGCAATTGCCCTGTACGGAGCATCCGCTGTCGCCCTTGGAGTTTCTTCGAGCGTGCCAGGATGGAGCCCAGCGAAGTTGCGGTCGGCAGAGTGCGAAACCGCTCGGCAATCCTCGCAACGTTAAGGAGCAGAGTCAGTTAGCCGATTGGTGACGCACGGGCCAATTTCGCGTATAATGGCAATTCGTCCTTGGGCCTAGCGACGCGGCTGCAGTTGCAGCGTTCGTGAAATAGCCGCGCAGACCGGCCTGGACGGATTGGAGTACTCCCCATGAAATCCGGAATTCATCCCGATTATCACGAAGTGACCGTGCACTGCGCCTGCGCTCACACGTTCAAGACTCGCTCGACGTTCAAGGGCGATCTAATCCGTGTGGAAATTTGCTCGAACTGCCATCCATTCTTCACCGGCAAGCAGAAGTTGATTGATACTGCTGGACGCGTCGAGCGGTTCAATAAGAAATACGAGAAGGCGATGAAGAAGTAAGAGTTGTCGTCTTTCAAGTGATCCCGCGTGCAGAACGGCGTCGAGGTGTGTAGCGCCGGACCGGGTTTCGTCCGCCACTCTCAAGTGCCGCACGAGAACCAGTGCGGCGCTACACGCTTGATGCTGACCTGAGTTGCGCGGCAGTGTAAAATGCCGGGCATCCATGGCGACACCCGTACCCGCACCGTCCAGCGCATTTCCAGAATCGCTCGTCGAAACCGCCGAGCCGCGTGTCACGCTGCGCAACGCATCCGCGCATCCTCTCGACTCCGCGATTGCCGCCGCAAGGACGTGCTATTCGTCGCGGCTGATCGGCGCCGAGGAGATCACTGAAAAGCAGCGCGTGAATATCGGCGCTGCGACGTTCTACGGCGGCCATCACACGGTTTACCAACACGCTCACTTCGAATTCGGCCTCGAAAATATCAGCCGGCAGTTCGTGTGGTCGTTTCTCCACGCGCATCCTTTCTACAACTCCGAGCAGCAGAGCCAGCGCTACGTGCGACTCGATCGCGCGCAGGCGTACGTTCCGCCTCGGGGGCCGCGCTTCGGTCCTGATGCGCGGGCCATCTATGAACGCGCCATCGCGCGCGCCTGGGATTACTATCGCGAGCTTTCCGCGCTGCTCGAGCCAGACGCGCGGGAAATTCTTGGCGACATATGGCACGTAAGCGATATGTCGCATCCGAAGCGCGTGAAGAAAGTTGCGCAGCAGTCGGAGAGGCGCGCGATTGAAGTGGCGCGCTACGTTCTTCCGGTCGCGGCGTTCACGACGATGGTGCACACGCTTTCGGNNTCGATGGTGAGCGCGGTTCGAGGAATTGATCCTGAATTTTTCGATCGGTTCAACAACGAGCCTATGGAAGATCCGCCGGAATGGAAGCAGCCGCTGGCGGACGGCGAAGCGTTCGCGCGCGAATTTGATGCACGGCTCGGCGGGCGCACGTCGAAGCTTGTGGACTATACGCCGCGCACCATGCCGGTGATGGCTCACGCGTATCGCGCCGTTCTAGGCTTAACAGCGTCAGAGTGTCCAGACGCCGAAGCGATTGACCGGCTGCTCAATCCGGCCCGCAATCCCTATCGCCGCGAGA
>PMAA01000130.1:0-9524 GCA_003152355.1 Acidobacteriota bacterium | reverse complement strand
GCGGCTTGGTCGGCGAAGAACGAGCTTCTCGATCGCGGCGTGCCATACGAATTCGCGCTTTACCTGTTGCCGAATGCCAAGGCGATTCGCCTCATTGAATCCGGCTCGCTCTTGCATCTCCTCCACAAGTGGACGATGCGCACGTGCTTCAATGCGCAGGAAGAGATTTACCAGGCTTCGATGGAGGAAGTCGCCGAGGTTCGTGAAGTTTTTCCGGAACTCGCGCAATATATCGGTCCGCCGTGCGTTTTGCGTGCTGGTATTTCTTCTCCGATTTGCACGGAAGGCTCGCNNGCTCGCATTTCTGCGGCGTGAAAGTCTGGGTGGATTTTCCAAACGTTCAGCGCCGGATTTGAGCCGGCGATGAGCGGACAATGACCCGCCGCGGCAGCCTCGCCTATTATCTCGCCGCCTGGATCTGCGGTTGTTTCTTCATGAGCGTCGCGATCTGCTTGAAGGATCCACTTGCACTCGTTGGCGCAAATATTGCGCTTGCGGCGCGATTTATTTATTTCTATTTTTTTGCGCTGATGTTGGGAGCTGCCCCGACTCTGCTTGGCGCACTGCTTCTGCGACGCGCGATGATTATCGTGGGCCGGACGCGAGCTGCCCTTTGGATGATAACGGGAGCGTTGATAACCGCGGGGTTGATCGTAATAGTGGGCGGGTGGGCGCGGAGTTCATTGGGGGCGCTACACTCGCGTGCATATCCAGCTGAGTTCGTGTTCGCGCTGACGGGCGGACTGGTTTTTGCTTCTGCGGAAGGGTGGTGGCTGGCGATTCCCGTTGGCGCCGCGACGGCTTTCATCCTCTATCGCATTGACCGCGCATTTGCACCGCAATCGCGGCCGAGCGATCAAGCCGCGATTGTGGCAGGCAGTCAGTCATAGCCGGCGGTACGGAAAACTGCGTGGCATCGGCCGCGTTCCGCTACACAGAAATTTGCGCTAGCGCTTGCGCGCCGCCCGATTCGATCAGCGCCAGTTGTCCGCACGCCGCCATCACGTCTTGACCGCGTGAATAGCGCACAAATGCGGGCACGTCCTTCTCCGTCAGCGTACGTCGGAATTCTTCAATGCGATCGGCATCCGGTGGCTGATACGGCAAGTTGCCGGGATTCCACGGAATCAGATTCACTTTCACGTGGATGTTGGCGAGCAATCGCGCCACGCGCCTCGCATCCTCCGGCGAATCGTTGAAGCCGCCGAGTAGGACGTACTCAATGGTAAGGTGCTCCCACGTTCGCAGCGGATATCGCCGGCAGGCGTCGAGCAGCGTCTCGAGCGGATATTTTCGGTTGATCGGCATGATCGTGTTTCGCTGTTCGTCGTTCGATGCATTCAGCGAAATGGCAAGCTTCGGCCGAATCGTCTCCTGCGCCAGACGCTCGATTCCCGGAATGATGCCGCTCGTCGAGAGCGTGACGTGCTTCGGCGAAATGGCCATGCCTTTCGGATCCATCAGAATTCGGAGCGCGGCCATCACGGCGTCGTAATTCAGCAGCGGCTCGCCCTGTCCCATCAGCACGATGTTTGTTCGTGGTTTGAGTGCGGCTCGATGATCTTCGAGCGCGACAAGCACCTGGCCCAACATCTCTCCCGCGGAAATATTGCGAATCAGTCCGAGCGTCGCGGTGAGGCAAAAACCGCAATCCACCGCGCAGCCCGCCTGCGTTGAAATGCAGATCGTCTGGCGGTTTTCCTCCGGCATGAATACGGTCTCGATGGTAGTTTCGGCATTCGATGAAAAATCATCCGGCGCGTCAATTGCGAGAACGTATCGCACCGTGCCGTCGGCGGACGGATACTTCCGCAGAAATTTCGGAAGCGCCACTCGCGTAGTGTCCAGCAGCTTCTGGCGAAACCCGGCCGGCAGATTTGCCATCGTCGCGACGTCGAATCGCTTTTCTGCATAGAACGCGTGATAGAGCTGCCCGCCTCGATAGGCCGGTTCGCCGAGAGACACCGCCAGGGCGCGCAATTCCTCGAGGGATTTGCCGAGAAGATTCGATTTATTTGCACGTTCCGAGAAGGGCATGACGGCTGCTCGAATTCATCATAGCACGAGTGTTTTAGCGCATTTTTCGACGCCGTCTTCCGCCAGTGGAGTTATAATGACGCGATGCCAACCAGTTTTGATCGCGGAGCGCGTCCGCCAGCCGTTCAGCGGATTCACATTGATGATTGGGTGAAAAAACTCACTGCGATCCACGAAGGGGAATTCACGCTCACGCGCGTCGAGGAATTTATTCGCGAGAACCAGGTTCTGCCGGAATCGCTTGCGCCGTATCTCTTCTACACAAAAAGCCACTACACCCGCAATCTGATCTACAAATGCGACCTCTTTGAAGTCATCGCGCTTTGCTGGGAATCGGGGCACGTGAGCCGCATTCACAATCACCGCGACCAGAATTGCTGGATGGCCGTGCCGATCGGCAAGCTGCGCGTGCAGAATTTCCGCGTGGAAGCTCGTGACCCCGTGAACGGCAAATGTTCGCTTGTTCCGACGGATTATTACGATATGGACGCGGAGCGTCCGGGCGTCGTTCGGCCCGAGGAGCCAGTGCATCAAGTATTGAATTTGCCTGAATTCGGCGGCCGCGCGGCCACGCTGCACATTTATTCACGCCCGTATTCGAGTTGCGAAATTTATTCAATCGAAAAGGGCGCGTATTCGGATGTTCCACTGCATTATTCAAGCGAATACGGCAAGCTCTCGCCTGACGAAACGCTTCTTTAATTCACCGAGTCGCTGAGATTGCATTAATTCCCCGGAGGCAGGGGCCTCCGGGCTCTGTTGGGATATTTGGACCGGTCGAGATGATTCGCCGCTGCGCCTTGTTGCACTGCGATATGACTTTCGAGCGCGCCCGTGCCACAATCAATAGACAAAATGACTGAGACTCCGCGCAACGTCGAAAAGACTACGCTATCAAATGGCCTTGTCGTAATTACCGAACAAATGTCCCACGTGCGCTCGGTTGCCGCGGGCATCTGGCTCAAGCACGGCTCCCGACTCGAGCCCAGCGATCTCAACGGGATCTCGCATTTCATAGAACACATGGTGTTCAAAGGGACGGAGCGGCGCACGGCGGAAGATATTGCCCGCGAGGCCGATCGCATCGGCGGGATGCTCGACGCTTTCACCTCGAAGGAGCACGTCTGCTTCAACACGCGGATTATTGACGAGCATTTGCCGGCCGCGTTCGACATCCTCGCCGATCTCGTGCTCGAACCGCAATTTGCGGAAGAAGAAATTACGCGCGAGAAATCCGTCATCTTCGAAGAAATCAAGATGGCGCAGGACAATCCCGAGGATTTGGTTCACGAGCTTTTCTCTGAGAATTTCTGGTACAAGCAAGCGCTTGGGAAACCGATTCTCGGGACGCGCGAGACGGTAGAGGCTTTTAACCGCCCGAAGCTGCGCGATTGGTTTGGCCACTGGTATTCTCCGAACCAAATCGTGATTACGGCAGCAGGCAATGTGTCGCACGCGCAACTCCTCGATCTTGTCGGCTCGCGCTTCGCCGATCGCAAGCCATCTGCGGATGGACATTCCGAAATCGCGCCGTCTCCAGAGCCGCGCATCACTTTGCGCGCGAAACGCGAACTTGAGCAGGTCCATCTTTGCCTCGGCGTGGCGGCATTCCCGATGGCCGACGAGCGGCGATTCGCGGCCTCGCTACTGAATAGCCTTCTCGGCGGCGGAATGTCTTCGCGGCTTTTTCAGAACATTCGCGAAAAGCAGGGACTCGCTTATTCCATCTTCAGTGAGATGAATCCCTACCGCGACGCCGGAATGCTCTCGGTTTATAGCGCCACGTCCGCTGACAAAACTGCGCGCCTGATTCAATCCGTGCTCGCGGAATTTCGCAATTTGAAAGAGCAGCTTGTTACAGAAGAAGAGGTTCGCCGCGCCAAGGATCATTTGAAAGGAGCACTGCTGCTTTCGATGGAGTCCACCGGCTCGCGCATGGCCCATATCGCGCGGCACTTCCTTTATTTCGGCCGATTCTTCTCGGTTGATGAGCTGATTTCTCAGCTCGAATCCGTCACCCGTCAGGACATTCAGCATGTGGCGCAGGAATTCTTCCTTTCCGGGCGGATCGCCGCCACGGTCCTCGGCCCCATTGACGACTTCAAGCTAACGCCCGCCGACCTCGCCTGCTGACCGCCAATAAATTTCAAAGTACTCAGACACGCCTCGGTAGCCACAAGGCAATTTGTCTAGTAGTTTATCAGCCAGTTTAATTGGGCGAGGAGCTTGCCGTGCGTGGACGCGTCTTGCGCGATGCGATTCTGCTCTTCTTTGCGTTGGTTCTGCTCCTCGGGCGCAGAAGAGCGCAGTCGATGAAGAGGGGCACGCATGGTGACAGCATGCGGTTTTTTATGAGATTTATCCGCGCAGTTTTGCCGACAGCAATAATGACGGCATCGGAGATATTCCCGGAATCACTTCGAAGCTCGATTACTTGCGCTGGTTGGGGGAGGATGCGATCTGGATCGCGCCGATGTTTCCTTCGCCGCAGGTTGATTGGGGTTACGACATCTCCGTGGAACCATTTGGGGCGTGGATCGGGCAGGCTGAATAGGAGGAGAATTGTCAGCTAATGGACCTATGGTGGATCGATGGCGGTAAATAGCAAGTCAAAGCTCGTATCCGCAGCAGCATTCGCGCTCGCTGGGATTCTGTTCTATTTTGGATACGCGAAGTCTTCGATCGGGCTGCCACGATATGTCGTTCCAGCTATGTTTTTCGTAGCGGCTGTGTTGCTGTCGATCGACGCGCTAAGAGCAAAGCCAAGCGCTGGCACGCCGACGAAGGATTAGAAGAAGCGCGCTTACGGAAAACTCACTACAACCACCACGAACAGGATTGACGCACGCGCGGCATTTTGCGATTATCCTCGGCGGGCCTGTCTCAGATCTAGATTGCGAGGTTCGGCATCTCTTTTCGCGTTTCTATCCTGGCGTCCGGCAGCGCGGGCAACGCAACGTTGCTCCAAACGGAGTGCACCTGCCTCCTTGTGGACGCTGGAATCAATCGCAAGGAACTCCTGCGGCGAATGGAAGCAGCGAACATCAAGCCCGAGCGGCTTGACGCCATCCTGATTTCGCACGAACATTCCGATCATACCTGCGGCCTTCCGCAGATCAGCCATCAGTGGCACGCAACGGCGTATCTCACCGAGTCAACCCACCGCGAAATCCGAAAAGGTCTTCCTGAGAGCGCCAGCAAGAAGCTGACGCGGGTCGAGCATATTCGCGCCGGAGACGTTTTCACGATTGGCGATATCGAAATCTCGGCGTTCGCGATTCCGCATGACGCGGCAGATCCCGTGGGTTATACGTTCCGCGCCAACGGAATCAAAGTCTCGATCGTCACCGACCTCGGCTATCTCCCCGAACTGGTGAAGCATCATTTGCGCGAATCCGATTGTCTGATCCTGGAATCGAACCACGATCTCGATATGCTCAAGGTCGGCCCATACCCGTGGTACATCAAGCAGCGCGTCATGAGCCGCACCGGGCATCTCTCGAATACCGTGGTCAGCGATTTCCTTGCCGATCCGGAACTCTTCGACGGACGGCCGCGCTACATTGTCCTCGCGCATCTCTCCGAGCAGAACAACACTCCCGATCTCGCGCGCATTTCCGCCGAGGAAGCATTGAATCGCCGGCCATCCGAGTGCGCATTTCGCGGCGAATTGCTGCTCGCATCGCAACGCACTCCGCTTGGCCCACTACTGCTATAGTTCGAAGTGAGCGGCGCGTGAAAGTGCCTTGATTTCCACAGGTTGGGTGGCATGTGGAAGAGTGCCGTAATGGAAAAAGTTCTTGCCACAAGTAATCTCTACACGCGTTTCAATACGGTATATCCCGTATGCCCCTGCTTAAATGGCCTTATATCATCAACTTTCACTTTCTTCTCGTTTTGACAATTGTGGTACTAGGATTGCTCTAGTACCTAACGCGGTTCGGTGTCGTCCGTGGGGGGCGATACACTTTTTCAGATCTGCATACCTAGAAGTGGCGGGTTTGGCTAGGAACTGCGGTTGAGTGAACGGTTTGCCTCAGTGTGACAAGGGCGCTGTCTTCTCGACATTTCCCCCTCGCAACTAAATCTTGGCAGCAGGGAGGTCGCCCTGAAAAAGTCTCGCAAAGCTGCTGCTTCAATTGTCCACCGTGAGTTTCAGTCGCACTCCTGCACACCTCAAGTGTACGTATTCTGCGAAAAAGAGACCGGCGCCGCGCGGTTCCAGGTTCGAGCCGGTACCGACGGAGTGCTTCCGATGGAAGAAGCCGCCAGTCTTCTCGCAATGCACTGTCTGGTGCGGGGTGAAGCTCCGACCGATTATCAAGTGATGGTTAAGGCGGCTGGCAGCCTGTTCGAGCGCGTAACGTCGAAGGCGCGCCAGCTTCTGGATGCAGGCCGCGCTATCGCTTCCCCGGTCGGGCTTAGCCGCCGTGAGAAAGAAGTCCTCAACGGCGTTCTCGAAAATCTCGCCAACAAGGAAATTGCGTCGCGTCTCAGCATTTCAGAACGCACGGTCAAGTTCCATGTATCCTCGCTCTTTGTGAAGTTCAAAGTGCGCAGCCGCATCGAATTGATCCGCAAGACGCCGGCCTTATTTGCGAATGGCAGTCCATCAGAAGAGAAGGTCGCGCAGGAATCTTTGGTTGGAAGTCCAGCCTTGGTTCCGGCAAACCGGCCGGTGGCGCCGCTCGATCGTCGCGGTAGCCATATCGTCCGGCCACTCGGCCGTCTTCTCACAGCTTAGCTATCTTTCAGGCCGCGTCTCTCCCGTCCTCGAGAGACGTTCGGCTTGTCGGCCTGCGCGGCGTTCTGCACCCCTCCCGCCGCCGCGCCCTAGCCCGACCACTACCTCCCCGCCAGCTGCCAATCCATCTGTCATTCATTCACCAAATGCCTGCCATTCAGCTATTATGGAACAGGGAAGTTCCTCCCGCTTTTCTCGAATTCGATTTGCACTCATGCGGTTGCCTTGACTTGAATTGAAAGGAACGCGAGTTGATTCCTCGTTATACGCGCCCTGAGATGGGCCGCGTCTGGAGCGACGAAAATCGCTTCCAGAAATGGCTTGAAGTGGAACTGGCGGCCACCGAAGCGTTGGCAGAAGCCGGCGTTGTGCCTCGCGAAGCGGCGGCGCGCTTGCGTGAAAGCGCGCGCGTGGATGTCGCCCGGATTCACGAGCACGAGGCGCGTGTCCGGCACGACGTCATTGCCTTCACAATGGCCGTTGGCGAGTCAATTGGCCATCCAGAGACAGCGCGCTGGCTGCACTATGGGTTGACGTCGAATGACGTCGTGGACACAGCGCAAGCGCTCGTATTGCGCGATGCCTCGCGGCTGATCGACGCCGGCCTCGAGCGCATGGGAGAAATCCTCGAGCACCGCGCGTACGAGTTCAAGGACACCCCCGAAATCGGCCGTACGCACGGCATTCATGCTGAGCCGATCACTTTCGGGCTGAAGATTGCGAACTGGTGGGCGGAAAATCGCCGCGATCTCGAGCGCTTCCGCGCCGCGGCGAGACAGATGGCCGTCGGAAAGATTTCCGGGGCGGTGGGAAACTGTTCGCACCTCGGGCCCGAAATCGAAGAGAAAATTTGCCGCAAACTCGGGCTCGATGTCGCGCCGATTACGTCGCAAGTGATTGAGCGAGACCGGCACGCCGAGTATGCCGGGACACTCGCAATTCTCGCGGCGTCGCTCGAGCGCATCGCCACGGAGATCCGGCACCTGCAGCGCACTGAAGTTCGCGAAGCCGAAGAGCCGTTCGCCGGTGAGCAGCGCGGCAGCTCGGCCATGCCGCACAAACGAAATCCAGTTGGCTGCGAGCAGATTTGCGGTCTGGCGCGCGTCGTGCGCGGCAATGCCGTGGCGGCCACGGAAAATATCGCGCTATGGCACGAGCGCGACATCTCGCANNTCTCGCACAGCTCGGTCGAGCGAATCGTTCTGCCCGACTCCACGATTCTCGTGGACTACATGCTGGCGAGAATGGCGGACATCGTCGCGAATATGAAGGTGTTTCCCGAGCGGATGCGCCGCAATCTGGACGCAACGCAAGGCCTGGTTTTTTCCGGGCAGCTCTTGCAGGATTTAATTGAACACGGAATGCCGCGCGAGGATGCTTACAAGGCGGTGCAGGCGCACGCCATGTCTGCATGGGAATCAGAGACCAGCTTCCGCGACCGCGTTGCCGCTGATGCCGGCATCGCAAAATTCCTTGACGCGAAAGCGATCGCGCACACTTTCGATCTCAGCCGCCAATTGCGCTACGTGGATGCGATATTCCGGAGGGTCTTCACTCAGAAATCTTCCGCCGCCACGGCGCACGAACCTCGAGTCGAATCGAAGCGAGCGTAACGCGTTTAGGAATGGAAGCGCGGGATTACTGCACGCGCTGGATGTAGCGGGCCTCGGCGGTGTCCACTTTCACCATGTCGCCGTTGCCGACGAATGGCGGCACGTTGATGATAAGACCGGTCTCGAGCTTTGCAGCCTTCATCACCGCGCTGGCCGTCGCTTTCTGGATGCTCGGCTCGGTGTCAACGACCTTCAAGTCAACCGTATCCGGCAGCAGGATGCCCATCGCTTTGCCCTCGTAGAACTCGAGCTTCACCGGCATGTTCGGGATCAGATAATTCACCGCGTCGCCGAGGATTTCCTTCTGCAGCGAGAGTTGCTCGTAGTTCTCGGAATTCATGAAGTGGTAAATATCGCCTTCGCTGTAAAGATACTCGAATTGGATATCATCGAGAATGGCGCGTTCGAGGGTTTCCTCTGCGCGGAACCTGTAATCCAACATCGAACCGCTGCGTAGGCTGCGCATCCTCGTTTGCATGGAGCCGCGCTTGTTTCCGGGCGTTCGGTGATCCACGCTGAAAATCGTATAGAGTTCGCCCTCGTGACGGATGATCATTCCAGGGCGCAGTTGTGTTGCCTTGACCATGACTTACTCCTGATTCTTTCGAAGGATTATTCCGCGTTCAGCGGGCTACGGGCAGCAGCAGGGCCACCAACGGCACGCTCAGCGCCCACCCCTCACAGCGAGCTTTTCGGGGCCAAGCGGGAACAACAATTATAGCGGCCCCGCAGCGAAACGGTCAAACAGCTTCAATTATGGGTGCTGTCCTAATTTCAAATCTAAAGAACTTAGCGGTGTAAGATGACACCCAAACGAGCAAGGATTCGTCTGGGAGTAGTTCTCATGTTTACCGCTAACATTGTTGGATGTTTATTCGGCGATGCAAGGCCGATTGATATTGCCATCTTGGTGGTTGATGTTTTGGTCTTAGCGTTAATCGGAGGAGAAGCAGCCATAAGTTTTATTCGTTGGCGTTCTAAGCGAGCCATCATCTCGCAACTTCGAACGTTTTTAACGACAGGTCAAGATTTATGCGATCGTCCTCCGTCTTTACCGGCCTCTGAACAGGATGCGCTCTGTAGTGCTCCCCTCTAAAACTGGACACCTCATCTAGGTAGAATCAGGGCCT
>PMAA01000126.1 GCA_003152355.1 Acidobacteriota bacterium | reverse complement strand
GATCTCGCGAGCCAGCAGGGAAGCGCCGCCGCGACGGAATTCCAAAAGATTCTCGACCATCGCGGCTTCGTTCAGAATTGCTTGACCGGCGCTCTCGCGCACGTCGGCGTCGCGCGCGCCGAAGCCCTCGCCGGCGACAACGCCAAGGCCCGCGCCGCCTATNNGGCGCGGGCATCTTGCCCGCGTTTCCTGTTTCCAATGGAGGGCTGATCATAAGAGCAGCCGGTTTTCGTCAATTCGGCAATTGCCGCCCCTGCGTCTATCAATCTTGCCGCGCTCACTCCTCGCCCTCAGAGCCCGGAGGCTCCCGCCTCCGGGAACCCGTCGCCCAGCGCCTCCAATCACCTTAACGCCGCTTTTATTTCCGCCTCCGCGCGCCCCGGCGTTTCGCCGGGATATTCACCACCGCCGTCGGCACCGCCGCCGCCGTCCGCAGCAACCCCAGAAACGCCTGCGCATCCCGCGTCAACGGCCGATGCCGCGGCGACACCACATCGAGATTCCGATGCAGCGATTCCGCATCCACGATCTCAATGGCGACCAGCTTTCGCCGTCGCAATTCGTGCGTCACCGCAATCTGCGGAAGAAAACTCAACCCCAGCTTCCGCTCGACCATCCGCTTCGCCGCTTCAATCGTCTCCACCTCGAGCACCACGGTCGGCAGCAGCCCGGCTCGTCGAAACAACCCCTGGCTCAGCGTCCAATCGCTCGATCCCATATCGTAGAAAATCAGCGGCAAAGCCTCTACTTCGTCCAGCCGCACCCGCCGTTTCTGCGCCGCCGGGTGCGCCGGGTGGCCGACCAGAATCAGCGGATCGTCGCGCAGCGTCGTCGTCTCAACCTCGGGATGATTGAGCGACCGCGCAAATCCGAGGTCCGCATCGCCGTCCAACACCATTTTCAGCACCTGCAGCGAATTGCCCGAACGCAAACTGACCATCACCTTCGGATTCGCCTTTTGGAAATCCTTCATCACGTCGGGCAGAAAATAGGTGCAGACCGAAAGCGACGCCGCGATGCGCAACGCGCCGCCCGCCGATGGCTGGATTTCGCGCACGGCCTGCCGCGCGAGCGCCACCGTTCGCAGAAGCTGCTCGGCATGTGGACGCAGCGCCTTTCCGGCAGGGGAGAGCGATAGATTCGACCGCGCCCTGACGAACAGTTTCGCGCCAAGCGAATCCTCGAGCGCCTGGATGCGCCCCGTCACCGCCGGCTGGCTGACGTGCAGAGCCTCGGCGGCGCGATGAAATCCGCCGTAGGTGAGCACCGCCAGAAAAGTCTCCATCTGGTCGATCTCCATGTTCGTCCTCCCGCACCCCGCGAGTGCCTTGCCGATTGGCCCGATTCGGGACAAGTACGAAGAGTACCAGCCATGATAAGAAAAATCTATCGTAGTGATAATTACAATCAGTTTGACGAATTGAGTTCACTTCGAGACAATGTGTTTACACGCGCTACGCGTGCAGCACGCGGCGACCGGAAGGAGCCAGCCATGGAAGGCGGCAGCACACATCATTTCGCGAGGACCGAACTCGATAAGCCCGTCGATATCCAGATTGGCAAGCAGACCATCCGAATCGCGAACCCTTCGAATAACGTCAGCGTCGGCGGCCTATTCGTGCGTCGCAGCGATTTGAAGGTTGGCACGCCCGTTCACGTCACGATCCCCGTGCATAGCCACAGCTTTGAAGCCGACGGTCAGGTTGACACAGCGAGCCAAGCCGGCGCAGGTATCCATTTCGCGACGCTCTCCGCAGCCGAGCTAGAAACACTCTACGAGCTGATCGCTGACCTCACCATCCGCGGCCAAGCCGCCGCCTAAAATCGGTCGGCCAAGTGATTTCCAGCACTTGTAGCGCCCGGCTTCACAGCTTGCGGAAAAAAGCAGAAACGTTGTCATCCCGAACGAAGGATCTGCGGTTCGTGTGGAAGCTCTCTCCCGTTTGCTTACTGGCAAGCGCGCCCCGCCGCACTTGTAGCGCTCGGCTTCAGCCGGGCACCTTTCTTTTCGCTTTTCGCCGAAGCCCCCGCTAATCACCCCGCGAGAACTGCCACGGCGTCAATGATCGCGCGCGGAGTGATGTTAACCCCCAAATTTAGCCGCCGCGGATAAAGCACCTGCGAATCGCTTCTTCATCGTGCTCGCCATGAAATTGAATCTGGTTCCACAGCTCCAACCTCGATTCGAGAACGAGATGGTGGGAGCCTCCGCATTCATTCGGGGGAATGAGCGCTTGAGCACCGGAAAAGGCCTTTGATTTTGATCGTGCGATTTGTTGGATCAACCGCCCACAAGTATGGCGGAGAGGGTGGGATTNNACACTCGCTTTCGAGGCGAGCTCTTTCGACCGCTCAGACACCTCTCCGCTTGGTGAGGACGCTAGATTAGCAGACGCTTTGCTGGCCCTCAACCCGGCCGCGCAAATTCTCGAAAATGTTCGCCGCTGCGTCTAACGGCGAGCGGCAAAAAAAACCTGAAGAAGCGCGGCGCATTCTTCCGCGCGCACATTCGCCACGAGTTCGACGCGGTGATTCAGTTGCGGGTTGTCGAGGACATTGAAGCAACTGCGCGCTGCACCGCCCTTCGGATCGTCCGCGCCATAAACCACCCGATCGATTCGCGCCTGCACGATCGCGCCCGCGCACATCGAACACGGCTCGATGGTGACGTAGAGCGCGACGCCCGCCAGTCGGTAATTGCCAATCGCTTTTGCCGCCGCGCGAAGCGCGATCATCTCCGCATGCGCCGTCGGATCGCAATCGCGAATCGTGCGATTGGCACCCGTCGCGATTTCGCGCCCTTCGAGAACAGCGACGGCGCCAATCGGCACTTCGCCGGCGTCTCCCGCGCCCCGCGCCTCCTCGAGCGCAATGCCCATCCAATGAATATCGGTTTCAGTACGAGCGTTCATCTCAGGGTGAGCACGAAAAAGGGGCTCCTTAGGGCGTTTGTCTCGGCGCCGAAGCGACCATTTGACGAAATGGGATAGGCCGGGATAGCCGTGAGGGGCGATTCGGATTGTACCTGGTTCGCATAGGTTCCTGATCGACGTTAACAGAGGGGTAAGATGCCGGCAAATCGACGCGGTATCGAGGCGGGGAAAGTTTGCACTGCGCCAACTGCGGCCACAGCGACAAACTGCGGATTACTCAGCAGCAAGTAACGTTCGTTGACTTAACGCTAAACGAAGACGAGAATCCGCGTACCCCATGATACAGCTCGAAAACATCACGAAGGAATACGACTCGCCTTCTGCCGCTGCGGGAACCATCGTGGCGGCTCAGAGACTGAATCTTGACGTCCCGACCGGCGAGATTTTCGGACTTGTTGGCCCCAACGGCGCTGGCAAGACAACGACGCTCAAGATGATCTGTGGTCTCATCGCGCCTACCGCGGGACGCGTGATCGTGAACGGGATCGATGTCGCGCGGCAGCCTGAAGACGCGCAGAAGTTCATCGGATATCTCGCAGATTTTTTCTCGCTCTACGACGACCTGAAAGTCAGTGAATACCTCGAATACTTCGCGAGTGCCTACAAGATGGACACGAAGTCGATTCCGATGAGAGTCGATGAGGTGATTAAGCACATCGGTCTCGAGTCGAAGCGCAATGCCATGATTCATGGACTCTCACGAGGGATGAAACAGCGATTGGGCATCGGCCGCGCCATCATTCACGATCCATTGTTGCTAATCCTCGACGAGCCCGCCGCCGGACTCGATCCGAAAGCCCGCGTCGAGCTGAAAAATCTATTGCGCGATCTGCAGGGCAAGGGCAAGACCATCTTCATTACGTCTCACATTTTGTCTGACCTTGAAGAAGTGTGCACGTCGGTCGCGCTTATCGAAAATGGTCGCTTGCTGCGTGTTGGGCGCTTGGAAGAAGTGATGCGCGATGGCCGCCCGGCGCGCCGGTTCCGCATCCGCCTCGCATCGGCGGATGGCGCGTTTGCCTCGCGGCTTGCGGGCTGGTCCGGCGTCACGGATGTTCGAACCGAGCCGGTCGGAGCGGAATTTTCCTTCGGGGGAGGTGACGCCGATCTCGCGGAGTTGATTCGGGCGTTCGTGAGCGCCGGTGCGCCGGTTTGCAGCATTTACGAACTCTCGGAGAGCCTGGAACAACTCTATCTCCGGATATCGAGCGGAGAAAACTCGTGAGCGTAGCGGCAATAATGCCAGAAGTGGTGCGCAATGCCCGCATCCAATTGCGGCCGAAGCGAATGCTCGCTACCGCTTTGATTTGCGCAGCGGTCTCGTTCACGGCGTACATCTATCACACGCATCCTCGATCGCAGGGATTCGCTTCAGAGATGTTCGCTTTCCTCCTGTCGTTGGAAATCACGGTACTCGTGATCGGGGGCGGGATCTACTGTTTGCAATCGATCCATCGTGAAAAAGAGTTGAACACGTTTGACTACCAACGCATCACGCGGCTTTCGCCTTTGGAGTTGATGCTCGGAAAGCTGTTTGGAGCTCCGATACTGACATATTTTATCTTGCTGTGCCTCGCACCGATCACGCTGATAGCGGCATTTCTATCTCAAGTTACCGTTGTAAAGATTCTGTGGATCTACGCGATCCTTCTTCTGGGTGCGATCACATGGCACACCTTCGCACTCGTAGTCTCGCTTTTGACTGGGCGAGGCACTTCTGCTGGCGCCATCATCTTTTTCTTACTTCTAGTTTTCCTAACTACTTCCTTTGAAGGGAATCGCACGCGAATGCTTGGTCTACGCGGGATTGGACCCTTTGCTCTCATCGAGCTTGCGGGGGCTGCCCAATCGCAGACGCCCTATGGCCATGCCACGGAACTCCCTGCCGGTCAAGATTTGCTTTTTGGCACTCCGGTCTCGCATATTCTGGTTCTAGTTATCCTGTACGTCAGCTTAACCGGCTGGTTGATGTTGGCGTTGGTAAGAAACATGAAGCGCGATCCATCGATGTACGAAATATTTTCGCCGGTTGAAGCGTTTGGGTTTGTGATTTATTTGCATCTGATCGTGCTTGCGTTTTTCCAGTGGTCGCGACTCTATCCATTGGCCGACCGCACGATTGGTGTCAGATTTGCAGGCCGCGATGTTGCGCCCATGCAAGCCGAACACGAAATCTTGAGTGTCAGTTTGTGGCTCTTCGCCATTCTTGGCTTGACGCTGCTGCGCAATCGCGAACGCGTTCGGCATAGAATTCTGGAGTTGGGCAAGAGCGCGACGAATTGGTGGGCGGCGCTTTGGCCCGGACCCTATCTTCTTGGCGGCGTACTGACGGTCGGCCTCGTGTTGATTGCGATGATCAGATATAAGCTGCATCCAGTTAGCCAGTGGAGCGTGGGGATGGCATTCTTCGAGGTTTGCTTCGTCGCGGTATGGATGCTTCGCGATGCCCTGTATCTTCAGTGGATGAATCTTCGACGCGGCCGGCGGGCACTCGTCGCGGCGCTGATTTATCTCATTGTTTTCTATATCTGTTCGAGTGCGTTGTTTACGGGATTGGGCTTTTACCGCACTGGCGACTTTGCGAATGGAACATACGTGGAGCCGTGGGAGATCTTCGATATGAATTTCGGCTCATGGACAGGCGCTAAGGTCGTATGGATAGGCGCGTTGGTTTGTTTGCTATTAGAAGCCTTCGTTTTCGCGTCGTTACAGCGTCGGCAGCTGACCAAGCTGCGCGAATCTACGCGTTTGAGTTGATTTTCAACAGTCGTATCCGCGCCGAGCCGCTGAGTTGTGAGATCAGAGAATGGTTCCTGCGCGACGAAAAAAGTCACCCTCTAAAGCTCACATTGAACTCGCGCCTTCAAATACGCTTGTCCGCGGTCAAAGCCGTTGCGAAAGCCCGGCTGATCGACTGCATCGGGATAAAGCCAGCCGAGTTGATCGCGGGATTCGTCATAGGTCTTCCCGCGGTGATTGATATGAAGCGCGGCCTCGAAGCCACGTTGATAAAAAGCCTCGTCTTTTTCGAAATTACCGCCTGTCGCGTCATAATGCTGCTTTTCTGCGTCGCGCACGCCGACCCACCACATGTGGCGCGCCTTGTCGACAGTCTCTGCGCCGCCCGAAGTCAAAATCTCCCGTATCGTGGCGGCCTCGGTATCATCTTTGGCGGCTGCGATCAGGACGGAACGGCCCTGACGCAGCGCGTCCTCATACACAAATAATTCGTCGCCCGGGATTCCATCAGACAGTGCCGCGTCCGCCGCGCCGCCCGCCGCGCCGCCACCGACAGCGCCCAGAGTGCCGAGAATCGCCGCCGCTGTGGCTCCCACCGCCGCGATCGCGCCTATGCCGGGCAGCAGCACTGTCGCCAACACAGGACCCAACAGAAAGCCTCCCGCAATGCCGATCGTGCCGCCCACGGCTGCGCCGAAGGCCTTCCCCATGCCGGGCTGTTCCGCGTCAGTCGTCGGAACGCTTTCCACTTTCTCGATAGTATCCTTTGGGCTGAGAAAATTGATCCGATCGGCAGGGATACCCGCAGAGTGAATCGTCTCGGCCGCGCGTTCTGCGTCCGCCCGCGATCTGAAAACACCCACGACTGAATTCATGGAAGCCTCCTGGCCCCAGATGCTATCACACACTTCCCAGAGGCGATTTGAGAAGAACACGGACGCGAGTTGAATTTCAAATGTACGATTTCAGACGAAAGTACAGAAGGATGGGTACGATTTTCCGGCATATCGGCAACATTGAAGTACCCTCAGCGCCGAAGATTTTGCTTCGGCGCCGAGGCGCGCGGACAAGGTCTCGCGAACGAGGAACTAGAAACGAATGCTTTACTGCTATTCTTTGCCCTTAATTGAGATCAGCTCGACTTCGAAGATCAGCGTCGCACCCGGGCCGATATCGGGACCCGCGCCACGGTCACCATAGGCTAGATTCTCCGGTACGAAGAGCTGCCACTTGGATCCGACGGACATGAGCTGCAGTGCCTCCGTCCAGCCCTTGATCACTTGGCCGACTGGAAACGTCGCCGGCTGGCCGCGCTTGTACGAGCTGTCGAATTCCTTTCCGTCAATCAGCGTTCCCCGATAATTGCAGACGACGGAATCCGCTGGAGTGGGCTTCGGTCCTGTGCCTTCTTTCAAAATCTTGTACTGCAGGCCGCTCGGAAGCGTTACAACTCCTTCTTTCGTCTTGTTTGCTGCGAGGAACGCGTCACCAGCTTTCTTATTTGGTTCCATGGATGCTTGCCTCGTTTCGTCTGTTTTCTTTTTTGCTTCTTGCTGCGCCTGCATAAGCGTGTTGTGCGCTTCCATATCCGTCATCACCGTCTTGCCCGCCATCTCGTCTTTCAGGCCCCGCAATAGAATCGCCGGATCAATTTCCATGGATTGCGAGTGGATGCTGCGTCCGATGTTCATTCCCACGGCGTAGCTAAGCTTGTCCTTGTCGGTCTTGAGCGCCAAAGGCGCCACGGGGCGCTTTGCGGCGGTTGTTTGCCCGGTCTTCGCCGCAGGCGCCGTCTGAGATTTGGCCGCGGGCGCGGTTTGCGATGGCGCCGCCGGTGGTTGTTGACCTCCTGCCGGCGCGGACTGCTGCGCGCGGGCGTTTCCTGCGAAAATTACTGCGCCTGCCAGGAGTGCAATAACGATTGTATATGTTTTTTTCATGCTAGTAGTGTATGACGGGCGCGGCCCCATCGCAAACCGGCTGCGACGAATATTTTTGAACGCACGGCCGCATCGGGGAATCAGGAATCCGTGGCGCGATGCCCTACATCCTACATTTGGAGATAATCGGAATGAGAACTCGGCCATGACCGCGGGAAATTCCATTTCCCAACCCGTGCAAACCCGATGCTGCATCGTGGGCGCAGGCCCGGCCGGTATGGTGCTGGGTTTTCTTCTCGCCCGTGCGGGTGTCGAAGTATCGGTGCTCGAAAAGCACAAGGATTTTCTGCGCGATTTTCGAGGGGACACGATTCATCCGTCCACGCTCGAATTGATCTACGAGCTTGGAATACTCGACGATTTCTTGCGCCGGCCTCATCAGGAACTTCGTGAAATTGGCGCCCGCATCGAAGATTCTGAAGTAACGGTCGCGGATTTTTCTCACCTTCCAACACACTGCAAGTTTGTCGGGCTAATGCCCCAATGGGATTTTCTGAACTTCATCGCTGAGAAAGCAAAAGATTATCCGCAATTCCATTTACGCATGGAGACAGAAGTTACCGATCTAATTGTAGAAAACGGGCGGGTCGTAGGTGTAAGCGCAAAGATTCCGAGCGGCACTCTCGAACTGCGAGCGGACTTAACTGTTGGAGCGGATGGCCGCCATTCGATCGTTCGCGAAAAAGCGGGCTTCGAGGTGATTGACCTCGGCGCTCCCATCGACGTGCTATGGATGCGCGTATCACGGTTGCCCAGCGATCCCCCTCAGACCCTCGGCCGCTTCCGTGCCGGAAAATTTCTGGTGACGATCGACCGCAGTGATTACTGGCAGTGCGCGTACGTAATCGCAAAAGGCGAATTCGCCGCAATTCAGCAGAAAGGATTACCTGCGTTCCGCGGAGACATCGAGAGCCTCGCGCCATTTCTCCGCGGGCGCACAGCCGAATTGAAGGACTGGAACGATATCAAGCTGTTGTCAGTTGCTGTCGATCGCCTACGCCAGTGGTCGCGCGCGGGACTTCTGTGCATCGGTGACTCAGCACATGCGATGTCACCGATCGGAGGCGTGGGCATTAATCTCGCGATTCAAGACGCCGTCGCCGCCGCGAACATATTATGGCAGCCGCTGTTAAATGGCGCGCCGAGCGAGGAAGAACTTCGTAAGGTCCAAAAGCGCCGCGAGTTTCCAACGCGAATGATTCAGGGATTTCAAGTGTTCGCGCACAAGCGTTTCATCGGTCCTGCTTTGAGTTTCAAAGGCCGCATCGAGCGCCTTCCGTTGCCCATGAAGCTCCTGCAGCAATTCCCGGTGCTGCGGCGAATTCCAGCCCGCTTCATTGGAATGGGTCCTCGCCCCGAGCACGTCCACACGCCTGATGCGAATTTGCAGGCCGCGCGCGAGTGAAAGCCTTTAGCGAACTTTAGGGGGCGTTCTTTGTAGCGAGCATCGCCAAGAATGGCTATCGCAGCAGCACCTGTAGCGCCGCACCGCCTTTCGTGCGGCACGTTATCGGCAACCGCGAGGGCGCATGCTTGCGCGGTTAGATAAATAGCGCAACGACACACTTTGTGGTAATTGGGTTACCTCAAGAAACTGGTTCAAGCGTCGGGCCGCGAGGATACTAAACTGCAGATAGAGATGTGTCCAACGGCACGCAAGGAGAACTCTCAATGGAAACCGCGATCGGTGTTTTCAATTCGCGCGATCGAGCCGAAAAAGCCTTGAAGGAGCTTTTGCATCGCGACGTCCCCAAGGAATCGATCGTCTTCCTGACGACTTCTGAAACCGAGGCCGCCAGCCTGGCGATTGAATTCGGCGCCCTGGCAGGCGGCGTCGCCGGCGGCGCAGCGGGGGTCACGAGTGCCCTTGTGGTGACGACTCTATTCCTGATTCCAGGTTTCGGGCCTGCTCTGGCGCTGGGTATCGGCGCGACGGCCCTCCTTGGTTTGGCGGGCGCGGGAGTCGGCTCGGTGGCGGCAAAAGCGGCGTCAACAGACCGCAGCATCCCGCAACCGATGCCTGACAATAGGGATGCTGAACTGTTCCGTAATGTTTTAAAGGAAGGCCGCTCCCTGATCATCGTGAGGACGAACTACCATGATGTCGCGAGCGCAGCATGCGCCATCCTCGATCGAATGGGACTCAGCTTTCAACAACCTCCAAATCTAAAAATACATGTCGCTACGCGAGAGGTTGGCGACGTCAGCGTTGTGGACATCAGCGGAAGAATTACGCTCGGCGAAGGGAACGTGATACTCCGCGACATCGTTCGCGGATTGGTGCGTGAGGGAAAAACGAAGATCGTCCTCAACCTCGCCGGCGTCGAACACATCGACAGCGCCGGCATCGGAGAGCTTGTGGGCAGTCACACCGCGGTCCACAGGGCCGGCGGGAAATTGAAGATGGCCAATCCCGGCACCCGAGTGCAAGACATGCTCAAGATGACCAGCTTGAATACGGTGTTCGATATTCACCACGATGAAGCCAGTGCAATCAAGTCCTTTGGCCAGCACTCCGGTGCGACGGCGTAGCGCGCAACTAAATAAACGTCGGGCGCGCGCCTCTTTCCGAAGAAGGCCCCGCAATTTGCGAATCGTCGGCTTTGCCTTTCGGAGGAAGCCCCCGCAATTTGCGGATCGTCGGCTTTGCTTTTCGGAGGGAGCCCCCGATTTTATGCGAGGGAAGGAGCGCTTTAGCGCTCCGGAAGAGTTTCGCTTACGATCAATGGGCTTTAGCGCTGGCCTCCGAGAAATCCCGGGGCTAAGAAAGTCCGCGCAGCCCCCTCGAATTCTTGTAGCGAATCGCTAAAACGATGCATCTAAGAACTGGATGAACACGCAACCGCCGAACCCGAGCCTCACTCCGCGGGAAGTATTATCCGCTTGGGGCAGAATTTTGACCGGCCGAGTGCCGCTGCTTTCCATTGAGATCACGCGCGAGTGCCCGCTCAGTTGCCCTGGATGTTACGCCTACGGCGATACGCACCTCGGAAACGAAGTCACGCTGAGCCAGCTCAGCGATTTGCGCGGTGACGCGCTCGTCGAAGGCGTGCTGGGCCTGGTGCGCAAGCACAAGCCGATTCACGTTTCGCTGGTGGGCGGCGAGCCGATGGTCCGTCACAAAGAGCTTAGCCGGATCCTCCCCGCGTTGAGCGATATGGGCGTCTTCACGCTGGTTGTCACCAGCGCCGTGATTCCCATCCCGGCGGAGTGGATGAAGATCCCGCGCATGCGCGTGGCCGTGTCGGTGGACGGGCTGCCCGAAGATCACGATATTCGCCGCAAACCCGCGACGTACGAGCGCATCCTCAAGAATATCGAAGGCCGCGAGGTCAATATCCATTGGGTGATTACCCGCCCAATGCTCGCGCGGCCGGGCTACCTCGAGGATTACGTAAAATTTTGGCAAGAGCGGCCAGAAGTGAACCGCATCTGGGTGAGCGTTTACACTCCTCAAATTGGCGAACAGAGCCCTGAGATGTTGACTGCGGAAGACCGCGTAGCCATGGCCCGGCAACTGCCGTGGTTGTGCGAGAAATATCCCAAGCTGCTGGTCACTGAGGGCATGGCGCAAGCATTCGTCAACCCGCCCAGCAATCCCGATGACTGCCTTTTCTCCAAAATGTCTGCAAATTATTCCGCCGATCTAAAAACTCGCGTCGAGCCGTGTGTTTTCGGCGGCGCTCCCGACTGCTCCCAATGCGGCTGCGCCATCAGCGGTGCTCTGCACTGGATCCGAACGGTGAAAGTTGTAGGCCCCTTGAAGGTTGGCCACTTCGTCAGCGGCTCGATCGGAGTCGGACGCACGGTCAACCGCCTGCGTCAAGATTCCGTGAAGCCTCCGCGCTGGGACCCAGACGCCGCAAAGCCGAAGCCCGGCACCGGCCTCGTCCAAATCGGCTCGTAAAACTCTTCCGCACCATCCACGAAAAGAGTTTCGTCCGTCAGCTACCGATTCGGGCATCAGGTTGACTTCGGTCAGAGCGTCCCATAACCTAATCCTTCACGTAAGAAATTCGCGCTGCAAAATGAGCTGAGCGGCGCGAATAAACCCACGCCAGCACAATAGAAGGATGGTCGAGCAATGTCAGATTTAAAGCTACCGCTGCGCTCCGAGGATTTCTCGGAATGGTACAACCAGCTAGTGTTGCGCGCGGAGCTTGCCGACTACGCACCCGTGCGCGGCTGCATGATCGTGCGGCCGTACGGCTGGGCATTGTGGGAGAACATCACGGCGCAGCTCGACCGCCGCTTCAAAGCCACGGGCCACGTGAACGCGGCGTTTCCGCTTCTGATTCCGCGCAGCTTCATTGACAAGGAAAAATCGCACGTCGCAGGATTTTCGCCCGAACTCGCGGTGGTGACGATCGGCGGCGGCGAAAAGCTCGAAGAGCCGCTAGTGATTCGCCCGACGTCGGAGACGATCATCGGCCACGCCTACGCGAAATGGATTCAGTCGTACCGCGACCTGCCAGTCCTAATCAATCAATGGAACAGCGTGGTCCGCTGGGAGCTGCGCACGAAACTTTTTTTGCGGACGCTCGAGTTTTTCTGGCAGGAAGGCCACACGGCACACGCCACGCTCGAAGAAGCCGAATTCGAGACGCGGCAAATGCTCGATATCTACGCGGACTTCGCCATCAAGGAAGCCGCCGTCCCCGTGATTCCAGGACGCAAATCAGACTCCGAAAAATTCGCCGGCGCGGACANNTATTCGATCGAAGCGATGATGGGCGATGGCAAAGCGCTGCAGGCCGGCACGTCTCACAACCTAGGACAGAATTTCGCCAAAGCCTTCGAGATCCGCTATCTCGATAAAGGCGGCGTGCTGCAGCATTGCTGGACGACGTCCTGGGGGCTTTCGACTCGCTTCATTGGCGCGANNTCCCGATTTACAAGACGGACGATGAAAAAGCCTCGGTGATGGATGCGGCGCGGAAAATTCGCGCGGAACTGGTGGCGGCGGAGATTCGCGTAAAGCTGGACGAGCGCGACGGCATTAGCCCCGGATTCAAATTCAATGATTGGGAAATGCGCGGCGTACCCCTGCGAATCGAGCTAGGCCCGAAGGACGTCGCGAAGGGAAGCGTGGTCCTGGCGCGTCGGGATCGTCCCGGCAAGGAAGGGAAGTCATTCGTGCCGCAAGCGGGATTGGCCGACGCGGTGAAAACGATGCTCGTGGAGATTCAGCAGGCCCTGTTCGATCGCGCGCTGGCGTTCCGCAAATCGAATACCGCGGAGCCCAAGGACTACGGCGAATTCAAGGCAGCCGTCGAGCGCGGATTCGCGCTCGCGCACTGGTGCGGCAGCGAAGATTGCGAAGTCAAAATCAAGGAAGAGACAAAAGCCACCATGCGTTGCATTCCGCTCGAGCAATCCGGCGAGCCCGGCAAGTGTATTTTCTGCAGCCAAGGATCGAAGGAAAAGGCGATTTTCGCCAAGGCCTACTAACTCGTTCCATCCATGTTTCGAGGCTTCAAGCGCTTGTTCTCAGTCCTCGGATATTCCGGCCCCCGGTCAAAGGCTCCGAACCCCTGGAACCATTCGACTTAACTCGAGTTAACTTCTCGCGAACATCGCTCGGCGTCCCTTCTCGACACCCCCAAATTGAGATGCTAGCCTGAATTGCATATTGTTTGGATTGAAACAGGGCGACGCAGCTTTTATGGGGAAAGAATTGCGATACCGCGAAACAGGTGTGGGCAAGATCAGCGGGATCTTATTCCTGGCGTTCGTAGCGCTATGCGTGTACGTCGGCATCAAAGCCGGCCCGGCCTTCATGAACAATTACGAGATGCAGGATTCCATGCAATCCGAGGCACGTTTCGCGCTCAGCAGCCGCAAAACAACGGAAGAAGTCCGTACTGACGTCTACGCCGAAGCGCAGAAGCTTGGCCTGCCTGTTGAGAAAAAAGACATTCGCGTCAAATATCCGGGCATCGAGCAGGGCTTAATGGGCCAGGTGGATCTTGACGTTGATTACACCGTCAACGTCGATCTGGGCTTCTACAACCTTCAATTGAATTTTCATCCCCACGGGGACAACCACACCATCTAATATAGGAAGTGCCTCCGAGAAGAGCAGGGAGCTGGGGCGTCATCCCGCTGCTGTCCGGCCAAGCTTGGCCGATTACCGCCCGGCGCTGACCAGGACGCTCGACCAACGGCAGCAACGTTCTATTATGGAGCCGCCTCACCGAGGGGCTCTACGGAACGACTTCTCCGAAGGGCTTCACGCTAGCGCGTTACGGCAGGGGGAGACTTGAAGATTCGGCTCGGCCGCGGCTTCTGGACCTCGAAAATCGGCCTCACCTTGCTCGGCACCGCTCTGGGCATTTTTGTCATCGGCGCGGGCATCTGCACCTATTACTACATCTCCTTCGGCCGCATGATTGACGCCCGCCTTTCCGGCCAAATCTTCCAGAACACATCGCGCGTCTACGGCGCGCCGCAAAAAATCTTTACCGGCGAAACGATGAAGCCGGGCGATTTGGCGAGCTATCTCCTGCGCGCGGAATATTCGGAAAGCGACATAGACGGCTCGCCGGGGCAATTCCATGCGGGCAAGGATTTCGTCGAAATTCGGCCATCAAGCGATTCGTATTTCAACGGCGGCAACGGGCTGCGCGTGGATTTCAACGGAAAATCCATCTCACGGATTACAGCGCTCGCCGATAGCGCGTCGCTTACGCAGGCGGAAATCGAGCCGGAGCTGCTGACCAATCTTTTTGACACCACGCGCGAGAAACGGCGTCTCGAGCGCTTCGATGATCTCCCCAAAGAGCTTGTTCAGGCCGTGCTTTCCGCCGAAGACAAGCGATTCTTCGAGCACGGCGGTTTCGACTTCATCCGCATTCTCGGCGCGGCGTGGGCGGATGTTCGGCGCGGCCAAAAAGCGCAGGGCGCGAGCACCATCGACATGCAGCTGGCGCGCAGCTTCTTCTTCACCACCAAGCGCGATTGGAAGCGGAAGATCAAAGAGACCGTCGTCGCCATCGAGCTCGATCAGCGATTCAGCAAGCAGCAGATTTTCGAGCTGTATGCCAACGAAGTTTACATCGGCAATCGCGGCAGCTTCGCCATCCGCGGATTCGGCGAAGCCGCCCAGGCCTACTTTGGCAAGGACGTTCGCGAATTGACGCTCGGCGAATGCGCGTTTCTCGCCGGAATCATTCGCGCGCCGAACCGCTACTCGGCCGCCGAAATCCATCCGGATCGCGCGAATGAAGTGCGCGACCGCGTTCTCGGAGAGATGCTCGAGAACGGCTACGTCACCGCCGCGCAAGTGGACACCGCGAAGAAACAGAAGCTGCATTTCGTCGGCGGCGGCGTGAACTCGAGCGAAGGGCCGTATTTCGTGGACATGGTGAAGGAGCACTTGCTCGAGCAGATTTCGGAAGCCGATCTTGCGAGCGAGAGCTACAGAATTTATTCGACGCTCGATCCCGAACTGCAGCGCGCGGCGGGAGCCGCAGTCGCCGTCGGCGCGGAGAATTTGGACAAGCTTCTCGCCAAGCGCTACGCCAAATGGAAAAAGGCGGGCGAGGCATCGCCGCCCCAGGTGCAAATCGCTCTCGTGGCGTTGGACCCGCGCACGGGCGAGATACGTGCGCTGGTCGGCGGCCGGAACTACGGCGAAAGCCAGTTGAACCACGCGACCGCGCACCGGCAGCCGGGTTCCGCATTCAAGCCGTTCGTGTATGCCGCCGCGTTCGATAACGCCGCGGAAGGCATGCAGCCCGTGATCACGCCGCTGACGCCGGTCGTAGATTCGCCGACCACTTTCACGTTCGACAACAAGACCTACACTCCAAATAATTTTGGCGAGCAGTTCTACGGAAACGTGACCGTTCGCGAGGCTTTGATCCATTCGATGAACGTGGCCACAGTGAAAGTGGCTGAAATGATCGGCTACGACCGCGTCGTCACCGTAGCGCGGCAGATGGGGCTGGGCGCAAACATCCAGGCCACGCCGGCCGTCGCGCTCGGCGCCTACGAGATGACGCCGATAGATGTCGCGGCCGGATACACAATCTTCGCGACCAACGGTACACGCGCCGAACCGATATTCCTGCGCAGCGTGATTGCTGAAGACGGCAAGATCGTCGAAAAAATGGAGCCAAAGACGCGCCCCGCGCTCGATCCGCGCGTGGCTTATTTAGTGACGACATTGATGGAAGACGTCATCAATCACGGAACCGGCGCAACGGTTCGCGCGATGGGATTCACGCCGCCAGCCGCCGGGAAGACGGGAACGTCGCGTGACGGCTGGTTCGCGGGATTTACGTCGAACCTCGTATGCGTGATCTGGGTCGGCTTTGACGACAATCGCGATCTCGGACTGTCGGGCAGCATCTCGGCGGCGCCCGTCTGGGGCGATTTCATGAAGCACGCCGTCGCGCTGCCTGAATATAGCGACACGAAACCCTTCGAGTCGCCCTCGGGCGTCGTGCAAGTCGCGATCGATCCGCAGTCCGAACAACTCGCCACTCCGCAATGCCCCACCACGCGCGATGAAGTTTTCATCGCCGGGACCGAGCCCACAGAGTTCTGCTTCATTCACGGCGGCCGCGCACTCTCTCACGCGCCACCGGTTTCGTGGCTGGCGCATCTGTTCGGCAAGGGCGATTCTGCGTCTCCTCCTCCCCCTGCGGGGGCAGCGGCCGGGTCGAAGAATGAGAATGCCGGGCAGGAGAAGGCCGACGGTCAACAGGACGCCGACGCGCAAAAGAAAAAGTCCGTATTGCAGAAGATTTTTGGTATCTTTGGGGATAGCAAAAGTAAGAAGCCTGCGGATCAGCCTAAACCAGACCCGAACCAGAACCCGTAGGCGTCAGGCGCGGAACGAAGGAGAAGTATGATGATCCGCCTCGCCGCATGTGTCCTACCTGCCGTTTTCCTTTCAGCTTCAATCGCCTGTGCCCAACAGCCCCAAACATTCGATCGCGTGGCGCAGGCCGCGAGCTCGGCGCCGTCGAATGCCTCGGACAGCGCGCCCGGAACTTCGCGCGCGACCCAGGAAATGCGCGGCGACATCATGATGGCGCGAAAGATGTATCCCGAAGCCATTCACGCCTACGAGCTGATTCTCGCCACTGCGCCCAACGACGCGACGCTGCTCAACAAGATCGGCGTGGCCTATCAGCAGGACGCCGAGATCGCCACGGCCGGCCGCTATTACAAGCGCGCGATGAAGGCCAACAAGACGTACTCGAGTGCGATCAACAACCTTGGAACCATCGAATACGAAAAGAAACATTACGGCAAAGCGATTCATCTATATAAACAGGCAATGTCGTTGAAGCCCGCGAGCGAGATGGGCACGCTTTACAGCAATCTCGGCTACGCCTATTTCGCCGACAAAGAATTTCCGCAAGCTCTCGATTGCTTCGAAAATGCCCTGGCAATTGACCCGGATGTTTTCGGCCACCACGGAGGATACGGTTCGACCATCCAGCAGCGCTCAACCACCGATCCAGGCCTCTTCAATTTTATGGTGGCGAAGACCTTCGCCAAGCAGGGTGATGTCGAGCGTTGCGCGCACTATCTAAAGATGGCGCGCGACGACGGCTACAAGAAAATGGCCGAAGTTCAAACCGACCCTGAATTCGCCCGCGTGATCAAAGATCCGCGCGTCCAGGAAGTCTTGCAGACCACCCCTTCCTTCGCCGGCGATTCGGATTCGCAGAAGCCGCAACCGCCTCAACAGTGATTCGCAAATTGCGCGCGTAATTCGCGATTTTTGTTCGTGGTATCATTCGTCGCGGAGCGAGTTGTAAGTTGTCCGCGTTTGCCTTCTCCGCACCTCATCTAGCAGCTTTTTCAGCCCAGGACGCTTTATCGCGAAACACTGCCCGGTTCCAAACGAACCGGGTCGAACCGCGTCAAATAGAGCACCATTTTTGTATCGATTAGAAATGACGTCCGTGTTTTGTTTTGTTTGGGTTACCGCGATTTCTAATCGTTTTAGTGTATCGATTAGAAATGGCACCGGGACGACCTCGGCTGCCATCGTTTCTGCCGCGTAAGTGAGTTCTCCAGTCATAACTCCGCGACCACCCTAGCAGACGATTATCGATAAATCAAATGACAGGTATGTAATAGTTCCAGTACCAGCTGACACATGGTGGGTTCGGTTTGGCCGGAGTGCAGCCTGTCACATCGTAAGCCAGTGTTGCGCCCACCCATTGAGACCGCCGCGTCTTTCAGAGTTGCCCAACAAATGGCCGGTGGTGACAGACAAAGAATAATTTTCAGTCTTGACTGACTTTGCGGACCGCGAGGCCAATCAGTAACAAGAAAATGACGACCAAGGCAAACGGGATGACCATGATCTTGGGGTCATCGAAACCAAATTGTACGCGAAAGTGTCACGAGTGCTCGCGTTCGCTCTAAGAGGCGCTTTGGATGGAGGGCGTTTGTATCAGCATCTTGCTTTGCTGGCGGCGGGCACGGTGGTTGGGGTCGGTGAATTC
>PMAA01000092.1 GCA_003152355.1 Acidobacteriota bacterium | reverse complement strand
GGCGTCTTGCCGCGCCGCGCGAAAGACGACGAGGCCCGCTTATATGCGCTCGCCGTTGCCGAGGCGCGGAAGTGGAAACTCGGCGCGGTCGAAGCGGGCGTGGGGATACTGGAAGAGCGGCGAAANNTTGTCTTCAGGAAGTGCGCGAATCGCTCGCGTCGGCGGGAGAGCTGCCTCAATTTGAAAACGCTAGCTCGCAGCGGCTTCCGCGCGCGTTTGCAGCCGCGGAAGGCTATATGCTCGCGGCGCAATACGATTTCGACGGACCGAAATTCTCCGCGTTCGTAAACGGCGCTCAGGAAGCATCCTCGCTGGTTTACGCGGAAATTGGATTGCTGAGGCCCTTCGCGCTACTCGCTATTCTTGAGCAGGTGGAAGCGGTGGCGGTAGAGATAGCGGCGGAGGCGAAATCAGGCGTTGCTGCCTCGACGCCCGCGAATGAGAGTCCGCTCAAAACGCTGCAGGCGCTGGTCGCGAGCCTGCGCACGATCGTTGACACGGACTGGCGCGAAATCTTCGAGGCCGTGAGCGCGACCGGCCGGATTTTGCGTGAGGATCCCGCAGGCGCCTACGCAGGAATGGACGCCGAGGGCCGCGAAGCTTATTGCAAGATCGTCGCAGAGCTTAGTGCGCGATCGAAGTGGAGCGAAGAGCAAATTGCACGGAAGACCGTGGCACTCGCTGCCGCTCCCCATAGCGTTTCCGAGGCACGCGCCCGGGAGCGCAGGTCGCATGTCGGATATTATCTCGTAAACGGTGGGCAGAAGATTCTCAAGAAGGCAATCGGCTATCGTTCCACAATTGTCGAGCGCGTGCAGGGAATCATTCTGCGTTGGCCCGAGCTTTTCTATTTTCTTGGCATTGAAATCGTCACCCTTGTGCTGATGAACCAGCTGATGTCGATTCCAGCCGCGCGGCTCGCGGGACTTTTCGTCGTGGCGCTTATTTTGTTGCCCGTCGTCGAATGCGCGGTGAGCGCGGTGAATCTCCTGGCGACGCTGGTCGTTCGGCCGCAAAGATTGCCGCGCCTCGATTTCTCGGAAGGCATTCCGAACGATTGCGCGACGATGGTCGCCGTCCCCATGCTGCTAATTAACGAGGAGCAGGTCGAGCGTGCGGCGAGGGACCTCGAGATTCGTTTTCTCGGAAACCGCGATGCCAATCTCCACTTCGCTCTTCTTACCGATCTCCCGGATTCACCCTCGCGGTTCGATGAGCACGATTGTTTGACGGGTCTGTGTTCTGACCTGATTCGCGCGCTGAATGACAAGTACGCGCACGAGGGGAAAGGCACCTTCTTCCACTTCCATCGCCCGCGGATGTTCAATGAGGCCGAGGGCGTTTGGATGGGATGGGAGCGCAAGCGCGGGAAAATTCTCGATTTCAACCGGCTGCTCCTCGAAAAAGGCGATCGCTTCCCGGAAAAAGTGGGAGACCTTTCGTTACTCTCGAGCATGCGGTATGTGATCACGCTCGACCTCGACACGCAGCTGCCGAGAGATGCGGCGCACAAGCTTGTTGGTGCGATCGCTCATCCTCTGAATCGAGCTGTCCTCAATTCCGCGACAAATTTGGTCGCCGAGGGATACGGCATTCTTCAGCCGCGTGTTGACATCTGCACGAAATCAGCCGGAAAGTCGCGAATGTCTTCGATTCTCTCCGGAGAGACGGGCTTCGATATTTACACGCGAGCGGTTTCCGACGTGTATCAGGATTTGTTTGGCGAAGGCTCATTCACCGGGAAGGGAATTTACGAGGTCGCAACGTTTCAGCAAGTTCTGGAGAGTCGCTTCCCGAGCAATTCCATATTGAGCCACGATCTTATTGAAGGGGCTTATGCGCGCGCCGGCCTGATGTCCGACGTCGAAGTGGTGGACGATTATCCTTCCCGCTTCAGCGCGTTTAGCAAACGCAAGCACCGCTGGGTGCGCGGCGATTGGCAGANNGTGCCCGATGCCTCGGGCCGCATAGTTCGCAATCCGCTCAATGTCGTCTCGCGCTGGAAGATTCTGGATAATCTGCGCCGCAGTGTTACGGAGTTCGCCACGTTCGCACTGCTCGTCTGCGGCTGGCTGATTTTGCCGGGTAAAGCGTTGTATTGGACGCTTGCCACGCTCGCGATTATTGCGCTTCCGACGTTCCTACACACAGCGATCGCAATCGTGAGGGCGCGACGCGCGCTCTTCTCGCCAGAATTTTGGTGGAACACGGTTTCCGATCTCGTCAGCGCGAATTTGCGTCTGTTCTTCCGGCTGACATTCCTGTGCCACCAGGGCCTTTTGGCTCTTGATGCTGTCGTCCGCACGCTTGTTCGCATGAAGGTCACGCACAGGAGAATGCTGAATTGGGAGACGGCTGCGGAAGCTGAAGTAGCTGCTGCGACGACGTCCCCTGTCGAGATTTATTTGGATTGGACTCCGCTTATTTCGCTTGCGATCGCGGCTCTGATCGCCGCGACCAGGCCCTTCAATCTCGTCGTGGCCGCTCCGTTTCTAATGCTTTGGGCTTCGTCACGCACGATCGCCCGCTGGATTGACAAGCCGCGGCGTTCGAAACATAGCAGCATCGCTGCGGGCGACGAGGCGATGCTCCGCCAAGCCTCGTTGCGAACCTGGCGCTTTTTCCGCGAGTTCAGCACTGCCGACGAAAATTGGCTGATTCCAGATATCGTTCAGGAAGACGCTCCGGGCATCGCGCATCGAATTTCGCCGACGAATCTCGGGTTCCTGTTGACGTCGCGGCTGGCCGCGAACGATCTCGGATTTAGCACACTGCCGGAATTTATTGCCGCTATCGGACGCACCTTCGACACCTTCCGCGAGATGCCCAAGCGCAACGGCCATCTCTACAATTGGTATGACACGCTGACGCTTGAGGCGGTCCCGCCACATTTCATTTCGACTGTGGATAGCGGGAATCTTGTTTGCTCACTCTGGACCCTGAAACAGGGATGCCTGGACCTGAAGGCCCGCAAAGTGTTCGACGCGTCGTTGTGGCGCGGGATTGTCGATCACGTTGAAATGATTGGCGAAATCCTGGTGGGTGCGAAAGAGCAGGATTTGATCGAGAAACTCGAAACGCTAAAGCATCGCATGACACTGCTCGCGACTTCTGCGACGAAATGGCTCGAAGCGCTGCCGGAAATCGAAATCGAAGCGGCTTCGTTTGACGAAGCTGTGTTGAGCTCGAATTGTTCGGGCGAAATCAAGTGGTGGGCGCAGGAATTGCACATGCGGGCGCGCAAGCTGGTCGAGCTGGCTTACGACTTCGCACCGTGGTTTTCGCCGGTAT
This sequence comes from Acidobacteriota bacterium, assembly GCA_003152355.1. GTDB lineage: Bacteria > Acidobacteriota > Terriglobia > Acidiferrales > UBA7541 > Palsa-147. The sequence goes on along the minus strand of PMAA01000092.1, from coordinate 10,909 downwards.
ATGCAAAACTGCGCAGTGACTTTCCGATTCAGGACGGCATTGATCCCGGCGCGATGACTCTCGAATCGGCCCGGAACGTGATTCGAGGCCTTGACCAGAAACTTCGCTGGTTCGCTTCGGCCGACGATGTGGACNNTCTATCGCTCTTCTACGCTCGGCGCTTGCGCGCTCGGCCAATTTGTGCGCGACGACGAGCATGAACTTGGACTATATTGCCGAGGATGTGGATGAATTCGTGGCCGCGATGGACTTCAAATTCCTCTATAACCCGGCGCGTAAGCTGCTCTCGATTGGATTTGACGCTGATTCGAATGTCTTGAATGAAGCGCATTACGATTTGCTCGCGTCGGAAGCGCGAGCTGCCGCTTTCGTGGCAATTGCCAAGAATGAAATTCCTCAGGAGAGCTGGTTCCGTCTCAGCCGTTCGCACACTATCTTCAAGAACATGTCGGTCATGCTTTCCTGGACCGGCACGATGTTCGAGTACCTTCTTCCCGGTCTGTTTATGAAGGCGTATCCGAATACACTCCTAGACCACAACCAACGCGCCGCCCTTCGATCGCAACAAAAATATGCGGCCGCGAAATCCATCCCTTGGGGAATTTCGGAATCGTCTTCCAGTGTGAAAAATCCCGACGGGTTCTATCATTACCAGGCATACGGTGTACCGGGCCTGGCAATAAGTCACGACGATTCCGGCGACGTTGTCGTCTCGCCATATTCGAGTTTCCTGGGCCTGTTGGTCGACGCCGCGAGCTCGTTGAAGAATCTGCGAAAGCTCAAAAAGATGGGATGGCTCGGCGCGTACGGCTTCTTCGAGTCAGCGCAGTTGACGGCGGGCCGGCCTGGCACCCCGAAGCATTTCGAAATCGTGCGATGCTGGATGGCCCATCACCAGGGTATGAGCCTCACTACGGCCGCGAGCGTTCTTTGCCATTCGTCGATGCAACGCCGGTTCCACGAGGAGCCTATGGTAGGCGCGACCGAGCGAATCCTTCACGAGCGTATGCCACGGCTCCTCAAAATGCGGCCGGCCGAAATCGCCGGTGCGGTTGCCTCTACCCTCCTTGGACACGGCCGACTGGCTCTGCAACGAGCGCAGTCGTGGGGTTCATCTTCTGCGGATCTAAGCGTGCCTGTGCAGCCAGCGAACTAACGATTCCAAGGTTCACCGGCCTCAAGTGATCTGTGCGACACTGTCCGCGCGCAATTGAGGGCGCTACAGGTTGAGACGAGTCATTCCCATTACGGCGTTCACAGCTCTTCTCCTGGCACTTTATCTTCCGGCGCCACGCGCGCAAGAAAACAAGAATGTTCCTGCCGGCCAGGGGGAGACCGTTGATGTAGATCCGAGCGCAGCCTCTCATCCATTTCCGCATTTCTGGGAGCAAATGTTCGGGTCCGGCCGTGCAATCCTCTCACTCCGGGAAAGCTATCGCCGTGATCTTCGCGAAGTAAAGCAAGCCACGGGCTTCGAGTACGTCCGCTTCCACGCCATCTTCAACGATGAAGTCGGGGTTTACGACGAAGACGCGAACGGCGCGCCGGTCTACAATTTTTCTTACGTGGATCAGATTTACGATGGCCTGCTTGCGAACGGAGTGCGCCCGTTTGTGGAACTGAGTTTCATGCCGCAAAAGCTCGCGGCGCAGCAAACCTTTCAATCTTTCTGGTATCACCCGATCGTTTCGCCGCCGAAAGACTGGACGAAGTGGGGCGATCTGGTTTCGCATTTCACGCAACATCTCGTCGATCGCTACGGCATCAACGAAGTATCTCATTGGTATTTTGAGGTGTGGAACGAACCGAACCTCGATTTTTGGGCCGGCCAGCCAAAAGAGCAGACCTACTACCAGCTATACGACATCGCTGCGAAAGCTGTGAAGAGCGTGAATCCTACGATCCGCGTCGGCGGCCCCGCAACCGCGCAGGCTGCCTGGGCTGACCGCTTCATCCGCCACGTCGTTGATAACGACGTGCCCGCGGACTTCGTTTCGACGCACGTTTACGCGAATGATTTATCCAGCGATATTTTCGGAACGAAAGAGGACATCCCGCGCGCCGACATGGTCTGCCGCGCGGCACAGAAGGTTCACGATCAGGTGAAGGAGTCGGCGCGCCCGGCGATGCCGATCATCTGGAGCGAATACAACGCCAGCTATAAAAATGAGCCCGACGTTACGGATGCCGTGTTCATGGCCCCGTGGCTCGCCAACACAATTCGGGAATGCGACGGCCTCGCCGATATGTTTTCTTATTGGACTTTTTCGGACGTGTTCGAGGAGCAAGGCGTCGTAAAGCAGCCATTCTACGGTGGCTTCGGCCTCATCGCGGAAGACGATCTGCCGAAGCCCGCGTTCAACGTATTCAAGTTGCTGCACAAACTCGGCGACCAAAGAATTCCGGTGGATTCGAAATCGGCGCTCGTCACGAAGCGTAGCGACGGAGTGATCGTGATCGCCGTATGGAATCTCTTCCCACCGGGCGAAGCGGGACACCCGAAAGCCATCACAATCAATTTGAAGGATTCGAAACCGAACCGCAGCCTGCGCGTCTACCGCGTAGATTCAACTCACGGCTCGCTTTTGAGCGCTTACGAAGCCATGGGCAGGCCCGTAAGTCCGACGCCAATGCAAGTTGCAGAACTTCGTCGCGCGGCCGAACTGCCGGCCCCTGAAGAAGGGCCCCTGTCGGGCGGGAAAGTGACAGTCGCACTTCCGCCTCAAGGGCTTGCCTTGCTCGAGATTCAGTGAGGCACGGCGGCTGAAGCGGGCCCGCTTGGGAGCGGGAGTTGATCTGCCTCAGTGTTTGCGGGCGGCTGGTAGGATTTGAAGCCTGCCCGATCCATCCCGCGCTGTGCTTCCGCATTCTTCATGAACGTATCCCACACAAATCCCGTGCGCGCATTCTCGGCCATCACCATTGTGATTCCCGTATCAATGCCGATGACGTCGCTGTCGTACCAATTCGTCAGAGGATTGAATGCGTCCACAAATCCGTAGCGGCTCCGCGTTCCCACGGAATAGAGGCGATTAATCGTGCGAAGGACGCGCATCACGGCCTTCGGTTGGAAGGGCAGCGAGCCGGCGGTTGCGCAGGGCACGATGGTCCCATCGATCGGACCGGTTTTCGGCGGACCACCCCACACCTCATAGCCGCGTTCTGAGTCCGACGCCGTGATTCCCCAAAGATCGTCGCTATAGTCCGGAAACTGTTTGTTGAGGCTGATGCAGAATCGCCGATGGGCGTCCGTTGCGATCACCGAGTTCTGGAAGTAGTCGCCGTAGCGATCGCGCTTGCCGCGGAAATCAAACCAGGCCTGGGAATACTGATGTACGAAGATCGGCGCGAATGAGCCGATAAACCGGATGCCGTCGTATTCGAACATCGTTCGCTTCCACGCGTCCCATGTTTCAGTTGGCAGCGGGTGCGTGGGAGACCCGAGACCCAGCAAGTAAATCATCATCATTTCGCTGTAGCTGTCCCAGCGATACTGTAGAAATCCTGTTTCCGGCGTCCATCCGTGCGGCAGAACGCGAGTATCTTCCGAGAGCCAATTCCAATCCACGCGAGCAAAAATGTCGTGCGCGAGCTCTTTGATTTCCGGATTCTGAAAGTGCCCGCCACACGTCAAGACGCCGCAGAGCAGGATCGCCGTATCAACCGACGACACCTCGGATTGCAGCAATCGCTCCCCCGTGTTCACGTTGGCCCAGTGATAAAANNCGAATCCCGTCGCTGCAATGCTGCCCAACACACGCGCGTCAGGCGCGCGCACGTTACAGCGGTCCTTTACGATGCCAGTCAGCGGATTTGTCTGTTCCCAGAAATATAGAAAATTGTCTCGTTCCAAGTCTTCGAGAAACGCATCTTCACTCCCGCTAAGGTCCGTGCGAGTTCGCGGAGCGACTGGGCTGTCTGCGGCAGCGTTCAGGGCCGGAACTAACGAAAATGGACTGCTGGCGGCGAATGGCAGGCACACTCCCACGCGAGCCATGTCTTTGAGCAGACTCCGGCGCGAGAACATCCTACGGCTCATAAGTGGCAATCCCCACCATTCCAGTGTAGTCCAGCCTCATACCTATTAGATGCGTTAGATGCGGTGGAGAGTAATCGGTAAACATGCTTGCCAGTGGCGGGGCGTCGGACTGACAGCGACACCGCTAACAAGCGTACACTTCGACGCTTCGGCCGCTGGGGGAGCGAGGACGAATTCGAGCTGGGAAGTTATCCGAAAATACTCGATAAACAATTCTCGAGGCGCATTTGTGCGGGCAAAGACGTGCGATTAACTTCCGCCGTAGCTCGACTGGTGCATCGGGTTCCATCTTGGCGGGAACGACTTGAACATTTTGTGCAAATCCTTGTCGGCGTGGTCCCCTCCGCCCTTCGCCGAGTAAACTCCGGTTGCGATGCCCCGCCAGACCACTCGACGCTTTTTGGCGTCGAAGAGGTCCACAACGACCGTTCCGGGTGCAAAACGTTGGATGTCGCTCGAACTTGTATCGGATTGATCCCAACGGCGCCAATTCCATCCTTGAAGCGTGCTGTAGAAGGTCTCGAGGGAGCGGTCTTTCTGATTTGCGACATTGGCGGCGACGCCGATGTCTGCGCCTTCAGAGACTTGCNNCCCTTCGCCGTCAGTTCCGAAGCCACAGCACGCTGAATTTCTGCGCGGCTCTCGTCCTGCGGACGCTGAATCCACATGAATGTCTTATAGGAATCGAAATCGCCGGTGGGATCGTAGTCCGAAGTGATCTTTTGCGCCTGCGCGACCCCGGCCGTGAGTACAAGTAGAAGGAGACCCATCCCGAACTTTGCTATCTGCATGCGTTGATGCTCCCAATATAATTTGAGCGATTCGACTGGAGAATCGTTGCCTGGATTTTTGTTGCTCAGCGGGGGTAAAACCAGTGTACGCTCGGCCGCGATTTTTGCCAAGCTTGAAGGTCAGACTCCGCTGATGCGAATCATTTCTGCTCAGAACTCTGCTCAGCTCGAAGCCCTGGGCTCCGGCCTCGGGGAACGGTATAAGATATTGAGTCCCACGCCGACGGCGGGAGAAATGGATGAGTGAGGATTCACGNNTGGGGATGGACCGCAAGATCACCCGCCGTGATTTTCTGAACGGTGTCGCCATCACCCTTGGTGCATCGCTCGTGCCGGGGGCGGGCCTGCTCGCCCAGAACAAGGGTCCGGATCGTTCGGCGCAAGATCCGCTTCTCGAGCAGGGAATTACGCCGCGCGACCCGCGCTACGAGCCGCCTAACCTTACCGGTTTGCGCGGAAATCATCCCGGCTCGTTTGAAATTGCGCATCAGCTTCGCGATGGCGCGTTCTGGGGTGCTTCCGCCAAGCCGGAGAGCACGGGGGAATCCTACGATCTCGTGGTCGTCGGCGGCGGAATCAGCGGGCTTGCCGCGGCATACTTCTACCGCCGTCACGCCGGTCCACACGCGCGCATCCTTATCCTCGAGAACCACGACGATTTCGGCGGGCACGCTCGTCGCAACGAATTTCAAGTCGGCGAACGGCTCTTAATCAGCAATGGCGGAACCCAATCCATCGAAAGCCCGGGCGAATACAGCGATGTCGCTAAGCAATTGCTGCGCGAGTTGGGAATAGACACGCAGCGTTTTTATAAGGATTACGACCGCGAACTCTATTCGAATCTCGGCACGGCATGCTTTTTCGACCGCGAAACTTTTGGCGACGACCGTCTTGTCACCGGCATGGGAAGTACGCCGTGGCCGGAGTTCCTGGCCAAGTCTCCGCTGTCCGAGCAGGCGCAGCGCGATATCGCGCGCGTGTACACAGAAAAAGTGGACTATCTGCCGGGATTGACTCGAGAACAAAAGCGTCAGCGCCTCGCGAAAATCAGCTACGCGAACTTTCTCACTAAACTCTGCAAAGTTCACGCCGATGCGCTGCCTTTCTTCCAGACCTATCCCGCCGATCTTTTCGGCGTAGGAATTGACGCCGTGTCGGCGCTCACCTGTTTCAACTCATGGGATGACTATTTCTCATTCACTTATCCCGGCTTCGACGGCATGGATTTGGGCGAGATGCCGAAGGCGGAGCCGTACATCTTTCATTTTCCCGACGGCAACGCTTCGATCTCCCGCCTCCTCGTGCGCTCGCTTGTTCCCGGCTCTGTTCCCGGTCACACGATGGAAGATGTCGTCACCGCGCGCGCCGACTATTCGCGATTGGACTCGCCCGGTTCCACGGTTCGCATCCGGTTGAATAGCACTGCCGTTCGCGCCAATCACATTGGCGCACCCGATTCAGCGAAGGAAGTCGAAGTGGCGTACGTCCGCGCGGGAAAGCTCCAGACAGTCCGCGCGAAATCGTGCGTGCTCGCCTGCTACAACATGATGATTCCGTATCTGTGTCCCGACCTTCCCGGTGCGCAGAAGGAAGCTCTGCATCTCGGCGTCAAAGTTCCGTACCTCTACACGCACGTTGCGATTCAGAATTGGCAGGCGTTCGAGAAACTCGGTGTGCATCACATCGTAGCGCCGGCGAGTTATCACACTTATGTCGCGCTCGATTTTCCCGTAAGCATCGGCGAATACAAATTCCCGAGCCATCCGGATGAGCCCATGGTGCTCTTCATGCTGCGCTCGCCCTGCGCCCCCGGCCAGCCCCGGCGCGATCAGTATCGCTACGGCCGCGCCGAACTTTACTCAACTCACTTCTCGGTAATCGAGCGAAAGATTCGCGATCAATTGCAGCGCATGCTTGGTTCGGCGGATTTCGATCCGGCGCGGGACATTGCCGCGATCACTGTGAATCGCTGGGCGCACGGCTATGCCTACGAATACGAATCGCTCTCCGATCAGCGCGTCCCGGGGAAGCAGCGTCCGTGCGTCATCGGCCGGCAGCCGTTCGGCCGCATTTCCATCGCTAATTCCGATGCGGCGGGACACGCTTACACCGACGCCGCGATTGATGAGGCGCATCGCGCGGTTCAGGAAGTTCTCAAGTTTGCCTAGGCCTTAATTCGGTTGTTTCAGCGGTGGGGCGCCGGCCGCTCGATGGATCGTGACGTCGAGCGCGATCGGCTGGTTCTTGCTCACGCGAATGTGCGGGTACAGCATGAATTCGAATCCGTCCTTACTAAACGTCACGTCGTAGATTCCGGAAGCAAGCTTTGATAGAGCGAATTCGCCGTCCGCATTTGTATCGGTCGCGATCGTCGCCTTGGATTTCGAGTTCATCGCCTTCACATGGACGCCCTCAATCGCGGTCTTGTCGCTGTCCCTCACATGTCCATGAATGCCGGTAGCCGTGGGGTCCTTGGTCTTGGCTGCGGCCACGAACGCCAGCGCCATTCCGGAGCAAACGAATAGGGCCGAAATTATTCGTGAATTCGGGGCGTGTCGGCGTCCGTTGATCGCGCGCATCAGGCGTCTCACGCCCGATAGTATACGCGCGGCACAACAAGGCGAGCGTGCGAGGATCGCTATTCGTAACGCAGCGCGACCATCGGATCAACTCGCGTCGCGCGCCGTGCCGGTATCCAGCACGCCAGTAGCACCACCACGGAAAGTAGAATCGCGACTGTGCAGTAGGTGACGGGATCGCTCGTACTGATGCCCGCCACGAGATGTCTCATCGCTCGCGCCAATGCCCACGCTGCCGCCATCCCGATTGCGATGCCCCAAAGCACAAGCCGCACGCCTTGCAGCCAGACCAAATTCAGGATGTCGCGCGCATCTGCACCTAGCGCTATCCGGATTCCGATTTCCCGTGTCCGCTGGCTTGCGGCAAACGACACGACGCCGTAAACGCCGACGACCGCGAGAATCAGCCCGATNNAAAAAGCCAAACGCGCCCTGCAGCAATTGCTTCATAGTTTCGATATTCAGGACGGGCAGGCCAGGAGCCACGCGCGCGATTTCGTCTTTGACGGATGCTGCGATCAATTCAGGCGGAACGAGCGTGCGAATGTGCAGAATGCGTTTCGATGCGAAGTTTTGCGCGGAGGCACGTAAAAGAAGGGCTGCGCGTCTTCTCCGATCGTTTGATATTTGCCGTTGTTAGTCATGCCAACCACTTCCGCGAATGGGCCTGTGGGGCCATCCATGCTAAATCGCTTTCCGATGGCATCTTCGTGCGGCCAGAAATGATGGGACATCGTCTGATTGATGATGGCGACAAGCGGCGCAGACTCACTGTCCGAGTCCGTGAAGTCGCGTCCGCGGAGCAGGGAAACGCGCATCGTTTCGACGTAGGCGCTGTCCACGCAATTGAAAAGCACGCGCAGAGGTTGCTCGCCGGATGCGACCGGATGGCCTTCGATATAGACGGCAGCTTTACTCGGAAAGCCACCCATCGGCACGTACGACGCGACGCTCGCAGATTGCACTCCAGGCAGCGCCCGCACTCTGGTTTCGATATCGCGATAAAACCCGTTCGTTCGCGCCTCGTCATATCCGATTTCATGCGGGTCCAACGTTACGTTCAAGACGTGATTGGGATCGAAGCCGAGATCGAATCTTTGAACCATTTGCAGACTGCGAACGAAAAGTCCGGCGGCGACCAACAACACGAGCGAGCCAGCCACTTGCGCGACGATCAGAAAATTGCGAAGCCCGGGGCGATGAATGCCATCCGAGCTTCGCGGCGTGCCTGCGTGCAGCACGATATTCACGTCAGCGGACGAAGCGCGAATCGCCGGCAGCAAGCCCACGACGATTCCAGCAAACAGCACTGTTGCCAACGCAAAAGTGAACGCGCGCCAATCGAGAGCCGAATCGAGCTGCAGCGGAATATCCTGCACGTGAATTGCATTCGTCCAGCGGTTTGCCGATACGCCGATAGCGATTCCCGCGGCTCCGCCGAGAATCGCCAGAAGAACGCTCTCGGTGAGCACTTGGCGGATCAATCGCGCACGTCCGGCGCCCAAAGCCGCGCGAATTCCCATCTCGCGCTGCCGGGCGCTGCCGCGTGCGAGCAAAATGTTCTCCACGTTCAGGCACGCGAGCAGCAAAACGAACGCGGCCAGCACAAGGAACAATCCGGATATCGCCACGAACGAATTGTTCGCGTAGGCAATCGGTCGCGCGGATTTTTCCGGCACTGCACGAACCGTGAACCATTTGTCCGTAGCCGGATATTGCCTTGCGAGCCGCCCCGTCACGACGTCGAGCGAACTTTGCGCTTCTCGCAGGCTCACTCCGGGCTTCAAACGTCCGAACCCCAGAATTCTTCTGCGGTCGCGGTTGTTCCAGAACGCGATCGCCGGCTCTTCGAGCGATATCGAGCTCATCGGCAGATAGACGTCCATCTCGAAGATCGGAAACATGCCGTGGAATCGCCGTGGTGCAACTCCGATAATCGTGGCGGACTTGTCATCAACAAGAATCCTTCGGCCGATGACGCCTAGATCGCCGTCAAAGCGCCGCTGCCAATACGAGTAGTCGAGGACCACGACCGTTGGCTCGCCCAGAGTTTCGCCTTCGCTCGGCAAAATCAGCCGCCCCAACGCAGGCTTTACTCCGAGCGCCGAGAAAAAGTTTCCGGAAACATAGTTGACGAAACATTGATCCGAGCGGTCGTTCGCCGTGAGCTGCACCGAGCTAATAACAATCCCGAATACGTCCGAGAACGTGTCCGCTTGCCTGCGGTAATCCAAAAACTCGGGATAAGAAAATCCCGACGAACCGATGGGTGCATCCTTTTGCTGAATCGCGAGGACGGTGATTTGCTCGGGCGATGGGACCGGCAGCGGCCGCAACAGGAATCCATCCACTATGCTGAAGATCGCAGTGTTCGCGCCAACGCCAAGCGCCAGCGCAATCACAACGACCGCTGTCACGCCTGGCGATTTGCGCAGCATCCGCAAGCCGAAGCGAACATCTTGGACGAAATTCTGAAGCCAATCCACTTTTCGAGCGTCCCGGCAATTCTCTTTCGCTCGCTCGACGCCGCCGAATTCGCGCAGCGCAGCCTCGCGCGCCTCTCGGGGAGTCAGCCCTTTGGCGATGTAGTCGTTCGTCAGATGATCAAGATGCTCCCGAATTTCTTCGTCAAGTTCCTGGTCCACTTGCCGGCGCCGGAAGAGAGACCGCAGCCGAAGCACAATCATTTGAATCGAGCGTTCCGTTCCCATATCCGCTCCCTACGCTCCTTGCTGCTTCACGCCTTGTTCGCACTACGCCTCATTCAGCTTCACGACCCGCGAAATCGCTCCGGAAAGCCGCGCCCAGTTGCCGGCTTCCTGCTCGAGGTGCTTCCGGCCCATCCGCGTCAGTGAATAGAATTTCGCGCGGCGATTGTTCTCCGTGGCTTTCCACTCGGCGGTGATCCATCCCTCTTGCTCGAGTTTGTGCAGGGCAGGATAGAGCGACCCGTCACTGACCTGCAGGACTTCGCCGGAAACCTGCTTGAGTCTCTGACTGAGAGCCCAGCCATGGAGCGGCTCGAGGGCGAGGATTTTCAGAATCAGCAGGTCGAGGGTGCCCTGTACGAGGTCAACCGGCTTGCTCATGTGCTCTCCCTAAGGTTACCGAGAGATAATAGCGCAACTCCCCTCGGTAAGCAAGGGAAGGTGGCTCGCTGGACGGAGTTTCACGTCACCATGAATGGTTTTCGGAATTGGGACTGCCGAAATCGAAGTCGTCGTGGAGGGCCGGAGTGCACGAAGAAAAACCCACATCCCGGAAATCGAGATGTAGGTTTTTTGATTTGGGTTGAAGAGGGATCAGGGCTGGACGGCGGGGATCTCGATGGGGCGCGAGGAGTCTGCTTCGGCTGCATTCTTGTGCAGCTGATGATGCAGGCAGTAGAGCGCGAGCTCGAGGCGATCGGAGACGCCCAGCTTGTCGTAAATCTTGCGCAGGTAGTTCTTGATCACCTGTTCCGTAGTTCCAAGCTGGAAGGCGATTTCCTTGTTGCGCTT
>PMAA01000203.1 GCA_003152355.1 Acidobacteriota bacterium | reverse complement strand
GGTGCTATACTTTTTTGGAATGTTTGCGCGCAAATTGCAGGTTGATATCGTCATGGACGGCGAGACGCGGCCGTGTCCGCTTGAGTGGCTCGATAGCTTCGCCATGCGAAACTTCACGCGGTCGGCGGATTTCGACGATACGCTTCCGACGGGTGATGGGCGGATGGAAGCTGGATTACGTCTGGATCCGAAGCGGCTCGGCGAGGCGCTGGAGGAATGGTTCAACAGCCGAGGGATCAGCAAAGGAAAAGCCGTGCGCGTTGAGGTTCGCGAAGTTTAGGCCCCAATCGTCGCGCCGGAATCTTGCCGGCGTTNNTGCCGTGTGCAATCCGTCACCGACTTCCGTTCAGACTTTCCTCACGAAAGCAGCGATATTTTTCACAAAGACAGAATGCAATCATGACTATTGCGCGGGAGCGGTGTTGAGATCGGGTGAACCCAGAGATATCTTCAAGAAAGAGGAGTCGAATCGAATTTTGCGAATGACTGGGGCGTTGCAGCGTCATCGCGAAACAGGTTCGACCCCTCACTTTTGTTTTGACGCAATGCAGCGAGAACGGTAAGCAATCCCGCGGGTGGTTACTGAAATGGATTGGCGGCGTGCTCTTGGAGCGGGACGGATTATCGAGTGCGAACGGGTTCGGAGTCGGAGCTTGGGGGCGGTATCGCGCGGCAGCACGGCTTCGTAATTGTGCCGCGCAATCGCAGCGCGAATCTTGGGCAAAGATGCGCGCGTCGCGGCTGCGCCGGCCGCGATGAGGCGTGGCGTCTCTATGAAACCATCCCATAGAACATCGTGAACGTCCGGCTCGATCACAACGTCCGCAGCGTGCCGCCACGGCGGGTCCTGGGTCTCCTGAATAATTGAAAATGCGCGGCCAATCACCTCAATTGTATTTCGAGGTTTGTCCTTCAATTCGCCGGGCTCGAGATAAATACCGATGGCGATATTCGCTCCGAGCGCGCGCACGGCCCTCGTGGGCACAGCGTCCGTCAAGAATCCGTCAACGAGGGAGCGGCCGCGATACTCAACGGGCAAAAACAAGCCGGGATACGCACACGATGCGCGCAAGGCGATTCCGATTTCGCCTGTGGTGAAGTAAACGGATTCGCCGCGCACGATGTCTGTGGCGACGATTGCGAACGGCAGCTTCAATTCCTCGAAGTAACGCGCGGTGGTGAATTTGCGCAAGAAATCTTCGAGGCGCTCGTTCGAGGCCATCCCCATGCGCGAAAGCGTCCAGCGCCCGAAATCGCGGAAGCGTGTTTCGGAGCCTTGCCGCTCCATGTCGTCGAGTGTTGCGCCGCTCGCGTAGGCTGCGCCGATTAGCGCGCCGACGCTCGTGCCGGCAAGGCAATCAATCGGAATACCTTCTTCCTCGAAGACGCGAAGAACGCCGATGTGGGCGATTCCGCGCGCGAATCCGCCGCCGAGCGCCAGTCCAATGCGCGGCCTCTCGCCCGCGCCGCCGTACGCGAATGAGCGCAGGCCACGTACAGCGGAGCCAAGCCATTTTCTTGATGTGGGCATAGTGATTTCTGCTTTATTTGACACTGTAACTCAAACCGGGGATGCTTGGATTTGCGGTTGACCGCGCGGTACCCGTTTTGTAACCTCCGGCGTCGCCTCGGATGGGAAAGATGAAAAAACGCATCGAAAAAGCCGCGGTTCTTGGCGCCGGAACTATGGGCTCGCGCATCGCGGCGCACCTCGCGAATGCGGGAATTTCGTGCTACCTGCTCGATATCGTTCCGCGCGAACTCACTTCGGAAGAACAGGCGAAAGGGCTGACACTCGCACAGCCCGCCGTCCGAAATCGCATCGTTCGCGGAGGATTGGAAGCGGCGAAGAAAGCCCGCCCTGCTGCATTTTTCACTGCCGACACCGCCAGTCTCATCACCATCGGCAATTTCGAAGACAATCTCGCCTGGTGTGGCGAAGTGGATTGGATTATCGAAGTAGTCGCCGAGAATCTTGAGATCAAACGGAATCTTCTCGAGCGCGTCGAGCAGCACCGCAAGCCCGGAACAATCGTTACGACGAATACATCTGGCTTGCCGATTCATCTCGTGGCCGACGGGCGTTCGGACGACTTCCAGCGTCATTGGGCGGGAACGCATTTCTTCAATCCGCCGCGCTACATGAAGCTCGTCGAGTTGATCCCGGGGCCGAAAACAGATTCTGGGGTTGTGGAAACGCTCGACGACGTTTGCGATCGCCGGCTCGGGAAGGGCGTGGTGATTGCGAAAGACACGCCGAATTTCATCGCCAATCGAATCGGCACGTACTCGATGCTCAACGCCGTGCGGCTAATGATCGAACTTGAGATGACGATCGAGGAAGTAGATGCCTGTACTGGCCCGGCTGTCGGCTGGCCCAAATCGGCGACGTTTCGAACGGCGGACATCGTAGGTCTCGACATTCTGGTTCACGTGGTTCGAAATATTTATGAAAACGCGAAGAATGACGAATCCCGCGAGTCGTACAAAGTTCCTGCTCTCATTGAAGACATGATCTCGCGAGGATGGCTTGGCGAGAAAACTGGCAAAGGCTTCTATCAGGCCGTGAAAAAAGGCGGCGAACGCGAAATTCTAACGCTGGACTGGCAGAAGATGGACTACCGGCCGAAGCAGAAAGCTCGGTTCGCTTCGATTGAAGCAGGAAAGGCGATTGAAGATACGCGCGAACGGCTGCGCGCGCTTGTGGCGCCGGTGCTTGATGGCCAGGGTGGCGATAAAGCTTCGCGTTTTCTCTGGGGCAGCCTCAGTGAGATGTGCTCGTACGCTGCGCGGCGTGTTCCGGAGATTGCCGATAGCATCGTGGATGTGGATCGCGCGATGCGCTGGGGATTTGCTTGGGAGGTTGGGCCATTCGAGATTTGGGACGCGATCGGCGTCGAGCGAATGGCCAATGCTCTCGAGCGCGATGGCAAGCTTGTGCCGCTGCTTGCTGAGCGAGTGCTTGCCTCCGGCAAAAAATCGTTCTATCAATCCGAGAACGGCGCAACGAAGTATTTCGATCAATCCACGATCGCGATGAAGCCGGTTGACGAAACACCCGGCCTAATCATTCTGAAATCTCTCAAAGAGCGATCGAAGGTTGTGCAGACGAATGCAGGTGCGAGTCTGATCGATCTCGGCGACGGTGTGGTGTGCTGCGAATTTCACGCGAAGATGAATTCCATCGGCGGTGATATCGTCGCCATGATTCACGCCGGGCTGAAGCGTCTCGAAGGCGAATTCGACGCCATGGTGATCGCCAATCAGGCGGCGAATTTTTCCGTCGGCGCGAATCTCATGCTGCTGCTTATCAGCGCGCAGGAAGAGGAGTGGGACGACATTCACTTAGCCGTGCGCCAGTTTCAGCGTGTCAACCTAGCGATCAAGTACGCGCCGCGGCCCGTCGTCGTGGCGCCGCAGGGCATGGCGCTCGGAGGCGGCTGCGAGATTAGTTTGCATGGAGCAAAGATCCACGCCGCCGCGGAGGCGTACATTGGTTTGGTTGAAACGGGCGTCGGCTTAATTCCTGGGGGCGGGGGCACGAAGGAAATGATGATTCGTGCGAATGAGAATTCAGCGGGCGGGGAAAGTCTCGATCTTTTTCATGCGTTCAAGCCGGTGTTTGAAAATATCGCGATGGCAAAAGTATCGACGAGTGCCGATGAGGCGAAATCGCTCGGTTACCTGCGCCGTTCGGATCTGATCGCGATGAATCGATATCGTCTGGTTGCGGACGCGAAAGAGACGGCGCTCGGGCTCGCCCGCACGGGCTTTCATCCACCCGCGCCCGCGCAGATTCGCGTGCTCGGCGAGGAAATGCTGGCCGCGGCGAAGCTCGCGATTCACATGATGCTTCGCGGGGATTACATCACCGATTACGATGCCGTGGTCGCACGCAAACTTGCCAATGTGCTTGCGGGAGGCGCGCTTTCCTCGCCGCAGACAGTTTCCGAGCAATACGTTCTCGATCTCGAGCGCGAAGCTTTTGTAAGCTTGTGCGGGGAGCGGAAGACGCAGGAGCGCATCGCGCATACGTTGAAGACCGGCAAGCCGCTCCGCAATTAGACTGAGACAATTCGCCGCTCCACACTCTTGGCAGCGTTATCGTTGCCAGAAATCCTTTCGCGTGTTCTACGCTTCCGATATAATTTCGCCACTCGACTGGGGTGAATTTTCCGAATCCGGTTACTGATTGGGGCATTTGTTTCGTTAAGTCCCTGAAAGGCCGACGTGGATCTACTTGCCGAAACGTCGCGACATGATGAGTTGAAATCTATCCTCGCAATCGCGCTCCTGTTTGCATCTGCGCTGGCTGCAGGTTGCGGAGCTAAGCCACCGTCAGAAGCGCAATCGCAATCTACACTCCAGCACCCGACGATCGTCTTTATGACCGACTTCGGAACGGCGAATGATGCTGTTGCGATCTGCAAAGCGGTGATGCTTCAGATCGTGCCAGACGTCCGGATCATGGACATCACGCATCAGGTCACGCCTTTTTCAATTGAAGATGGCGCGCGATTCCTCGCCGCAGTTACGCCTTATTATCCAGCGAACACCGTCTTCGTCGCCGTAGTGGATCCGGGCGTTGGCACTTCGCGGAAAGCCATCATCGTGAAATCGAAAAAGGGCCAGTATTTCGATCTTCCTGATAACGGCCTAATCACTCCGGTCGCAGATCGAGATGGGCTCGAAGCCGCCCGTGAAATTACAAATCGGGCCTGGATGATTGGCGCGGGGATTTCCTCTACGTTCCATGGCCGCGATATTTTTTCGCCGTCCGGCGCCCACCTGGCTGCCGGGGAAGATTGGACGCTGGTCGGGCCGGAAGTTGATGTCAAATCTCTCGTTCGTTTGAACGTCCCATTTTCGACGATTGACGCTAAGGGGATCACGGGCCAGGTGGTCGCTCTCGATGATCCCTTCGGAAATCTCCTTACAGACATTTCGAGGGACGACTTCAAACAACTAGGGTACAAAGTCGGCGACAAGATAACGGTAAGAATTGACGGCAAGCCTTACACGATGCCGTATGTGAAGACGTTTATGGATGTGCCGACCGGCCAGATGCTGCTTTACGTGACTTCGCGCGAACGAATCGGTCTCGCGCTTAATGAACGGGACTTTTCTAAAGCTTATAAAATCACGCCTCCGGTGGGCGTATTCATTCCGCGAAAGTGATTGCTCGCGGCTTGCGGTCCGCAATTCGTGAGCACTCAGCGGCTTGCGCGCAGCAAATTCCGTGCGCTGTTGCTTTTTCACTCCCGAGGCATCCAATATAAATACAGGCGATATGGACAGTATGGGAAATAGGCAAATCGGAAGGTGAATCGTGCGTGAAGCAGTGATCGTAAGTTCGGTTCGCACCG
>PMAA01000026.1 GCA_003152355.1 Acidobacteriota bacterium | reverse complement strand
GCTACTTCTATTCCGATCAGACGGGCGTAATTCGGTTCAACGCGACGGGCGCGGCGTCAGCTACTTCTCCGCCAATGCAATAACGGCAACTTAGCGGCACAAAAACAGGAAACGACGTTTTCCGTTCGAGTGTTCGCTGCTTTCACCGTCTCGGCTTCCGAAATCATTTGCTTGACAGTTAATCGCCATCAGGTGTCAGATATGTCTCGCTTTCTTTGATAGCCAAGCCCAGCTCGGAATCTATTATCATTCATCATTGCTCTCGCCTCCCTGAACAGCACCCATGTCCATGATCCGTGCTGCTCGCTCGCCTTCAAACACGGAGGACATGATGACCCTTTTGCACAAGCTCGCCGATCCGCGCGATTTCTTCATTGAACTGCAACGAGCACTCGACGCCAAGCTGGGTCCGTATCTCGAACCTGCCAATCTCGCGACCGTCGCTTCCCTGGCCTTCATATACTACTTTGTCGGGAAGATCGGGCTACACTCGGCCACTCCGAACCATTCTGTAACCGCGATTTGGCTTCCCGCAGGGATCTCCTTGGCAGCTTTGCTTTTACGAGGCAATCGAGTGTGGCCAGGGATATTTTTTGGAACGTTGCTCCTCAGCATTAAGATCACGGGGTCAATTTCACTCTCAATCGGTTTTGGTCTCGGCAACACTTTGGAGGCCGTACTAGGGGCCTATCTCATCAGCACATATGCGAACGGCATCAATGCTTTCTTTAAAGCGCGGGATGTTTTGCGATTTTTCATCTTTGCGGGAGTGCTAGCCTCAGCGCTTTGCGCCGCCTTCGGAGTCAGCCTCTTGTGCGTGGGTGGTTTTGCTAAGTTGGCTGATTTCTCGATGCTGTGGTCCGTTTGGTGGGTTGGGGACATGTTGGGCGTACTTTTTGTGACCCCGTTTCTTGTCCTCTTATTAGGGCATCGACACCATTCCTCGGGTATATCGGAACAAATCGAAACCGCTGTTCTGATCGCAGGACTAAGTGTCGTGTGTTTGCTGAATTTCGGGCCTCGGCCGGTATCCTGGATCCCGGGAAACGGTTATTTGTTTCTGAGTGCGCCCTTCTTGGCATGGTCAGCCCTTCGCTTTTGCCCTCTTGAGGCGGCAGGGACCACCCTCGTCATGGGCGGATTTGCGATGTGGGGTTCTGTGAACGGCCTCGGGCCTTTTGAGAATGCAACTGGCCTGCCGCTCTTCGTCGGTGTTTTTATGGTTGTAGGTACCGCAACGACAATGACGATCGCAGCGGCGAGCGCAGAACAGAAGAGGGCAACGAAAGATGTGCTGGGCATGTACTGCATTCTTAGAGACGTAAAAGATGGCGAAATTCGCGTGCTGCAAGATGCTGTTGAGGCTCTTCAGGTCGAACTGGCAAGCAACAGACCCCCATCGAACAACCCCTTCGTGTCATGAGCGCATACCCTGAGGCTTCCCCCGGTAGATCGCGCTCCTGGGTGATAACGCGATTCATGCATCAAACATTGACTGTGGACGGGTGGTCAATGCGTGTGGAGTTGTTCCTCGGACGGCAATTCGCAGGGCAGGCCATCTGACTAGGAAGAAGCTTCAAACCCTGGGCTTGGCGGCGAAGGTCAAAGT
This sequence comes from Acidobacteriota bacterium, assembly GCA_003152355.1. Taxonomy (GTDB): domain Bacteria; phylum Acidobacteriota; class Terriglobia; order Acidiferrales; family UBA7541; genus Palsa-147. The sequence goes on along the minus strand of PMAA01000026.1, from coordinate 7,784 downwards.
TAGGCAGTGAAACAGAAAGGAGTTGCACCCAACGTACAAGAATGGTAGACACTGCCGCTATGATAATTGGTGATCGGCTTCGCTCACTTCGAGAATCAAAGAAACTTTCGCAGGGCGACATCGAGAAACGCACGGGACTACTACGTTGCTACATTTCACGCGTCGAGAACGGCCACACCGTTCCAGCGATTGAGACGCTGGAGAAACTGGCTAGTGCGATGGAGATTCCCCTATATCAGCTTTTCTATGATGGGGAGCAACCGCCCAAGTTGCCGAATCTTCTGAAGAAGACGGCTGATGATATCGCGTTTGGCAGCACGGGTAAGGAAGCGAGTTTTCTGGGGCGTTTTCGCCGGTTGATATCGAGGACCAAAGAACCCGACAGGCGTCTTCTGTTGTACATGGCGCAGAAGATGGCGCACCGCTGAGGGTTAGTTCCCCATATTCGTATTCTTCGTGCAGTCGTCACAGTAATTCGTCAGCCTCAATAAGCGCATCGAGTTCTCTTTGACGTTGCTCGTAGATGGCGCAGATGTAAACCGACGTCCGCAATTGAAGTGCGACGAAAAGACCGTCTTCCCCCTCAACCGATCTACTTCTAGGTAGAAATACTATATATAGCTACGTAATCCGCCCTACGAAGAACACCCGATTGCGACACCCGCGAGAGAAATCTTAGTCTAATTCTAATCTGTTGGGTCATTCGTGATGTCCTTACGAAAGGAGGAGACCCACCCATCTGTGTGGCCGGATTTGAATTCATTTTGATTAGGCGTACATGAATTTACCTTCGGATCATTGGGACCAGTCTCGGGCCTTGTATGGCGTCGGCGGCGATGATGAATTTCTGAGCGAACTCGCAGGCATATTTTCCGCTGCGTGTCCAACGCTGCTGAAGAGTCTTGAGGATTCCATCGCCGCCAAGAATTGTTTTTCCATCGCAGATACTGCCCATCTGCTGGGACGCGCGGCCCAGAATCTGGCTGCAAGCCGGTTTACGGAAGCGGCGCTTGTTGTCGAGAAGATGGCTCGTCGCAACGACCTCGATGACATCGGTAATGCCTACTACGCGCTGCGTCAGGAGGCAGGGCGTTTGCTGGATGCGCTTGGCGATTTCAGAAGAGGACGATTTGGGCTTACCGGTTCTCCGTAGGGTTGCGCCATCCCAGTGTCTTCCAGCGGAGGACACGATCTATCTCAATAAACAACTCCCGGCGAAGCGCACAATAATCAATCGCCGCGATGTCTTTCGTTCGGACTCATGCTGACACCGCCACCGCCTCTTGCTGTTCCGATATGGCCGGCTCCGCGACTGTTGGCGAGGCGAGACTGAATCCAATTCCTGCGCGTTCTGCGAATTCGCGGCGCCACGCAGCGTCTTGCCACAATTTACTGTACCGTTCGGTCTGCGTTGACTCGTGCGATTCGTGTCCAACCCAAAATTTGATTATCTGTTCTTCTGCCGGCGTTTCCATGCGGCTGTAAAGATTTGTGATTCGTGCGCGGCGAAGTCCATGATACGGCCCGCAAAGCTTAGCCGCTGCGCGGTACAGTCGGTTGCGTTCGAGCGGCTGTCCGTCCACTGAGAACAGAAAGCCATCCCGCCGCGCTCCCACATAAGCCTTTAGGTAGTCGTTCGCTTCTGCGCACAAATCTACAATTCTCTTGGCGCTTTTCTTCGTCTTGGCCGCGTGCTCCGCTCCAACGTCAATTGCTGTCCGAACCCGGACCAAAGACATATCGACATCCCAATGTGTGACATCCGGATTCGCCGTTTCGATTCGGCAAGCGACGGCTTCACCGAGACGGCAACCGGTGAAAGCAAGGAAGGCGATTAGCTGCGAGTAAGGGTCAATCTGCGCGGCAACGGCAGTCTCGATTACACTCTGCGGCGTCTCTTTGGTGCGATCGTCTGCCGGTTCCGTGCTCGGAAGCTCGAGTTTTTTGGTCTCCCACTGAATCGGATAGACGCAATTGAGATTTTTATCCACGATCGATTTAATGACTGCTCGAATAGCCTGATACTCCCAACGCACTGTGCCGCCGCTCTTTCCCGCTGCAAGTCGCGCCTCGATGTAGGCTCTTACGTCCGCACCGCTTATCTTCTCCAAACGCACCGAGCCTAGAACTTCGTTGATTGCGTTTAACCGGCTTCTCGTGGCCCGGAGCGTTGCCGCCTTGACCTTCTTCTTCGCTTCCATATCGGCAAGCATTCGCTCCGCGGCCTGTTCGAATGTAATCGTGTGTTTCACTCTCATCGCTGCTTAACCTCTTTCGCGTGTCGCTGCACAAACTCCCGGCAAGCGCGGCGAAAAATATCTGATTCGGTTAACGTCTCCTCGACGGCGATCTTGCGCATAACTTCCAAATTCGATGTATCAAGAAAGAATGTGACGCGCTGAAGATCGCGCTTCGGTCTGCCTCCGTGTCGGAGCCCTTTCTTCTCTGCCTTTTCCGCCATCGTGATACCCCCACTACAAACAATACACGAATATCTTACGTTAGACAAATGCAAAATGCTGCGACATCCGCCCGATATGCCGGTAATGTGATCCTGTTCAATATTGAACAGGGGGTGTTAGAATGGTCCATGCCCCGCGAACTAGTACGGATTAGGATCGAGAATTTTCAGGGCTTCGGTTGCTCCGAGTGTGATTGGAAGTTTGATTCTTCAAGTCCGCTCGCGGGCGATACGCTCGATGAAATGAAAAGAAATTACAGAGCCCGTCTTGACAAAGATTTTGCTGCCCACACTTGCGTCAAACGCAGAAGTCCCTCCTTTGATTAAGATCGCTGCGACAAATCACCGATATTAAGGAATCGCGTAAGCGAGTCCGGTAGACCGACGCGCGAGCATCGGCTAACCGTGCCGGCCTATGCCGCGACTTGAATATCTGCGTATACCGCGAGACGCGAGCGCAAAGGTTCGGGAATGTAGTCCAGAACATCGGACCACTTGTAGCGCCATGCTTCTCCACAAAAACGGCAATGCACGACAGGAAGGATGCGGAGAACTCCGTCTACCATCGCGGGGCGCAACTGATACAGCTCGAGAAACCAGCTTTTCCCGTTCCAATGCGCGACGCGATCGCCCATTTCCGGCAACCTAGCGCCGTGATAGCAGGGTACGTTTAGCAGTAGGCCGCAATCATGGTGCAATTGAATGATTCCGGCATTTTGCGCTGTCTCTTCGTCCGTGAAGTCTTCGTGTCCGGTCACTTTCCCTTGCGCGTCCAGTGTCGGCTTATAGAGTCTTTGGCCGCGCGTGTGATTCCCGTACTGGCCTATAGGCGTGTTGTCTTCGTCCGGAAATGGCAAACGGAAACGAAGCTCGCAAGCGTCGCGAACAGGATCAACGTTGCCTGGTTTGTGCGTTACTTTGTCGCGGTCTTCGAATCGGAGATAGTACATATCCTCTAAAGTTCCGATTTTTATTTCGGTGTTGTCACTCTTACGGATTGCGTACTCTCCCATGATGGGTTTCCTCCTCGTTGAATTTATGACTACCGGCATTGCTGGCCGTTCTATGAATTGCTGCTAGATTCCTCTGCCTCAAACTTCGCTTGCTCCTCTGCTTCGAATTCAGCCGCGCGAGTCGCGCAAGACTCGCAGCAATACTCCAAACCATCCCAGTCGTTTTCGTGCCAACGTTTGCGGGAATCCGGCAGAGGTTTGCCACAACCCGCGCACTTTTCGAGACTCTCCCAAGCTTGCTTTGCCCATGCGCGAGCGTGAGCGAACGTGTCAGGAGAAAATGGAAGAGTCATACCGAGCGTACTTCCGACTCCGATTGACACGCGAGAGCGGGAATCTTTGCGCCAATCCCGCACGATTTGAATAGCGGTTTCTACCGCCTCGCGTGGGTCCGCAAACTCCTCGAATTCGCCCGCGTATTTCGCTCCGAGTGCATCCGGATTCGTGTAATCGAGCCCGCCGGCCGAGACTTCTACGACGTTTTCGCCGTCCGGAAACTGTCGTTGACGTGTGACTGTGAACATTTTTTACTCCTCCCCTTCTAGGCTTGTCTCTCCCGCGTGCTCTTTCCCGAAGCATCCGCAATTCATCGTTTCCGGATGGCCACAGCACACGTACTTACCGTCCACAACCCACGCTTGGCGCGTGTAATCGAAGCCATTCCATAGAAGACCGTCGCGGAATTCGTTTGAGGATTGACGGGACATCAGCGGCCTACCTTCCGCGAACGGAGAGCGAGCATCTCGCGGCCGTTCACCTTTGCGGACGTTGCGCGTGCGCCTGTTACTTTGTGGTGTTCCCGCAGAATCTTTTCCACGTCGCCCGCGAGAGCATCAGCTAGGACGTTGTGCTCCTCAGCGCGGACGCGAATTTTCAGGGTTATGGTTTTCGTCTTAAGCATTGGTGTAATCTCTCCATTGGTTTTTGGTGCGCCACTCATGACCGAAGTGTATGCTAACGTCATACGTTAGTCAAGAACAAAGATGTGGCCAACGTAAGATGTTTTGCGCTTCTAAAAGATTTACACGAGGGGAAATTCTCGAGTTTGGATCACAGATTGCCTTCCGGCGCCCGCCACGAAAGATATCGGGACGCGCGGGAGAGCTCTGCAGAAGTGTCCGCAAAGTCAGCACGAAATCAGGCAGGAATCAGGGATAAATCGGCTTGCGAGGTTCAGCCAGGCAGGCGAGCGAACAGCGTACCTATAAACCGGTGAGGCAGGATTAGCGAGAGATTCGCAGGGGATTTCAGGCAGACTTCCCGGTCATTTTATATTGACCCTTATTTTTCGCTTAACTTTTCAGGTGGGACGTATTTCAAATCTGTTGATGTAGTTTCGCCGCATCGGCCGGCAATCCGCGCGAGTCCGGACCTCGCTGGACGGCTGAGTGAGCCCGGTTTGGCCCCCTAGCTGACCGAAATGAATAAAGTATTCATTATCTGGCAGCGCAAATAATTGCAAACGTTGGCTTTGCAGGTTTCGGAGCAAGGCGCGAGGAATCCGGGCAAGGAATCGCAAGGAAATGGCTCGCTCGCCGAGGCAATCGCAGCCGGTTTGTATGGTCGCTCGCCTTCGGCCGATCAAACTTCTACGTGACGACAAGCGCCTATTCGATATTCTGACCCTAAAAACGTTGGCACCGATTTGGCACCGATTCGTTTATAAGTCTTAGATCCGCCGGTTAAATTTATCCTAGCCTACTTAAAACGACCTCTTGGGTGATCGTATCAGTGCCAAAGCCGTGGCACCGATTTGGCACCGATTGATGTCGATCCACCAGTAAGATATCTCGGTCTGGTGCTGATTCGACCTTTTGGCACCGATTCGATTTCAACCATCTATTGATTCCACAGGACTTAACGAAAACGAATCGGGAACAGGTGCCATATATAGAGAGAGTCTCTTGATGTGAAATTGAGAGTTAGATTTTTACACATACATATATAAGGCTGGCGCTGGCACTGATTCGTTTGTGGCCCATTATTTTAACCATCCCGAATCGCGCCAATTTTAATTTTAAGGGTTTCAGCCAATTTAACCGAGCCCTCGTCATCCGCTATTTTAACCAGGACCCATCCCAAGGTCTCGAGCCGGCCTCCGTGGATCCCTGCTCCGGATGATCCCCACCGCGGACGCCCACCGGTCGTCTGGGTGAAGTCCGAGATCATCGTCAAGATCACCTTCATCGAAGTATAGTCTCCGCCGCTGTACCGCCGCTGCCGATCGCGGAGAGCCCAAACTCCCGTCTGAACCGCCCCCTGCGCGGCACCGCCTTCGCAGGCGCACCGCCCGTCCTGCCCCGCGGCTGGCCGTGCCACCGATGTGGAAGGTGCGCATGGTGAGCTGCGTGCCGGGCTCGCCGATGGATTGCGCGGCGATGACGCCGACCGCTTCGCCCATCTCGACCGTGCGGCCCGTCGCGAGATTGCGGCCGTAGCAGTGCACGCAAGCGCCGCGACGCGATTCGCAGGTCAACACCGAGCGAATCTTGACGCGCTCGATGCCGGCCGCTTGAATCGAATTGGCCAGCTCTTCGGTGATTTCCTGATTGATCTCGACGATGACGTTGCCTTCGTAGTCTTTAATTTTCTCGAGCGAAACGCGGCCCACAACGCGGTCGCGCAACGGCTCGACTTCTACGCCGGCCTCGATGATCGGCTCGACGAAGATGCCGTCGGCCGTGCCGCAATCGTATTCGCTGATGATAACGTCCTGCGCCACGTCAACGAGACGCCGCGTGAGGTAGCCGGAATCGGCGGTCTTAAGCGCCGTATCGGCGAGACCCTTGCGGGCGCCGTGCGTCGAGATGAAGTACTGCAGCACGTTCAATCCTTCGCGGAAGTTCGAAGTGATCGGTGTTTCGATAACTTCGCCGGAAGGCTTGGCCATCAATCCGCGCATGCCGGAGAGCTGGCGGATCTGCTGTTTCGAACCGCGGGCTCCCGAGTCGGCCATGACGTAAATCGGATTGATGATGCCGTCTTTGTCCTGCTGCTCGAGAGTCTTGAACATTTCGTCCGCAACTTTTTCGGTGACGTCGCTCCAGATGGCGATGACTTTGTTGTAGCGCTCGCCGTTGGTGATCGCGCCATCGAGATATTGCTGCTGGACTTTGACGACTTCGCGTTCGGCGTTATCCACGAGTTTGAACTTATCGCCCGGGATGACCATGTCGCTGATGCCGATCGAAACGCCGCCGCGAGTGGCGTAGAGGAATCCGAGTTCCTTCAGCTTGTCCAGCGCCTGGACCGTCTTTTCGAGGCCGAAGCGCAGATAGCAATACTGGACGAGCTGCTGAATTCCCTTCTTCTTGAGCAAGCCGTTGATGAACGGCATGTCGGTCGGAAGATGATCGTTGAAGATCACGCGGCCGACAGTCGTGTGCAGGAACTGGCGATTGAGCGTGACGGTCGCTGTGTGCGGCACGTCCTGATCGTCATACGCGGTGGTGAGGTCAATCACCTCGCCGGTGTAGCGCAGACGGATCGGAGTGAGAAGTTCGATGTCGCCGGATTCGAGCGCGAGCACGACTTCCTCAGGAGAGCCGAACGCACGGCCTTCGCCTTTCGCGCCGGGCTTGGACTTGGTCAGGTAATAGATACCGAGAACCATGTCCTGAGTCGGAACGGCGAGCGGCATGCCGTTTGCGGGCGAAAGAATGTTGTGCGANNCGTTGAACGCCGTGCAAACGAGCGGATGGATGCGGATGGCCTTGCCTTCGACGAGCACGGGCTCGAACGCCTGAATGCCGAGCCGGTGAAGCGTCGGAGCGCGGTTCAGAAGAACCGGGTGCTCGCGAATCACGTCTTCGAGGATGTCCCAAACGATGGACTCTTGCGCCTCGACGAGTTCCTTCGCCTGCTTGATGGTGGTGCAGTGGCCCGCGGCTTCGAGCTTGTGATAGATGAACGGCTTGAAAAGCTCGAGCGCCATTTTCTTCGGCAGACCGCACTGGTGGAGTTTCAACTCGGGGCCAACGACGATGACCGAGCGGCCGGAGTAATCCACGCGCTTGCCGAGAAGGTTCTGGCGGAAGCGGCCCTGCTTGCCCTTGAGCGTGTCGGAGAGCGACTTGAGCGGGCGATTGTTCGTTCCGCGGAGAACGCGGCCGCGGCGGCCATTGTCGAATAGCGCGTCAACGGCTTCCTGCAACATGCGCTNNAGATCGGATGTGGCAAAGCGGCCGCCGTCGAGTGGCACAAGCGGGCGCAACTCCGGCGGAAGGACCGGAATCACGTCGAGAATCATCCATTCGGGCTTGTTGCCGCTCTTGCGGAACGCTTCGAGAACCTTGAGGCGCTTGGCGAAC
>PMAA01000044.1 GCA_003152355.1 Acidobacteriota bacterium | reverse complement strand
ACGAGCTCGCGGAACTCTTCAGCTAGCGCACGCGCGTCGTAGCCTTCGGTACCAGCTGGTTTATCGGAATCTCCGTAGCCGCGCATGTCAGGTACGAGAATTGAAAAACCAGCTTCGGCAAGCAAAGGCATGACCTTACGCCAGGAGTAGCCAGTTCCGAGGAACCCGTGCCACAACAACACGGGGATACCATTCGGGGTGCCGCCTATCCAGTAGTGAAGACGGACGCCGTTTACGACGGCCGTCTCACTCCGGAAGTTTGCAATCTCCTGCACGTTTGAATTTGTGCTCACGGAACTCCCCTGAATGGTTTAGCCGGCCGCCCGCATCATCGGCGCCGAACCAAGGAGTAACTGAACGAGCTCCATGCCCGCCGGCGTGGCCCAGTTCTGCACAAGCTCCGCCACCATCGTGTTGGTGGTTGTCAACACCACGCCTCCATGCATCATGCGTCGTTGAGCCATTTCTTCCTGGATTTCGTATGACGATCCGCCTGCGTCCATCANNTTGGGAAGACGAGGCAGATGTCCGTCGTCACGCCGCCCATGATGATGTTCTTCCGGCCAGTTGCTGCGATCGCAGCACTGAAATTGGGATCGCCCCACGCGTTCACGACGCCCTGGCGCTTCACGCGGGCTTTATATGCATCGGGAAGAACCTTCTGCAATGCCGGCGAGATGGTCCCTTGGACCCTGTCTTCCTGGCTGGACGTAAGCACGATCGGCATTTTCAAGGTCTTGGCGGTGGTAGCCAGCGTGACAGCGTTGCGCAGACACACGTCAGAACTCGAGGTCCGGATCAGTTGCATAGTCCCGACCTGATAGTCGATCAGGACGAGCGCGCTGTTTTCCGGAGTGAACTGCCCCTTCATTGTGTAGCCGTTCTTTGAATCAGACATGTATTTCTCCTTTACCGATTTGAAGTTGCTCGATGTCGCTCGAGTTCCGTCTTTCATTCCGAGTCACTGCTGTTCTGCGTCCGTTCGCCGAAGGTAGTCGGGAAATTCCGTCGGCTTTCTTCCTAGCAGCCAACCGAGTACGTTCGAATTGCTGGTTGGCACCGTCGCGGCCGACCCATTCCGGCGCATTCTCGTGGACCAGATGACGAGCTTCATAAAAGCCAATGATGGCGTTACTCGGACTGGCGCACACACTTCATTTACCAGCGCGAGTATCTCCACCAGGCAGCTGCGGGGCTGCGCTAAACAGAACACTCTGTTTTCCACAGGCGCAAACTTGCTTTGCTTGTGTGCAAAGTATGGTGCCGGTCGCTCGGTCGTTGTGGATCGGCATCATCGTGGAATCGCGGGAAACAAGATCGTAAAAGCCGCTGTCGCTGCTGGCATGAAATCCATAGCCGTAATCGAAACGGATGGATCGTCTCTTGTCGCGGTTCAGCGTGGCGACTTAGATCTCAAGAGAGACAAGAAGGCAAGGGAGCTTGCGATTGCCGATAATCGCGTTGGCGAACTCGACCTTGAGTGGAATCCCGAGGTGCTTGCCTCGCTCAACGTGGACCTCACGCAGCTCTGGAACGAAAACGAACTCTCGGCGCCACAGCCGAAGCTTGACCAGGCCGCCGAGCTGCAGATGAAGTGGAACACCGAACGCGGCCAGATTTGGCAGGTCGGAAATCACAGGCTAATGGCCTTCGTTGACTCGCCGGTTTCACCCACGTAAGATTTGCCCCTAATGATCGGCCAGACCATCTCGCACTACCGCATCGTGGAAAGGCTTGGTGGTGGCGGCATGGGTGTGGTGTACANNCACCGATTCGTTGCCCTGAAGTTTCTGCCCGCTGAAGTAGCCGGCATGACCCAGGGGTCCAAGGAGCATTGATTCACTTCTGATCGCCATCAAATTGGAGGACGAATGAAAGCCAGCCGTATTCTGCTCTTAATCCTTGCCTTGTCGTTCCCGTTTCACTTCTGCCTGGCACAAACGAATGACGCGCCGGGATGCAAGGATTCCCCGCTGATCGCCCGTTTTCCCGGCTCCACAATCTACGAATGCGAGGACAAGGCGGACAATACCTTCACCTTCACGGATCTCGGCGCTACCCACGAGGACAAAACCATCGAAGGCGAATATCACTACCTCGAGTACAGCGAACCAGCCGACGCTAGCCCCGCGCAGGTCAACCGCAATCTCGTCACAGCATTTAAAACGGCTGGATACATATTCCTGAAGAACAACGATCACGGCCAATTCACCGTCCACATGGGGAAGACCTGGATCGAAGCGGATGTCACGAACGGCGACAATTATAAACTCCATATCGTGATTGAAACCGCGCTCACTCAGGATGTCGTCGCCAACGCCGCTGACCTCTCCACCGGCATCACCGGCGCCGGTCACATTGTCGTCAACGGCATCCTCTTCGACACCGGCAAAGCCGACGTCAAGCCCGAATCCGACGCCACCCTACAGGAAGTCGCCAAGTTGCTCAAGGGGCAACCGTCCCTCAAGGTCTATGTCGTAGGGCATACGGACAACGTCGGCGGCCTGGCTGCCAACATTGATCTCTCCAAGCGCCGCGCAGCCTCCGTCGTGCAGTCGCTCACCACAAAATACGGCGTGTCTGCCGCCCAACTCCAGTCGTTCGGTGACGGCCCCTATGCGCCCGTGGCTTCCAATCACACCGAGGATGGCCGTGCGCTAAATCGCCGCGTCGAATTGGTCGAGCAATAGGNNCCCGGACAGGCTACCTTTTACTAGCCAGAAGTTCCGTTCCAGGACATCGCCGCGGGCGAAATTGATTTCACTTGGACGTATAGTCGGATAATCGGACAAATGACCCCCGGGACCACAAAGTTTGCCCAAAAACCCTCGCTGCCCAGAATCCCTATTCCTTGACCTCCCGGAATCATCGTGAATGCGCTTGCCCAAAAGTCTACGGTGCGCGCCTCAAAAAGAACAGTTTCTGGGCACTCCGACAAATTCATACGCGGAGAGCTCTTTTGCTGGTTGAACGACGCGCGGATTTTGACCGAGAAATGGCGGGTGGCAACACCCATGACAAACGAGAATTGTATCGAAAATCCAGCGCGACCATGACATCGGACTCGCTTGCGACACCGATACGCGGACAGCGCTAAGTTTGGGCGCGCTGCTTCGGCCTGTCCTCGATCGATGACTTACCCGCATCAATTGGCACTCAAGTGACTATTGTGAAAACGCATCTGCGGGTACTTCTCGACGCTTGTGACTCTGGGTGATAGCGTTTTATTAACGGGCGAATTCCCTTGCATAGGACGAGTCCTTGTCTGTGCCTGTGCAGTTGTTGAAACGGAGTCAATCGACGAGTGGTGTGAGAATCTTGAAATGGGGCGAGCATGGAATTTGGCGCGCGCAGCGAGGTAGGGCGCATTCGTAAGAACAACGAGGACAGTTTTGCCGTGTCACGTGAGATGAATCTGTTCGTCGTCTCCGATGGGATGGGCGGCCAGGCATCGGGCGAAATCGCGAGCCGCCTTGCCGTGGAGACAGTCCTAGCGCATTGTTTCGAGAGCGGCTCAAATTCGACCTCCCCGTTCGTTGGCGAACGCATTGCGGGTATTTCCGAGACTTCCAATCGCTTGGCCAGCGGGATCCGATCGGCCAATCAAGCGATCCAGCGGGCAGCGCGCGAAAGTGCGGCGCAGCGAGGAATGGGCGCAACGATTGTGGCGGTTCGCTGCGAAGGTGAACGAATGAGCGTCGCGCACGTGGGAGACAGCCGCGCCTATCGTCTCCGCGACAACGAACTCGAGCAACTCACGCTGGATCATTCATTGGTCGCGGAACAAGTGCGGCACGGAGAATTGACCGAAGAGGAAGGAAGCGCGAGTGAGCATCAAAATGTTCTGCTTCGCGGTTTGGGCATCGATGTCGAAGTTGAAGTGGACGTAACCGACGAGCTTTTGGTCGAACGCGACGTAATTCTCCTGTGCACCGACGGACTCACGCACGAAGTGTCCGACACTCGAATTGCATCGATCCTGCGAGACGCCTCCGACCCGCAACAAGCCGCTGACCAATTGGTGAATGCTGCGAACCAAGCCGGCGGCCGCGACAACATTACCGCGATTGTTCTTCTCCCATTTTCGCAGCGGACCGGAACTTTCTCCCGTGCAGGGCGTCTCGGGAAATGGCTCCGAAGTCTTGGAGATCAGTCATAAGAGGTAACGCTATGCCGAAACTGGTACTGAAATTTGGAGACTCGGTCTTGAAGGAAATGCAGGTGGGCCGAAAGGAAGTGAGCATCGGCCGGTCGCCGAATAATGGCCTCGTGATTGATAATCCGGCGGTGTCGAATCGTCACGCCAGAGTTTTCAGTCAAGACGAACACCTGATGCTCGAAGATTTCGGCAGCCTGAACGGCACATTCGTGAATGGGCAGCGAGTGAAGTCCACGTCGCTGAACCCCGGCGATGCCGTAACAATTGGAAAGCACACGATTCTTGTGGAAGACACGCACGAGCTGGATGGCTTTGCTGTATGGGCTCCCAGGACGAGGCCGCTTCCTGTCGCTCCGCAGATCAATGAAACGATCATGCTCGACACGAAAGAGAGGCGTGAGTTTGTCCAAAAGCTCGCCGCTGAAGGCGAGCGATCTCAGCTTGCCCCCGGACGTCTTAAACTGGCGACGCTCGTGGTGATCAAGGGCAAGACAGACCAGAGCGAATACACCCTGTCCAACAAGCTTACGGTAATAGGGAAATCCGCAATGGCCACGGTGAAATTGCAGGGCTGGTTTGCGCCAAAGGCTGCGGCACAAATCAATCGGCGGGACGACAATTCATATTACATCGGTGCAGCCGGGAGGCTCCCCAAGGTCAATGGCAAGCCGGTCAAGCGCCCGTCGAAACTCGAAACCGGCGACGTGATAGAAGTCGCCGGTATCAAGCTTGAATTTCATTATCGCGATTGAGATTTAGCCAAACGCTATCGGCGCTTACTTTACGGGGTGCGACTTGAAGCCATGCACCGCAAGATTCTGCTGAGCGGCTTCAAGTTCCTTGGGATCCGCATAAGGCCCCACCTCAACATGGTAAGCCTGAACCCACAAGTGTCCCTTGTGCTGGGAAACGGCATGGAATCCCAACTCGGAGAGCTTTTCCACGGCGCTGTCTGCCCAAGCTGAGTCCTTGGACGATCCAACTTCCAGGTAAGTAAGGGTCGATCCCGGCGCACCGACAACAAAGTTACCGCTATCCACTGGCTTGGCTGTTGGAGTCGCCGCTACTGGAGCGACCAGCGACGTATCGAGCTTGACGTCCGCAGTCTGCATTTCGTCGGCAGTTGCGGTCGCAGTGCTTGACGCCTGGACGCGAGTCGGCTGCTTTGGGTTGGACGACCGCGATCGCGAGTTCTTGCTTTGAGCCGAATTCGTTCGAGACGTTGATCGGCTTAACGGCGATGTATTGACTGACCGCGAATCTGAGCCGTTATTCAGGTCCACCGGATGCGTAGGTGGCGCAGCAGCTCCATCAGCTACAGATGCTATTCCCTGTCCCGATTCCGTACCTTGCTCGGCAATTGGGCTCTGGACTGTCGCGAGGGCCGATGAGTGAACGGATGCCAATTTGCTATTCCCGCTGCGGCCCAGGCCAAAAGCAATTGCACACCCAACGAGAATCACCAGGCCAAGCCCTGCGAGCGCTTGCTGAAAGCGGACCGCCGTCATCGCTCCCCAATCGCGCTCCTGGACGAAAACTCTAATTCTCCGGGCGGCGTCGAGTGCAATTTGCTTGCTTCCGATGGCTGCTTGCCGCAGCTTCGATGTGCACCACGGAAACGCTGGCTTAATCCGTTCTACGCCGTGGCTCAGAATCTCCTGAACGGCGAATCCCGCCTCCTGCAGTTTAGGAACGATCGAAGCCCATCTGTCGGCAACGGGACTAGATTTCTCTTCCATTCTCAGAGCCGATTCGAGTTCATCCACCGACTGGAAACGCCTCTCAGGTTCTTTTTGCAAGCACTTCAAGATGACGGCTTCAACGTCGGCCGTGAGTGTCTGCACGATTTCGCGAGGGCGCTTCGGCAGTTCGCGAAGCTGCATCACAGCCGTCGCAATCGGATTGTCGCCCGAGAACGCCGGGGTGCCTGTAACCATCTCGTAGAGCAGGAGGCCGACGGCATAGATATCGGTGCGCGCGTCCACATGCTGAAGCCCGACTTGCTCCGGGGCCATGTAGGCGGGCGTGCCGGCGATAGTGCCGGTCATCTGAGAATCGCCGCGAACCACGCGCGCGATTCCGAAGTCCATGATCTTCACGCTGCTGCTCCGGTCCACAATGATGTTCGCGGGTTTCAGATCCCTGTGAACGATTGCCTGCAGGTGGGCTTCGCGAAGGCCCGCGCAAATCTGGCGGCCGATCTCAAGTGCTTCATCCACTGGAATCGGTCCGAGGCGCCGCAATCTCGACGATAGGCTCTCGCCCTCGACGAATTCCATGGAAATAGAGGCAGTTCCGTTCGAGCGATTGAATTCGTAGATTCGGCAGACATTCCTGTGCGTGACTTTCCGCGCGAGGCAGACTTCTTTCCGAAGCATCTCTTGCATCGCGGGGTCGGACGCCATGCCGGGCTTCAGGACTTTCAAGGCCACGATTTCATTGGTTTGCAGGTCTCGAACTTTGTAGACCATCCCCATACCGCCCGTGCCGATGTGAGAGAGAACCTCGTAACGCGCCGGCACGTTTGAAGGCGCTTCGGTCCAACTCACTTCGAAAATGTCTTCTTCGCGGCCTTCAACGGCCAACTTGTCGAGCCATTGGCAATGCAAATCGGATTCTCGAGCGGCCGGCTCGTACACAGAGCGGGAAACGAGAATTTGTCCGGCTGCCGCACGCTTCGTGATACTCACAGCTTCATTTACAACGCCGGCGAAAGCGTCAATTCCGTTCGAGGAACCATCGCAGTGAATACCAATCCGCGACTCGAATTGCTCGCCTCGCATGCGCAGCAGGTTTGCTTGCTGCAGCTCACGCTGGATCTCAATCCCCGCGCGCACGGCAGAAACCGGATCGGAGAACTCCACCATCAACGAGCTGCCAATGGTTTTCACCACCGTGCCCTGATGGCGCTGAACGATGTTGATGGTTTCTGCGAATCGGGAATTGCTCTTTGCCCGGTTGGAAGCGTCGTTCCGGCCTTCCGTAAATGCGGCGCTCAGCGCGTCGACGAATAGGACCGTCAGAGTACCCGTAGCTCTCCCCAGCTGTTCGCCCATCTCGACTCGTACGGTGGGCGGGCCGTCTGTAGTAGTTATAGCCATGATGAGAAATCCCCCCTCTTGACCAGACAGACAAAGGATAGAAAGGAGGAGCACCGGCGCCAATGGGCCCCTGGTCACATCGCAGTAGTACTCCAGGTCTACGCGAGGCTGCCGCGGCGGCGCGCGCGTCAGGCGAGCGCGCTGTAGTCGCCCGGCGGCGACTACGATTTCACGCCATGTACAACGGCGGAATCAAAATCGACGATTCTCTCCTCAGTGTTGTCCTGCACGAGTAACGAGCCAAGCAGCTTTGCTTCTACAACACCGTGTTTCTTCGCAAGACAAATAGACTAGACCGTGGCCGAGCTACGGGGGGTGGACGCGAACCGCGCGCAGCATAGACCGGTACTACTGGAACTACAGAGAACGATAAATTCGTCGCCTCTAATTTGGTGTTGCAGCAGTCTTACAAGAATGGTAAACACTAACGCTATGATAATTTGTGATCGGCTTCGCGCACTTCGAGAATCAAAGAAACTTTCACAGGGCGACATCGAGAAACGCACCGGCCTTCTGCGTTGCTACATTTCGCGCGTCGAGAATGGACACACTGTTCCGTCGATTGAGACGCTAGAGAAACTCGCGCGTGCGATGGAGGTTCCCCTCTATCAGTTGTTCTACGACGGCGAGGAGCCGCCAGAGTTGCCGAATCTTCCGAAGAGGAAGACGGCTGACGACATCGCGTGGGGCAGCAAAGGTAAGGAAGCGCGTCTTCTGTGGCGTTTTCGCCGGTTGTTGTCGAGGACCAAAGAACCCGACCGGCGTCTTCTGCTTTACATGGCACAGAAGATGGCGCACCGCTAAGGTTTAGTTCCTCGGATCGGTTTCGTAGAACCGTGTTGGAAGGCGTATCTCGCCGATGCGCCCCAATCCCGCAAACTACTTTGACCAGAAACAGATGTTTTTGGGCCAGCTCCCGCGCCAGATTCGAACCAGCGCCCCTTCCGTTAACGGTTGCGGCGCTCATCTTGCACCGAGTCCGCTGTGCGGCGACGCAAATACGAAAGCAGAATCACAGGGTCACTACATCGGGGTTGGTGAACTGATGCGGGTAACTCGTAAGTCTTTGAAAGAATTGGTGGACGTGGCCGGGATCGAACCGGCGACCCCCTGCTTGCAAAGNNCAGCTGAGCTACACGCCCACAGCGTGAACTTTGACTGATATTAGAGCATTTGCAATCGTTCGCAAACTCCGAAAACCCAATATTTACCCTCGACTGTGGGAGAACCGTCTCAAAACGCCTGTCGCAGAACCTTGCTGCACTAAAGCATGCTCGGAACAGTCGCGTGAGCTTGAACATCAATGTTCGCAATAACTTGAGACAGCGTCGTGAAAAATCCGTGGCCCTTAGCCAGCCTCAGACGATTCGCCAATTTTTCAGTATCCCCGTCGAACTGCCACAAGCAGACGATGATCTGCAAGTTCGGCGAGTGCAACCTCAATTTTCCATACAGTGCTCGCGTATGTTTCACGGCAAATGGGGGCAGGGCGGAAATACATACAACCCTCGGTTTTAGCGTCGCCACTTGCGATAGCATTTCGGCGGTCGTGCCGATAGGCAGGCTCTGCGCGACAATTCCATGTCCTTCCAGAAGTTGACAAAGCAGTGATGCCACGACATCGTCGGCGGCGTCTCTTGCTGGAATGCAGAGGACATCCACGCGATCTTGTCCTCCGTTTTTCGTTTCGGCAAGCTCAGAGGAGACTTCGTGTGATTCCTGGGCAAGCTCGCCGGATGGTGGCTCGCCAAGCTCCTCAATGATTTCGCGGGTTCCCTGATAGATAAGATTCTGTGTATCCTCATCCAGTTCGCCGCGATGCCGGTCATGTTCCGCTAAACTGAGCGCCGGAATGACTACGGAGCTGTAGAGTTCCTCTAGAGATTTGTCTTTAAGGTAGCTTTCCAATATCTGCTTGGCTTCGTTTTGATCCCCGGCCAGAAGGCGCTGGTAATACTGAGCTTGGGGTGACAGAACAGGTTCATCTCCTAAGAGGACATTCAGAAAGGTCAAGCCGGGAACGTAGCGCCCCATCACTACCAGGCAGACCGTCAGTGGCGTGGATAACAGAAGTCCTGGCAGACCCCAAATCAATGTCCAAAAGACGGCCGAAACTAGTATCGCCAGCGGTGAGAGACCTACATGGGCACCATAAAGAAGAGGTTCAACGACATTCGCCACCGTCACTTCCAACACCAGGAAAATTCCAGCAGTCACAAAACCGTGACTCCACCCGGGGAAAACGGCTAAGGACAACGCAATCGGCATCAGAGCGGCAAGGGGCGCTCCGATATACGGCAAGAATCGAAGAACAGCGGCGCTCAAACCCCATAGCGCGGCGTGCGGAACACCGACAACGTGCAACGCACCAGCGATCACAACCCCGTAGAGTGAATTCACAACAAATTGCAGGAACAAATAACGATTGATTCGTTGCACCGCCTCGTCCATCGCCTGCGTCATCAGGTTCAAACGGCCATCACCTGCGAGACGGATCAGACGGTTGCGAAGATCTTCGCGACCCACGAGAACAAAAACGGTGAATACCAGGACAACACCAAGCGTCGCCAAGGGACCTAGCAGCGTCTCGACATATTCGAGCGGGTTAGCCGGGGGGACTATTTCGACGGAGAGAGGTCGAGATGGTGTTGAACCGAGAGACGGCGGTCTCTTTGCCTCAGTTGTCGCTGAAGTTCCGATAGGGACATCTGTAATTTCCTTTTCGAGCTCCTTTACGGTATCTGACGCACTATCCAAACTTTGACTTCTTGAGCCTTTTACAGCTTGGATTTTCTCCTGCAGCGCTTTTTTGTAAGTGGGCAGTTCGGAGGTTAACCGGACAAATTGCTGAGACGTTTGCCAAATCACGAATCCCGTTAAGCTGACAAGAGCGAGCATCACCAGAGAGATGGCCAAAACACGGGGCAATCTTAATCGCTCGAGGAACCTAACCACTGGCGCCAATAGCAACGAAGCGAGCAAAGCTAAAGCCAACGGTACGAAAACAATGCGCGCAAAAAAGAGCGTGGCGATAACAACGACTGTGACGACAACGCCTAGAAGGCGGCTATTTTCACGGGCTTCGGAACGTCGCGTCAGATAATTACCCAGTTGCGGCTTATTGTGACTTCAGATTTTATTGCCGTCTATGACGTCCGTTAGATGATCGGCGGGGCGCTTTTGGGTTCAGCCGGCCGTTCTCGCCAGAAACTCCCTCATAGCGGAAGCGATCTCTCGACATGCGTTTCCAGCGCAAGGGGTCCCGTATCAAGGAATTGCACTGTCGCGTTTGGGTTATCTCGCAGATAGGCTTCCGCGCCCGACGGAATAAAGAACGGAACATTCTTGCCCCACATGGCAAGCAGCGGCGGTTTGGAATTGGGCCCCTTTTCGGGAAACTGCAACCCCTGGCCATCCTGAAAACCGATCCGGATACGGCGCTGGCATCGTTTAAACCATTGGCCCGCTGAGGGTGCTTGCGGCCAGTGGCTCAGCACCCCCGGGCCCGGCTCCGCAACGGTTTCTAATTATCAGTGACATCAACGACGAGTCAGTAGTGTTGCTACGCCAGACCAATTGATACATACATCGCCTGGTACGAGCCCCCGCCATAGCTTTGAACTGCTAGATACGGCCCACGCGCACAAACAACCTCGTAAATCGCTTTCCGGTGAACGGGTTCTCTGCTAGCATTAAAATTTGTCCGTTTTCGAAAATATTGGAGTTGGAGCGTCTATGGCAATGGCATGTGAAATTTGCGGCAAGAAGCCCAGTTTCGGCAACACGATCAGCCACGCAAACAACGTCACGCGGCGCCGGTGGAATCCGAATCTCCGCCGCGTGAAGACGGTTATTGATGGCGTCCACAAAAAGGCCCGCGTCTGCACCGCCTGCATCCGAGCTGGCCGCGTCGTCAAGGCAGCCTGATCCCAGCCCGTCCCTCATCCTTCGGAGGAATTTTGAAGAGAAGCGCGGCAATCGCGGCGGTCCTGTTCGCTTGCACGCTGTTGTCTTCGTGCAAGCGGCAGGAAATGGCGCCGGGACCGGACGTCTGGGCCGTCGTCAACGGCCACGAAGTGGCGCGCGCGGAAGTTGAGAAGTATTTCCGCAGCCGCGTCAATGCTGAAGCTCAGACGCCGTCGCAAGAAGAAGCACTGTCGCTAAAGCTCAGCATCCTCGACGAGCTCATCAACAATCAAATTCTGCTCGAGCGCGCCAACAAGTTGAACCTCGTTGCGAGCGATGCCGAAGTTGAAGATAAGTTCACCGAATCGAAGAGCCCCTACACGGAAGACGAGTTTCAGAAGAAATTGCGCGACGCGGGCCTGACGATGGACGACCTCAAGGGCGATTTGCGCCGGCAGCTTTCAATTCAAAAGCTACTAAACCGTGAAGTCGTTGCGAAGATCACCATCACCGATCAGGACGTGATCGATTTTTACCAGAAGAATCGCTCGCAATTTAATGTCCCGGAGCCCCAATATCACATCGCGCAGATCGTGGTGACGCCGCGGCCCGATCCTGCGGTACACAACCGCAAGAACGACAAAGCCACGAACGAAATTGACGCACAGCGCAAAGTGGCTTCCATCGAACAAAAGCTGAATGCCGGCGCGGATTTTTCGCAATTGGCGATGGATTATTCGGAGGACACGTCGAGCTCAACCGGCGGCGATCTCGGTTTCCACGCCGAGTCCTCATTCAATCAATCGGACCCCGCGCTGAAGAAGGCGGTGTTGACGCTGCGGCCGGGAGAAGTGAGCCGGCCCATACCGATTCGGTCGGGCGGCTATGTGATTCTGAAATTGATTGCGAAGGAAGCGGCGGGACAGCGGGAAATTGCCGATCCTCAGGTGCAGCAGTCCATCCGCGACACGCTGCGCAACCGCAAGGAACAGCTCTTGCGCGTTGCCTATCTAACGACGGCGCGCGATGAAGCGCATGTCGTCAACTATCTTGCGCGGCAGGTGCTTGAATCCGCCGGCAAGCTCCCTTCTGGCGAACCGCCGAAGTAAACGGCGAGAAGTTGCAGCGCCCCGCGATTGCGACTCAGGCTACTACTGCGAGCGTTTCTCCTGCGTTCACCGGCTGACCTTCTGCCGCGAGAACTTTTTCCACGATGCCAGATTTCGGTGAGCGAATTTCGTTTTGCATTTTCATCGCTTCGATGACGAGTAAGCCCTGCCCGACTTTCACCGCATCGCCGGCCTTCGCGAGCAAACGGACGACTTTCCCCGGCATTGGCGCGTTTACATTCTGCCGGCCCTCGGTTGAGAGTTGTCCGGCGCCACGCCGAATTTTGCGCGGGTCGCTAACGCTCGCAGCAAATTCCCGGCCGCCAGAAATGACGCGCAGGCCCGCAGGATTCACCTCGACGCGCACTTCAATCGAGCGGCCGCCGATGAGAATTGAATACGCTCCATCGCGCAGCTCGACGACATCAGCCTCGAAGCTGCGGCCGTCAATGAGGCCTTCGACGCGCGAGGCCGCGCGATTGAGCTCAACGTGCCGCTTCCGTCCCCCGATTGTAACGTCGAGTTTCAAATAACCATCTCTCTCGCAGGAAGTCTTAGAGCCGCGTCAACCGCTCGATCTGCTCGCGCCGCCCCTCACGCTTCCAGCGCGAATCGCTTCCGGCGCCGTTCGATGCGGGCGGGGCGCCGCTATTCCGCGCGCTGTGCCAAAGCGCCAGCGCGATCGCCGCGGCGTCTTCCGCGGCCGGTTCGGCTTCATCTCGCGCCGTATTCTTGTCGCGCTCGATGAAGTCGTCGAGCCATCTCGTGTGCACATTCGCGTGCACAAAGTCGTCGTCGGCAAGAATGCGTCGAAAAAAGCTGACGTTCGTCTGGATTCCGCCCACCTGAGTTTCGCCAAGCGCACGAGCCAGGCGCGCGATGGCTTCTTTGCGGTCCGTCCCCCACGCGATCAACTTTGCGAGCATGGGATCGTAATCGCTTGGCACGATCCAGCCGGGATAGACGCCTTCGTCGAGCCTAATTCCTGGCCCAGAAGGCGCGGCAAGACTTGTGATTCTGCCCGGCGACGGAAAGAAATTGTTCTCGGGATCTTCGGCATAAATACGGCACTCGATGGCGTGGCCACGAAGCGCAACGTCGGTCTGTGAAAGCGGCAATCGCTCGCCCGCCGCGACGCGAATCTGTAGCTTCACGAGATCGAGCGCGGTGACCATTTCCGTCACCGGATGCTCGACCTGCAATCGCGTGTTCATCTCGAGAAAATAAAAATTCCTCGCTTCATCAACGAGGAATTCGCATGTTCCCGCGCTCACGTAGCCGCCAGCGCCGGCAAGCTTCACGGCAGCTTCGCCCATCGCGCGCCGCAATTCTGGCGTCATCACCGGCGATGGCGCCTCTTCAATGACTTTCTGATAGCGCCGCTGGACGGAGCATTCCCGCTCGCCGAGATAAATTGTGTTTCCGTGCGTGTCAGCAAGAATTTGGATCTCGATGTGACGCGGCCTCGAAAGATATTTCTCGAGAAAGAGGCGCGAATCGCCGAACGCGTTTAGCGCCTCTGACGAAGCATCTCGCCACGCACTGCGCATCTCAGCCTCTTTCTCCACGCGCCGCATTCCTTTTCCGCCGCCGCCCGCAACGGCCTTCAGCACGACGGGAAATCCAATCGTCTTCGCGGCCTCGAACGCCGCTTCAACATTCTCAATGGGTTCGAGAGTGCCGGGAACCGTCGGCACATCCACGGCGCGCGCCAATTGTCGCGCCGAGGTCTTCGATCCAAGCTGTTCCATCGCCGGAGCGGGAGGCCCGATAAATGTAATGCCTGACGCGGCGCATGCCCGTGCAAGCGCGGGATTTTCGGCGAGGAAGCCGTAACCGGGATGAATTGCGTCGCAGCCTGCGTCGCGCGCCGCGGAAATAATGTTCTCGATGACCAGATAGCTTTCACGCGAAGGCGCAGGCCCGATTCGATAAGCCTCATCCGCCATTCGCACGTGAAGCGAAGGGCGATCGGCGTCGCTATAAACTGCAACCCCCGCGATGCCCATTTCACGGCAAGCGCGCAAGATGCGCACAGCAATTTCGCCGCGATTCGCGATCAGGATTTTCTTAAGCATGCACGTTGAGGACAGAATTCTAACACGCGCGAGCGAGGGTTTTCATTGCCAGCGTTGGCTGAGCGGCGGCCCCTCCAAACTTGCCGCAAACAGGGCCGCCCGAACAAATGTTGCAGGAATAAGTACGGCGCCTAATTCTTGGAATGCGCGCAGCCTTGCGGGTAAACCGCGTCGAGCGCGCCCCACAGTGCCTTCAACGTCCGCTCGGCCGCCACCATGATCGGACCGGATTCGGATGCCGGCTGCGCCGCGAGCCACTGGCGCCAAGCGCCGCGGTGCCGTACATCGGCTTCTTCGTGAACGGCAAAATAGCGGAGCGCGGCCTCATCGGTGACGCCGTAATATTTTTTCAGCCCGGCGATTTTTTGTGTTGCAATTTCCGGCACCTGCGCTTCGTAAACGTAAAACGCCGCGACGGCCTGCGCCTTCGAGCAATCCTCGGACAGCTCATCAAAGGCGTCGAGAAGCGCCGCAACGCCCGGCAGCGGCCGGGTGGAATCGATGTCCGCATCACTCGCGCCAACAGCATTCGCGAATTGCCGCCAGAGCAACGGATGCGGCCCCGCGGGATCGAGTTCCTCGGCCAGGTTCTCGTCGACCAAGATTCGCAATTCGCCTTTCGACCGCGACGCCAATTGCTTCAAATTTTCCGGGAAGGCGCGAACATGCTGGTAATACTGCTCGGCATAAAGCGCCAGAGATTCACGCGAAAGCGTTCCCTGCGTCCACGCGCGATAAAACGGATGCTTGAGAAGATGATATTTCTCAACGAGCCGGTCCAGACCCGCAAGAATAGGATTACAGCTATTCATCATTTGCACTCCGGAAGGATAGTCGCGAAAAACCCAATGAATCCTATCTCAACGCGGGGTCAAAATCCAGCCCGCTCGTATTTTATTAAACACCGGCCGCCTACCGATAGGATGACTTTCAGTCAAAACCGTCCGCAGGTGCTACAGCGGGATGTTACCGTGTTTTTTGCGCGGATTGACGTCCCTTTTATTTTCGAGCGAGCGAAGCGCCGTGACGAGCTTGGCGCGCGTCTCGGCGGGCTCGATGACGGCGTCAATATAGCCGCGCTCGGCCGCGACGTACGGATTCGCAAATCGCTCGCGGAATTCCTCCACCTTCTCCGCCCGCAACGCATCCCGCTCGGACTCGGCGGCCTTTTCGATTTCGCGCTTGTAGACAATATTCACCGCACCTTCCGGCCCCATCACGGCGATCTCTGCCGACGGCCACGCAAAATTCATGTCCGTACGGATGTGCTTTGACGACATCACGCAGTAAGCGCCGCCATAAGCCTTCCGCGTGATCACCGTAATTTTGGGCACGGTGGCCTCCGCAAACGCGAAAAGCAGCTTGGCGCCATGCTTGATGATCCCGCCCCACTCCTGCTGTGTCCCGGGCAGAAAGCCGGGAACATCCTCGAACGTGATCAGCGGAATATTGAACGCATCGCAGAAGCGCACGAAGCGCGCACCCTTCACCGAAGCATTAATGTCGAGAACTCCCGCCAGATTTGCCGGCTGATTCGCGACGATTCCGACCGGCCTGCCATCGAGCCGCGCAAATCCGACCACGATATTTCCGGCGAAATGCTCATGCACTTCGAAAAAATCCCCATCGTCCACGATCGCGTGAATCACGTCTTTGATGTCGTACGGCTTCATTGGATCTTCGGGGACGACGAAATTGAGCGCAGCGTCTTTGCGGTCCCAGGGATCGGCGCTCTGGCGGCGCGGCGGATCTTCAAGATTGTTGGACGGCAAATAACCCACAAGCTCGCGGATCATCGCCAGGCAGTCGGCGTCGTCCTGCGCCACGAAATGCGCGACGCCGCTTTTTTCGTTGTGCGTCATCGCGCCGCCCAGTTCGTTCTTCGTCACTTCCTCGTGCGTGACCGTCCTGATCACATCCGGGCCGGTGACGAACATGTACGAAGTGTCGCGAGTCATAAAAATAAAATCGGTGATCGCGGGCGAATAGACGGCGCCGCCGGCGCACGGGCCCATCACCGCGCTGATCTGCGGCACGACGCCGCTCGCAAGCGTGTTTCGCAGAAAAATATCGGCATACCCCGCGAGCGACATCACGCCTTCCTGAATGCGCGCCCCGCCCGAATCGTTCAAGCCGATAATGGGAGCGCCCGCGCGCATCGCGAGATCCATGACTTTCGTGATTTTTTGCGCGTTGGTTTCGGAAAGCGAACCGCCGAAAACCGTGAAATCCTGAGCGAAAACGTAAACCAGGCGGCCGTCAATTCGCCCGTAACCGGTGATGAAGCCGTCGCCCATCGGCTTCTGTTTCTCCATTCCGAAATCGTCGCAGCGATGCCGGACAAACTTGTCGAGCTCTTCAAATGTTCCTTCGTCGAGGAGCAACTCGATACGCTCGCGGGCGGCGAGCTTGCCTTCCTTGTGCTGCCGCTCGCGGCGTTCAGTACCGCCGCCGATTTCCGCTTCTGCATTGTGGCGGCGCAATTCTTCAAGGCGATCGTGGTGCTTTGCGGGACGGTCCATTTGGCCTTTTGTTCGCGGCAAATCGCGAAGCGGTAGCGTGCCATAGCATGCGGCGCGCAGCAAGCGGCCCGCAGTATGCAGTGAAGACTTAGTGAAGGCCCGACCAATCTTCGGCGATGAGAATGGAATTGCTGGGGTTCGAAGGGTCGTATTTTACACTCGCTGCCTTGCCGACAACGGCGCGATTGAGGGCCGCGCGCTGCTCCATGCCGGTAATGTCTTGCGCCGTTTCGTAAGTTACTCCCGAAATGGAATAAGTGTAGTGAAGCAGCATGGTGGCGACACCGGCGCTCCCGTTTTGCACGCTTTTGTGCCGCCCGAAAATTCCGCGCGGCGGTTCGGGCTTAGGAACCGCGACCTTATCTTCAATCTCGAGAACCTGGCCTTCCACAATGCGCCCGATGCGGTTGAGATAGAGACGCCGCTCGCGTTCGATCTCGTTGGGATCAATATCGCGTTTGCGCAAAACAAAATACGCGGCGATGAGGACAGCCACGCCGACGCCGGCTAGCGGCAGGTAATGTTGCCAATTGTCGAGAAGCTGTTTCAATGCGAATCCAAATTGCCTGACGGAAAATCAGTCGCCTTCTGCAGCGACTGGATTGCGCAGGGTTCCGATACCATCGATGCTCACTTCGACCACGTCGCCGTCTGCGAGCGGACCAACGCCGGGCGGTGTTCCGGTCGCGATGACATCGCCAGGCAGTAGCGTCATCACCCGTGCAATCCAGCGAATTATAACTTCGATGGGGAAAAGCATGCCAGATATGTGACCAATCTGCTTACAGTTGCCATTGACGCGGGTTTCAACAGTTGCCGAGGCAACATCCAATTGGGTCTCGATTACGGCGCCAATGGGACAAAATGTATCGAAGCTCTTACCGCGTGTGAATTGGACGTCGCGCTTCTGAATGTCCCGCGCGGTCACGTCATTCAGGCAAGTGTAGCCGAGAATGTAACGCCGCAAATCTTCGCCCTCGCCCGGAAGATGGAGCCGCTCGCCGATAACGATGGCTAATTCGCCTTCGTAGTCCACTCGTTCCGAGATGCTCGGCAAAATGATCGGCTCGTCGGGGCCGATCACGGATGACGGCGGCTTCAGAAAAATCAGCGGCTCCTTTGGAACTTCATTGCCAAGCTCAGCGGCGTGTTCCGCGTAATTCCGGCCGACGCAAACGATTTTGGATGGCTCGACGGGCGCAAGCAAGCGGACATCTTCCAGCAACCAATCGCGGCCGGTTAATTCCAGCCTGCCGAAAAGGCTACGAATCTCGCGAAGGCGTTCGCCTTCGATCAATCCGCAGGAAGTCGCCGGGCGCAGTTCCGTGTCGTCGCGCGTAATTAAAGCGGCGGAAAATTCAAGCGGCTGGAAGCGGCACAGCTTCATTGTTTGCGGGTGGGCACTTCAATCGTTCTCACGTGGGCGACGGGTGCGTGGTGCCAGATAAGAGAGACAACAGACGACGCGACCCAAACTCCGACGGCGAGCACGCCGTAAATCACGCCGCCCAGCATGAGCAGGTGTAACGGCGTCATTCCCAGCCGATTGATGAGATTGTCGAAGAACATTGTCGCGCCGGCATACGCTGCAGCAAGTATCGACCACGCCGTGATTCCCGCCGTGAACAATCGCCAGGGAGATCCGAAATATCGCGCGACAGGGATCGTCATCACCAGCCCGAACGCACCGAAACACACAAGGTTCCGCAGCGCGGCGATCGAATCAAATTGCGGCATGCGCGTGGCCGCGATCAGTGAGGCCAACATCACCCCGACAAGCAACACGCCTGCGAATATCCCCGTGTGGATCACGGGACTCTGAATAACATTCCACACACGGCGCGGATTCGTTGCTGCGGCGCTCACAATTATTGGCTCGATTCCTTTTCCGCCGGAGAGATTCCGGCGGTCACCGGTTCGCTTGCGGGGCTTTCATTGCCGGCACGATCAACAGCGGTGACCGTGTAAGAGTAGAAGCGTCCCGGGAGCACAGTGATATCACGATACGCGGGCGTCAGCAACGTACTCTGGTTCAGCCGCTGGCGAGATTTAGAATCGTGGTCGCTGCGATAGATGTTGTAGCCGGCTAAATCGCTTTCAGCGCTGATGGCCCACGAAAGTTCGATGCCAACCGGCGTGTTTGAAGTTGCCGGAACCGGCACGGCGACCAAACCCTGCGGCGCGGCCGGAGGAAAAATATCCTTGGGCGCGAGCGCGAGCAAATTCGATTCGTCTGACTCCACGGATTCATTGGGCGTCGCGCCATATCGAACCACGCTGCGAACCGAGTACACGTAGGCATGGCCGAATTGGAAAGTTGTGTCGCGGAACGACGGCGTCGGAGCCTCGCCGAGTAATTCGGACAGCGGCGCAGCCGGGGATACGGTGGGGGTATTAGCTGAATTTTTCGCGTTGGTCGCATTCGCCGCGCCGGTCGTCGCTCCAGTTTTTTCCGCTCGATAAACGCGATAGCTCACAGCCGCGGTTGCATTTGCGCCTGCCAGATCGCTCAGCCCCGCTTGCGGCGTAACCGCCGACCACTTCAGCTCCACGGCTTCCTGCGTGACGGTTGCCGCAAGATCAGCGATCGGCGGCGGCGGCGGATACACTCGTACGACTGCAACATTCGATGGCTCGGACGCACGCCTCGCGGAAATCCGCGTGCGCACAACGAACGCAGCCCGCCCGCCGAAGTGGCTCTTTAAATCTTCGGGCTTCAACTCAACGGGAAAGAGAACGTGTCCTTCATTTGTGTACTGGCTCATCAGCGCGGACGGAACTCGAACGAGAACATTTTGCTTTTCGATGGCAGCAGCATCGGGCGGCGTAGCACCCGGCGCGACAAATTCCCAGTGAATGTCTAACGAGAGTGTCGCACTGAATGCTTTGTGATCTTCGGTCTTCGTCGGCAGGGCGAATGACAAATAAACGCGGCTTCCCAGTTGGCGGGCGCTCAGGCCAGTCACGGCAGCCGGCGCGGGAGCGTGGCGGGTGGTGGGTTCGCTTGGCGCGGCGCATCCCGTCGCGAAAGAAACGCAAAATACAGCGATGAAAAGCTGAAAACTCGAAACGCCGGACCGCGCCCGGCCCGGAAGAGCGCGGGACGAAGTTTCCGCTCTTTTCGTTTTCATCTCAATTATGCGGTAACTACAGAATGTAACGGCTGAGGTCCTGGTCCTTCACGATATTGACGAGTTGCTTCTGCACGTACGCCGCATCAATCTTGATGCTCTTCTTTTTCAGCTCGGGCGCCTCGAATGAAATTTCTTCGAGCACCTTTTCGAGAATCGTGTGCAGGCGGCGCGCGCCGATGTTCTCGGTCTGTTCATTCACCACGGCGGCAAACTTCGCAATCGAGGCCACACCATCGTCGGTGAACGCGATTTTCAATCCTTCGGTCTCAAGCAAAGCGATGGCCTGCTTGATGAGCGCGTTTTTCGGCTCCGTCAAAATACGGATAAAATCCGCTTCGCTCAAGGAGCTGAGCTCCACGCGAATCGGAAAGCGGCCTTGCAGTTCGGGAATCAAGTCGGAAGGCTTGGTCGTGTGGAACGCTCCGGCCGCGATAAAAAGAATGTGATCGGTGCGCACCATGCCGTAGCGCGTATTCACAGTCGTGCCCTCGACGATCGGCAAAATATCGCGCTGCACTCCCTCGCGGGATACGTCCGGGCCGTGCCCCGATTCGCGCCCGGCAATCTTGTCGATTTCGTCGATGAAAAGAATTCCCATCTGCTCGACGCGCTCAAGCGCGATCCGTGTCACGTGATCCATATCCACGAGACGATTCTCTTCTTCCTGAATTAGATAATCGAAAGCCTCGCCAACCGTCATCTTCCGCTTTTTCTTCTGCTGGCCAAACACGCCGGAGAGCATGTCCTTGACGTTGATATCCATTTCCTCGATGCCCTGATTGGTGACGATCTCAAACGCAGGCATTGACCTCTCGCGAACCTCGACTTCCACCATGCGCGTATCGAGCTTTCCTTCGCGAAGCTGTATGCGGAGCTTTTCTCGCGTCCGCTGCGCCTGTTCTTTACGCTGAGCGTCGTTTGTAACCATCCCCGGCACCTCGGCCGGCGGAGGTGTCGGCGGAAGCAGAAGATCCAGAAGGCGCTCCTCGGCGGATTGTTCGGCGCGCTCGGCCACTTCGTCGAGCTTCTCTTCGCGCACCATGTCAATTCCAGTTTCGATGAGGTCGCGAACCATCGATTCGACGTCCCGCCCGACGTAGCCCACTTCCGTATACTTTGAAGCTTCGACTTTCACGAACGGGCACCCCGCAAGCCGCGCAAGGCGCCGCGCGATTTCCGTCTTGCCCACGCCGGTGGGCCCGATCATCAGGATATTTTTCGGCAGGACGTCCTCAGCCATCTCCGGCTGGAGCTTCTGGCGCCGCACGCGATTACGCAATGCCACGGCCACCGCGCGCTTCGCGGCATTCTGACCGACGATATACTTATCGAGTTCGACCACGATTTCCCGAGGGGTCAACTCGTCGAACGACGGTATCGGTTCTGCTGGGGTCGCTTGCGGTTCTCCGGACAAATAGATCACCATGCCTTGTCTTCCTTCAGCGTTCCGCTCACAACTCTTCCATCGTGAAGTTTGCGTTCGTGAAAATACAGATTTCGCTCGCGATTCGCATCGCTTCCTGAGCGATTTCCTTGGCATTGAGCTTGGAATGCTTGATCAGCGCCCGAGCGGCGGCGAGCGCATACGGCCCGCCAGATCCGATCGCGCAAATGCCGTCGTCCGGCTCGATCACGTCGCCATTGCCTGAGAGCAGGAATGTAGATTTCACGTCCGCGACCACCAGTAGCGCTTCGAGATGCCTCAACGAACGGTCGGTGCGCCATTCTTTCGCCAGCTCGACCGCCGCTCGCTGCAAGTTGCCGTGAAATTCCTGCAGCTTGTTCTCGAAACGCGTGAAGAGCGAGAGAGCATCACCGGTGCTGCCGGCGAAGCCCGCTATTATCTTGTCGTTGAAGAGCCGGCGCGTCTTCTTGGCGTTGTGCTTCACTACGCCTTCGCCCATCGTGACCTGCCCGTCGGCCGCGAGCACAACCTTATTATCCCGGCGCACGCACAGCACGGTCGTCCCGTGAATGGCATCGGCGGCCCGCACACGCCGCCTCAGTGACTTTCCCTGCGTCATTCGCATCCCGCGATTATACCCCGCCGCACGCAACGCAACAAAAAAGCTCGTCTCGTGGAGACGTGGCGATGTTCTCACAGAGTTGGCGGCTGACGCATGCGTTGCAGAGCAGATACAATCAGAGTCTCTCTGGAAAATCGCTGTCTACGAATTGAGGAGCATGATGGAACATAACTTGGAGATCACAATATCGCTTCTCGCTCGCACCCCGCCCGCTCTCAACGCGCTTCTACGTGATCTTCCGGAAACGTGGACGCTCCGAAATGAAGGTGAGAGCACTTGGAGCGCGTTTGATGTCGTCGGCCATCTGATTCATGGCGAACGTACGGATTGGATGCCGCGCGCGAAGATGGTGCTGCAATTGGGCGAAACTCAAACATTTGAGCGTTTCGATCGTTGGGGACACATACGAGAGAGTCATGGTAAGTCGCTCGGGCAGTTATTGGATGAATTTGGCCGTCTGCGCTCGGAAAATCTGGGCCAACTGCGTGGATTGAATTTGCGGCAAGAGGACCTTGAGAAGCGTGGGCGACATCCTGCCCTCGGAGTAGTTACTTTGTCAGAATTGCTGGCGACCTGGGCAGTTCATGACTTAACTCATCTCCACCAAATCTCGCGGATTATGGCGTACCAATATCGGGAGGGCGTTGGCCCGTGGCGCGAGTACCTGGGAGTGCTGAAGTGCGCCGGCCACAGCGCTCCTTGATGAACGCTTCAGTAAGCCGCGGATTTGAACTTGCCAAGACAGCTAGTGAACGCCTATCCGGAGAGTCGTTTCGATCGTCTAAGTCCACGTTAGCGGAATTGCGTTTAGAATGGTCGCGCCGACCCCTAGGCGGGAGCCTCGTGGCTCCGATGCTCGACTAGCAGACTGACTTCAGAGCCGGGAGGCTCCTGCCTCCTGGAACAGCATTGAAGATGATCGCTCGCGGCTCAAGGAGGCACCATGTTATTGCGGCGCTTTTCTCTATCTATTTTTCTGCTGTTGGTGCCGTGTGCGCTTGCCTCCGCGGCATCTGAGCCGCCCGCACCGCGCACAGTGGATTTGACCGCCGCGGACGGCACCGCACTGAAAGCGACATTCTTTGCCGCGTCCGCACCGGGGCCCGGAGTGATCCTCTTCCATCAGTGCAATCAGCAGCGCCACAATTGGGACGATCTCGCCGAGCGCCTCTCGGATGCAGGCATCAACGTTCTCACGGTCGATTACCGCGGTTTCGGCGAAAGCGGCGGCGGCCGGTTCGCCGACATCACCCAGCAGGAACGCCTTGAATACGTCAATCAAAAATGGCCCGGCGACTTGGATCTCGCCTTCCGCTATCTCGTTTCGCAGCCAGGCGTCACGCCGGGCATCGTCGGAGCGGGCGGCGCAAGTTGCGGCGTCCATCAAGCGATTCAATTGGCGCGGCGCCATCCCGAAGTGAAATCGCTGGTGCTGCTCTCGGGTGACACGAATCGCGACGGCCGGCATTTTCTGCAAGAGTCGGCAAAACTGCCGCTTTTTGCCTCCGTCGCCGACGACGATGGTGATGGCGACTCCACGCTCGCCATGGAGTTCTTGTTGGGAATCTCGACGAACCTTGGCGACAAATTCGTTCACTACGCAACGGGCGGACACGGAACCTCGATGTTCGCGCCGCATCCGGAATTGCCCGGCATGATTGTGGATTGGTTCGTGACGACGCTCGAAAAAACTCCCGGAAGCGCGCCGGCCAACACCGTTTCCGGTATGTCGCGGGAAGAAGTGCAGACCCTGGAATTGATTGACGAGCCCGGCGGCGCGATCAAAGTTGGGGAAATGGCGTCTGATGCACGTCTACACGTTCGGGCGTCAGCCCTCTTTCCTGAGGTGATCGTCAACGGGATGGGTTACGGGCACCTTCAAATCGGCGACACCAAAGGCGCCATCGAGATTTTTAAGTTGAATGTTGCCGCGTTTCCGAAATCCCCGAACGCTTACGACAGCCTCTCCGACGCCTATCTCGCAGACGGCCAGAAAGATCAGGCTCGCCTGNNATCAAAGCCAGCGCCGAGCAAAAACTGAAAGACCTGGGCGACGCGCCGAACTAAACTCGAAAATCGTCGCATCGCCAGCGCCGAAACTCAGCTCGCCGCCTACTGCTCGTCGGGCAGCACCGGCAGCACAACCGTATCCACCGTTGACGGATCATCCCGCAGCTTCACGTACAAAAGCGTTCCATTCGGCCGCGGCACGCTCAACGCAGCGTCCGCAAAGCCCGAGGGAACAGGAACCGTGTGCGTGAATTGAGAATCGGACGCGACGGAATCAATCAAGAATAGATTCGTCCCGTGCAGGGTGCACTGTTTGTCGGGACTATCGGGGCAGCGCACTTCCTTCAGCGACGGAATCCGCACAAGGCTCGCAAGAGGTTGCCAATCTCCCTTTTCGCCGCCGGCATCGACAGCCCGGAAGCGAAGCTTTCCGAACGCTGACGCTCCGAAAGCCTTCAGTGGATCGAGTTCGGCAAGCAGATTCTGCGAATCCTGTAGAATCAAGTTTCCATCGGCCACGCTCAAAAGCACGCTGAACGATTCGTCCTCTGTCGCCACTTCGATCTTTTCCGTCCGTGGAAATTTGTCGGGCACTTCCGACTTCAGAAAAATTGATAGCCGTCCGTCCTGCGGCAGCTCGTCTTTATTGCCGAGTCGAATCGCCGAAGTTGCGGAGCCGAGCGACACACTCTTGCTGACCAAAGTAACCTTCGGACGCGGCGGCTCAACGGTAGTTTGAAGATTCAAGACTCGCCCGTCATTCAGCGCCACGTGTGCAGTCAGCTTTTCGTCGGGTTGCAATTCGGTGGCGGGCGCGGCCTCCGGCGCGGCAAGACTCAGTTCGTCCGCCTGAGCGGCCCGCGTCAATTTTGCCGGAACAAAATTAATCCCGCGCAGTTCGAAACTTTGAACTTCATCGAGGCGCGTTCCCTTCAGCACACCGTGCCGGTCGCCGGCGCTGATGGTGAAGTGATCGAGGTGGGCAGCTTCCGAATACGCAT
Organism: Acidobacteriota bacterium; assembly: GCA_003152355.1. Classification (GTDB taxonomy): domain Bacteria; phylum Acidobacteriota; class Terriglobia; order Acidiferrales; family UBA7541; genus Palsa-147. Next base: position 11,711 of record PMAA01000044.1, on the reverse strand, counting down.
GCAACGAAAGTTCGTCGGGCTTCGCCAGGCCATTCTGTTTCACCAAAATCGTCATTCGGCCGGCCATCTCATCCTTCAACGGAACTTGCACTTCGATTTCATCCGGCTTGCCAAGCTTCCACGTCGCTTTCAGATCCTTTCCATGTTCATCCGTAAGGCTGACCTGGTCCACGCAGACGGCGCAATCCGATTGCAAATGTATCGAATCCTCGCGGCCGACTATCAGAGCGCTCTGATCGGCAGGAGGAATCGTCCATGTCACCGAGTGGGCGACGCGCAAGTGAAATGCGGGTCCATCGAATGAATCGAAGCCCCAAGATCCGTGAAGCGTCCCGGTAACTTCCGTGCCGAAATTACCGGCTTCGAGCGCCTTTGTGTTGATGAACATGCCGCCGCGCGCTGCGTCCGGTGTGGCAGGCAAATCCACGACAGCGCCGGATTTCCCCTGAACGCGCAGGACCAGATCGTGCGCGATGCCGGTGGAAAAAACCAAAGGAGCTCCTTCAACCGGAAGCACCAGCGGCGATTTCTGCGCGCACAAAACTTCATCCGGCGTCACCGGCCGAAGCGGAGGCAACTGCGCGGCTTCCACAGCGGGCAGCGCGGCAACCAGCACGGATTTTGGATTTTGAAACGACGGCGGATTATTCAGCTTGAGCGTCAGTTGATCCTTCCCAAACAAAGTCAGCGCCGGGATGTATTGGTATTCCGCGGTATGAATGGTGCTCATAATTTTCGCGACATCCATCACCGCGCCCACGTAAGGACTGAAATATCCCGCGCCGGCCATCGGCGTCGAGCTGAGCGACCCAATCAAATCGGAAGACGGGCCCGAGGTCAGTGCGGCGACCATCGATTGGCTATGCCCGTCGTTCAACACCAGTTGATCCGTATTCTGCGTGAGGCACGCTCGTTGCTGCTCGACGGGCTTATCAAAGCACTGGGGGTCAATCTTGAGATTGAGCGTCCGGGCGAGAAGCACAGACTTTTCATGGAGAGCCTTCGGATCGGTTTCGGAAGTTTCCTTGATTTCGCTGAGATATTTATCGACTCGCGTCCGATCGAGGCTCGCCTGATTCAAATCCTGCGACGCGCGCACAAACGTTCCCGGCTTTCCGCGCACCGTCGAACGCAACGTGCTGAAATCTCCCCCCGTTTCCGGAGCGAGAAAAAAGAGAGCCTGCTGCGCCTCCTGCGGGACAGTGACAACGATTCCTTCCTGGCGCACTTTCTTCGTCCAGGTCTCAGCGCGAATAAACCAATTTTCCGGCGGCGGGTTTGTCGAACCGCGCAGAAATGCGACGATCAACAAGTAATGCGCCGACTGTTCTTCAGGAAAATCGGGATGAATCCAGATTCGGTCGCCGGGTTGAAAGTTCGGTACATCCGAAATCGGCAAAGTTCTTCCCGCGCGTGTCACTCTCATGTCCACACGAGGACCGGTCAAATCGAATGCGGCAGAATCGCCGCGCGCGGCCACCGTTACAACGAGCAGCGCCGCGAGAATGGTTAGGAAAATAAAAAATGGCATGCCGGTCGCCGCATGTCTCGCGTTACGCACTTCCGTCACTATTTCACCCCCGGTGCAATTTCATGCCACGATTTATGTCGTGCCACGACCTATATTGCGCCACGTCAAGTTGGATGCAGCGATTCAACGTTCTGACGCCGCAAATTCTGTGAGCTGTTTCCTGCTGCGCGACACACCCTTGGCCGCGCCGTCTAGACTGGGGAGGGATACGGCACGCGAGATTCGCGCGAACTGCTGGGGATCGGAGACGACGGCTCAGTTCTTGTCGTTGTCCTTGTCGCTATCGCTTCCGCTGTTCTGCGCTTCTTTAGCGTCCTTCGCTTTCTGTTTCTCTTGCTTCTTTATGTAGCTCTTCCCGACTTGCGCCCAACGCGCTTCGAGCGATTCCTTCGTAAAAAGACTGTCGGCAGGATTCGTGTTGTATTTGCAATCGTCGAAAAATACCTGGTAGACCTTGTGGCCGTTGCGCTCCCGCGTGATCTGGTACGGCGTCGTCACGCCGGCAATCGGCTGATAGTTCGTGTAGTACTCAGTCACGTCGGTGCGCAAATGAGTGCTGGGATCGCGCGTGACCACGTTCTTGCGAATCGGCAGGTGCGTGAATTTTGCGAATGCGATTCGCACCGAGCGATTATCCGGATCCACGAACTCAATCCAATTCGCTTCCTTCAAATCCACCACATCCGGACCGAGGTAGCGCAGGGTGACGTTTGGCTCTTTCCAGCGATTACGCAGAATGTTGTCGATATCGACCTTCTGATCTTCTTGAAATTGGGAAACCGTGTCTTCCGCCACGTCAGCGACGCCGCCGCGATCGAGCGCCCAGCCTTTGTCGCCGTTCAATACTTCGATGATATTCCGCTTGGGAAGATTTTCGTTCCGATCCTTGTCCGGCAGTTTCGAATAATCGATGAATTTTTCATAGCCCGTGAGATCGCCGTTGTGGCCGAATTGTCCGAGACGTCCGATGCACGTCGCGTCGTTCACGTGAAGATACGCGCTGCCGCCCAGCGCTTGGACGGCCTGGCGAATAAACTCTTTCGCCTGTTCCGCGCTTTGATCCGGCATCAGAATTTCAGTCGCCTCCTGAGCGCGCGCGGGCGCGGCGAGAAAACCTGATGCGGCCAGCGCAAGTACCGCCAGGATCTTTGGCTTCGCTATCCGCACAACACCGAACCTCCATTCACATTGACGGTTTCACCGTTGATGAAATTCGCGAGGTCTGAAGCAAGGAACAAAATCGGTCCGGCAATTTCTTCCGCCGTTGCCGGGCGCCCGAGCGGAATATTTCGCGCCGCGGTTTTCAATCCCGCTTTCGTTCGCAGCACCGATGCCGACATGTCCGTATCCACCCACCCGGGCGCGACGCAATTGACGAGAATGTGATGCGGGCCAAGCTCACTCGAAAGTCCCTTCACAAAACTGATGATCGCGCCTTTCGTCGCTCCGTAATGCGTGTGAAACGCTTCGCCGCGCTGTCCNNCGGCACCGTGAAGTGGATGACGGAATACACGCTGTTCAAATTCACTTTCACCATTTCGTTCCACTCACGCTCGGTGACATCCTCGATGGGCGTGTCCTTCTCATTCCAGATGCCCGCGTTCGCGACCAGGATGTCTATGCGCCCTAACCGTTCGCGCGTGAATTCCACAAGTTTTTTGTTGTCTGTCATGCGGCTCAAATCGGCCTTGAACGATTCGACGCGCGTGCCGTGCTTGCGCGTTTCCTGCTGCACTTGCTCGGCTGCCTCGCGGTTCTTGTAATAGTTGAACACAACGTCCGCGCCCGCCTGCGCGAATAGCTTCACCGCTGCGGCTCCAATCCCGCGCGATCCGCCCGTAATCAGCGCCGCCTTACCCGCCAGAGAAATCATGAATCCCCCAAGATTTGAAAGTGCCCAAGATTCAAAGTGCCCAAGTTTTGAAAGTGATGGAATGCGGCGCTTTGGAGCCGAAAATCCGTCGCGGGAGTTTCAGCCGCGAACTTGTGCGCTTCGTGCAATTCCCACTAGCTCGCGGAAAAGAGCCGCCGAGAGCGGGTGGCCCGGCATTCTCTCCGGGTGCCATTGCACCCCGGTTACCCAATCCGCGTCGCCCGTCCACTCAACGCCCTCAATGATGCCGTCGAGCGCCCGCGCGATCACGCGTAGGCCCCGCCCGGGTTCGCGAATCGCCTGGTGATGCGAGCTGTTGACTTCTGTCTCCGCAAGCCCACCACCCAGTTGCGCGAGGCGTGAGCCGGGCTCGATTTGAATTGTATGGTGCGGCTCCGGCGCGCCGGCCGCGCGATCCCAGGAATGGACGATCGTCGTTTGCCATTCGCTCGGAATGTCTTGAATCAGAGAACCGCCGCAGAAAACATTCAGGATTTGGATGCCGTAACAGATCGCGAGCACGGGTTTGTGCTCCGCGAATGCGTCTTTTAGAAGCGCGAGGTCCGTTTCTTCGCGCCGCGGATCCGCCGGCGCGCATTTCGGATGCCGCGCGGCACGGTATCGGGCAGGATCAACGTCGGCCGGACTTCCAGTGAGGACAAACGCGTCAAGCGTCGCAGTCAGCTTTGCCAAGTCGCCTGTCGAAAGATTGAGCGGCACTTCTATGGGCTCGCCACCTGCCCGGCGCACCGCATCGTTGTAGATATCGTATCGGTCCCGTTTATTCGTAAGTTGTTCATCTAGCGTGCGATACGACACGCCTACGCGGGGAGCAGGCGCAGCAAAATCAGTGGAAGAAGCGGTATGAATCGGCTGCCGGGGACTCATCGAGAGGCCATCCTACCATCGTGGCGATAACGCGGCAACCTGCCTAATGTGACGCCGACGGGGCAAGCGCAGCGCGGGACAGCGTTCGACGAACCAGGCCGATTCACGCCAAATCGCAAGTGTGATGTGAGAAGGGCTAAGTCCGCACAGACAGGGAAGTATATCGGCTCTCGATGCCGCTCGGATTGTGAGATCGCGGGCTTGGCAGCTTGCGGGGAGGATGAGTCTTGGCCCAGATTTGGTAAATATCCTGCATCTGGGTGATCTGCGCCGGAATGTGGCGTTCCTGCTGTTCGAGCCAGTTGTCCAGCGTCATTGCACTTTCTTCGCGCGGATCCGCGCGGTGCGACCACACGGTCTCAGGAAGCGCCGCAAGCACGTGGTAAGTCATCCGACGGAGGCGGCGAATGATTTCGAGCGCTTCTTTTGTGCTTTGGTGAAAATAACCGAGCGATCCAGCCCACAACGTTGGATTGAACATCAGCGCGTGAGAGCCGGGCTGAGCGATCATAAGTCTGCAAACGATGTAGGCGTTCGCCTCGTTGTCCGCTAGATGGAGGATAATTTCGTGAATGCTCCAGGTATCCGCGGACACTTTATACATCCACATCTTTTTCGGAATTTGGCGCAGAGATCTCGCAAGCAGCGCTGGCGCGCTGCCGAAGGCTTCGAGCTTCCGCCTTCTGTCCTCGCGTGTCATCACACCCTCCATACTCTCTGCCTGTTTAGACGGAGACATGTGGATTTCGACGCCACGAACGCTCGCACATTTCTGAAACATTTTCGCTACGTCATTGCGTACATGAAAGCGAGGGAAGAGCGTCCCAGGTGTGGCGGGAGCGGACACCTGTGTTCGACAACGGGCAGTCTCAATAACCCGCGTGGAATGAATAGTCAACACGTGTTGAATTTTTAAGTGCGTGAATCAGCGGCTGGCGATGTGAAGATTCGGAGTCTTTTCGCAAAACCGGGAACGCGCTTCGCCCACCAGGAATAGCGACCCCGTGATGAATACGGCACAATTTTCGCCAGCAAGTAGCAAGGCGCGATCGATCGCGAGCGTCGCGTCGGCGATGGATTCACATTGCGTCGCGTGGTGGCACGTCATTCGCGCAAGCAGATCCGCGGAGATTGCGCGGGATTGGTGCGGCTGAGTGAGAATCACGTGCTCGGCGCGGGGAAACAGCACTCCGGCGATCTCGTCGACGGCTTTATCGCGCATCGCTCCGTAGACGAGAATGATGCGCCGACCCGCCAGGCGCTCATCCCAAAACGCATGGAGTTCGCGTGCAGCAGCGGGATTGTGCGCGCCATCGAGATAGACGTCTGGGTGCTCGGCGACGTGCTCAATCCGGCCGGGCCACTGAACTTTTGAGACTCCACGCTCGATCGCGGCTGCGTCGAGGGCAAATCCCCGCTCGATCAGGACCTTCGCCGCAGCGGCCGCGGTGAGCGCATTCCTTACCTGAAAGTTTCCGGCGAGCGGAATTTGGAGCTCAATCGCGGAGCTATCGGCCAGCCACCTGGCTGTCGCGTGATTTCCGAAGACGTCCGGAACGATCTCGTTGACGCGCCATGCATCGTCAATTTCAACTAGCCTTGCGTGCTGATCCTTGCATCGCCGCGCGATCACGGCGCGCGCTTCAGGCCGCTCCGCCGCGCTGACCACGATACTCTCCGGCTTGATGATTCCGGCTTTCTCTGCGGCGATCTCCTCGAGCGAATGTCCGAGATATGCTTCATGATCGAAATCAATTTGGGTAATGATCGAAACTTCCGGCGTCACTATGTTTGTCGCGTCGAGACGCCCGCCCATACCGACTTCATATATCGCAAATTCAATTCCATTCCGCGCGAAAACATCGAACGCAATCGCCGTCATGCATTCAAAAAAAGTTGGATGCGCTGGAAGCGCTCCAGATGCCATCAGCGCTTCGATTGCCGCGAGCACTCGTTTGAACGCTTCGGCGAATCGCGCGTCGGAGACAGGTTTGCCATTAATGCGGATGCGCTCGTTGATTCGCTGGAGGTGCGGCGAGGTGTAGAGCCCCGTGCGCATTCCGGCGGCACGCAGGATTGATTCCATCATCGCGGCTGTCGAACCCTTGCCATTCGTGCCGGCAATGTGGACGCAGGGTGCGCAGCGTTCCGGGTGGCCCATACCTTCGGCTAGCGCTGAAATATTTTGTAGATCGAATTTCTGAACGTGCGCTTGGCGCGGCGAAGCGAGCTCGCGGCCGAGCGAGAGTAGGTAGCGGAGCGCTTCCTCGTACTGCATTCTAGTTCTGGAAGAAAGCGAGAGAACGGGCGATGTAGGATTTCAATTCCTTGCGATGCACGACGGCGTCGAGAAATCCGTGCTCGAGGAGAAATTCCGCGCGCTGGAAACCCTCGGGCAACTTCTGCCTAATGGTTTGCTCGATCACGCGGGGGCCGGCGAATCCGATGAGCGCGCCCGGCTCGGCGATATTCAGATCGCCCAGCATGGCATAGCTCGCAGTGACGCCGCCCGTGGTCGGATCAGTAAGGACTGAGATAAATGGAATTCGCGCGTCATCGAGCTTCGCGAGAGCCGCGGAAACCTTGGCAAGTTGCATCAAGCTGACGACGCCTTCCATCATCCGCGCGCCGCCTGAGCACGATACGATAATTAGCGGCGCCTTCTGCTCGATCGAACGCTCGATCGCGCGGGCGACTTTCTCTCCCACCACCGCGCCCATCGAGCCGCCGATGAATTGAAATTCCATCGAGCAGCAAATCACTGGGCGGCCTTCGAGACTTCCTTGTGCGGAGATGATCGCGTCGTTCATTCCCAGTTTTTCGCGCGTGTCTTTCAGGCGCTTGGCGTACGGCTTCGTGTCAACGAACTCGAGCGGATCGCTCGAGACCAACTCGGCATCTTGCTCGGTCCACAGGCCGTCGTCGAGCAGAAGGTCGAGTCTGCGCTTCGCGCTCAGCCGGAAATGAAAATCGCACTTGGAGCAGACCTGCCAGTTCGCCTGCAAATCTTTCTTCCAAATGATCGAGCGGCAGGCATCGCACTTAATCCACAGGCCTTCGGTGCGGACGCGTCTCTCATCCGCCGGCGTCGGCTGCTCGATCCGTTTTTTCTGCCGTTTGAACCAGGCCATGATTAGTAGTCAATCCCGCGCTGCGCCAGGATTCCCTTCGTGTACGGATGTTTGATCTCGCGCATTTCGGTGACGAGATCGGCGAGCTCAACAAGCTTCGGGTGTGCATTGCGTCCCGTGCAAATCACGTGGACGCGCTCCGGCCGCGCCGCTAACGCCGCTACCACTCTCTCCGCATCCAGCATTTTATAGCTGATCACGTAATTGATCTCATCCAGGATTACGAGATCATACCTCCCGCCGTCAATTTGTTCGCGTCCAAATTCCCAGGCTTGCTCGCACAGACGGATGTCCTCGGGATCGGTTTCCGCGCCGCCAATTTTCACGAAACCGCGGCCCATGGGCCGAATTTCGAATTTGTCGTCGCCGAGCATCTTCGCCGCGTCGAGCTCGCCGTAGTGCCAGGAGCCTTTGATGAATTGCACCATCAGGACTCGCAAGCCCTGGCCGACGGCACGGAATCCAGTTCCGAGCGCGCAGGTCGTTTTACCCTTGCCGGGGCCGGTGTAAACGATCACGAGGCCTTTACCTTCCGGCATGGACGCCCTTGTCCCGCAGGTCAGTCTTGCCGCCCAACGCCCTAGACAAATCGACGAATATTGGGGTCTCTTTTTTGTGTCGAGATATTGTCACCTCGATCGTTTGTTTTGTATGAGTTAGGCCGATTATTTCTCGCGGGGTGTGTCGAGATATTAAGTCGGATTTCGCGTAGCTTGTAAGTCCAGTAGCGAGACCTTTCGTCCGTTTTCCACCTCTCGACGCCGGCTCGATAAAAGCCTCGGGTGTGACCCTTCCTTCGTCAGGGCAGGAGACCCGAGCTACATTTACGCGATTGTGTTCGCTGGCGGATCGGAAGCGTGCGTCGCGGGCGGGCACGCGCCCCGTCGCGATGCCGGCGCGGGTCATTTCGAGGTTGTCGGTCGTATTCATCACTCATTCACGAATAGCATGCCGCGTCGCTTGTTACAAGTGGTGGGGTATGTGGATGGGGTCGCGAAGGCTAGTGCTGAATCGGCGCGCCTGCCTACAATCGCGATTGGTCCCGGAGGCAGGGGCCTCCGGGCTCTGAATAAAATAAAGTCACGAGAAAGGAATCAAAAGCTGCCGCGCTGCATTGTTCGGCGGCGCTGCGATACGAATGATGAATGGCGCTCGAGCCTATGCACGTCGCGGGGCCAGCGCTAAAGCGCACGATTGCGAGCACGAGTCCTTTCGGAGCGCTGAAGCGCTCCTCCCCCGCATGAATGCGGGGGCTCCCACCGAAAGGCCAAGGCGGAAGTCCTGCAAATTCTTGGGGCCTTCTCCGAAACCCACGCCGTTCCTTCTTGTCCTCCCGCCGCTCGAATCACAAACTGCATTCGCTTATCGTTCGAGAAGTTGGGTGAATTGGCGGAGCTCGGCGAGATTGAGGTCTGAGGCGGCACAGAAATACATGCCATTGTGCGACCAGAAAACCAGATTGTAGCCCTGGATGGCCTGAACTTGCGGCATCTCCGCGGGTTTTGAATCTTCGGGCCAGACGAACACGTTGATGAAATGCTTCTGGCGCTGATAGACGAGGGCGGCGACGTTGCGATGGCCGACGTAATCGAGGCGGCCGCCAATGAGCGGGAAGCCTTGATCGGCGAGATTGATGACCGGCGGCGCGAAGTCCAATTTGCCGTCGAACCAGGGTTTCACGGTGTGCTGGTCGGTGGATTCGACATCGTATAAGTGGCCGGGTTGCAGTGAGCGGATATGGCTCGCGACGATTTCCTCGGCAATCAGATTCTGTTTTTCGCTCCCGATATTGGGGAGCATTTTTGCGCCGAGTACAACGGCGATGAGGATGGCGGCGGCGACGGCGAGCCATTCGAAGGTCCGCCGGCGAGGCATGGGGATGGGTTGCGGGCGGGCTTCCGCGGGGAGCGCGGCGCGGATGCGGGATCTGAGGCTTTCGGGCGCGCGTTTGTAGAGATTGGCCGACTGCACTGAGCTGCGCATGGCTTGCAGGTCGCTCAGATCCTCAGCGCACTGCGGGCAAGTCTTCAGATGCTCCTCGAATTCGATGCTGCGAACTACGTCTAGTTCACCGTCGAAATATGCCGGGAGCAAGCGCTCGTTATTTTCGCAGGCCACGTTGCTCCTCTTTGTTAGGCAAATCCCCGGGCAAATCGCGGGGTACATTGCTGCGCACTTCTGGGCGCATTTGCAGAAGGCGATCGCGCAATTGAGTGCGACCGCGAGCCAAGCCTGACATCACCGTACCGATGGGCTTGCCTATCATTTCGGCGATTTCCTTGTAGGACATGCCTTCGAGTTCGCGCAGAACGAGGACCTCGCGGAAATTTACGGGCAGCTCATTCAGGGCCTCGCGCACCATGCGGGTATCGGCTGTTTGCACGAGCGCGGCTTCGGCGCCTAGCTGCTCGGCGGTGCCGGTGTGAACCTTTTCGTCGAACTCCTCCGAAAGATCGGCGGGACGATTTTTTTCGAGAAATGTGTAGCTGGTGTTGCGCACAATTTTTAGCACCCAGGCGCGGGCGTCGCCGCCCTCATAGCCGCCGAAGAATTTGAAGGCTCGAAGATAAGCTTCCTGAACGACGTCCTCGGCGTCGTGAGTATTGCGAACGAGCCAGCGCGCGAGATTGTAGGCCGCATCGAGGTGCGGCAGCACAACCTGTTCAAAAGCACCGGCTTGGACTGATCCGCGCTTTTCTTCCATGCGGGCATTAGATTCTCAGTCTTCCAGACTGCTTATCAACTGAATTTATTCCCGTTAATCGCTGGTAATGAATGGCGCGAGCCGGAGCCGAATTAGACGCGACCGGCGGGAATATTTGGCGGGGATCGGAAGTCGAGACAAGTGAACGCAGCGCCAGAGGCCTTAGGGGCCAACGCAGATGCGAAATCGAAGGAGGCGATATGTCGGACTTTATTGAAAAGAATCTGGACGGCGATGGAATCGATCGTCGCGGATTTCTGAAGTGCATGGCGTGGGCGGGAACGGGAACGCTGTGTTTGCTGCAGGGCGGCGTTTTGAAGTCGTTTGCGCTGTCTGACGTGATGCACAAATACGTTGGCGACCTCAAAGGCGATCTGAGCTTCGTTCAGATCAGCGACAGCCACATTGGGTTCAACAAGGCGGCAAATCCCGACGTGACGGCGACGCTGCGCGAGGCCATTGCCAAGGTGAACGCGCTGCCCACGCCGCCTTCCTTCGTACTCCACACCGGCGATCTGACGCACCTTTCGAAGCCTGAGGAGTTCGACACGCTGGCCGAATCGCTGAAGAGCTTGAGGACGGATCGCATTTTTTACGTTCCGGGCGAGCATGACGTGCTCAACGACAACGGCGAGATGTTCCACGAGCGATTTGGCAAGGATACCACGGGGGATGGCTGGTACAGCTTCGATCAGAAGGGAGCACATTTCATCGGACTGGTGAACGTGCTGAATCTGAAGGCGGGTGGCCTCGGCAACCTGGGCCACGAGCAACTCGAATGGCTCGAGAAGGACGTTGCCAAATTGAAGAGCAGCACACCGATCGTTGTCTTTGCGCACATTCCGCTCTGGGCAATTTATCCGCAATGGGGCTGGGGGACTGACGACAGCGAACAAGCGCTTTCCTACCTGAAACGATTCGGGTCCGTGACAGTGCTGAACGGACACATTCACCAGACTATGCAGAAGATCGAAGGCAACATCACCTTTCACACCGCGAATTCCACAGCTTTTCCGCAACCGCAGCCGGGGCAGGCCGACTCTCCGGGTCCTCTGAAAGTGCCGGCAGAAAAACTGCACAGCATGCTGGGCATCACTGACGTGAACTTTGTTCGCGGCAAACACACATTGGCAATCGTGGATTCAACACTTTAAATCAAAGGAGATTTCAGATGCGACGATCGAAAATGCAAGACAGCAAGGCCGTACGAAAACTCGGAACTGTGATTCTTGGAGCAGCGGCGATTCTTTCGCTCACGCTTGGGAGCGGCACTCTGCGGGCACGTTCTCTCGGCGGAGCTCAAACGGGAACTCCGACTGCAGCTCAAATGGCGAGTCAGGAAAACGCCGCCACGAACGCGGTGACCATCGACAATTTCAGCTTCGGGCCCATGCAGATCGAGGTGCCGGTGGGCACGCAAGTGACATGGATCAATAAGGACGACGTGCCGCATACCGTTGTCAGCGTCGATCACAAATTCAAATCGCGAGCGCTTGATACGGACGAGAAGTTTTCGTTCACGTTTCAGGATGCGGGGACGTATGAGTACTTCTGCTCGGTACATCCGAAGATGACCGGCAAGAT
>PMAA01000262.1 GCA_003152355.1 Acidobacteriota bacterium | reverse complement strand
TAGTTCTGGATTCCGTCGAGGACCAGACGATTGCGCTCTTCACTCTCCCGGAGCGCTTGTTCTACAAGACCACGCCTGGAGCTGTCGCGCTGAGCGCTCCAAGCTGCAAGAACGGTAATCAACAATCCTAGAGCCGCTCCTAGCGTCAGATAAATTCTGGTCCGCCCTAGGCGCCGTTTCGCATCCGCCTCGCGTAAAAGCAACAATCGCAGCTCTTCATCCTGCATTCTGCGATTTACCGCTTCAAACGCCTCCATGAGTGACCGGCCCGGGCCGGTTGCAATGGCATCCGCTGCCGCTTGTAGTCCTTGTGTCCGCCGCACGCCGATGATGGCCTCGCCGTACTGGATCTTCTGATTGGCCACGCTCTCAAGTAATGGAATCTGGAGCTGCTGAACGGAGTTATCTACCGTTAGGTTGCGGATGGCTGCCCTGGCGCGCTCTGCACGCGCAATGCTGGCACGGTAGGTCACGAGATAGCTTTCCTTGCCAGTCAACGCAAACGCGCGGTAACTCGATTCAACGTTCTGCATTGCAGAGAGCGAATCTTCGAGGTTCTCAAGGACTTCGTGGGTGTGCCGCACCCAACGGGCACTTTCCTCCGCAACGATTGTCCCGCGATAGGAGATCACGCCCAAGATGAACAAACTCAAAATGGCGGACCCGAACGCGAGTTGTATTTTCCGATTCAACAGCTTTTCCATTTCACGAGGGAGTTCTAATTCCCCCAACAATTGATCCGATGGCGCTAAGTCCTCTTTCCGATTCGACGAAGGGCATTCTGCGGCCTAGTTTCTCGACGACGGAGACACCGCCAATTTCACGACTTGCTGCAATTTTCCCGGCTGACAGGGCATCGCCATGCAAATCACTGCGCCCGCCTTGTGGCATGCGAAATAATCGGCCGACTGCGCCGAGCGTNNCGTGTCAGAAGAATTACGGGGATATGCTGATGCCGGATACTTTTCTTCACGATCGAGCACAACTCTAAGCCGTTCACCTCGCCGTCTTCGACTTCGACTAGCAGTACGTCGGGCATCTCAGTGAGAAGCAATTCGAGCGCCGTCTTTCCATTGGCGAAAAACACGACTTCATAGCCATCCCGCTCTAAGAGCTCGCGCGTGACACTCGCCGCCAGTTGATCGGACCCGACGACCAGCACGTGGACGGCCGTGGAAACACTGCTCGAAACGAGCTTGTTCTCCGCGTTTACCAATTCTGTTTTCTGATATTCAAGCCCCACACCGTAGAAAGGCTGGTTCGGCATGAGAACCGTGCGCACGACACGCGCTCGCTGGAATTCGCCCCACGGCATCGGTTTGTCGACGGAGGCAAACGTGACCTCAAGGAGCTCTCCGTCCCAATATCCGCGACGATTGGTCGCAACTAGCAGACCGTCGCACGAAGCGTCAATTGTCGTACCGTGATCCTCGAAAGGATCGGACGAGCCCATTCCGCCACGAATGTGCACCGGCAAAGTGATCTTTGCGCGGTGCCGCCGGCGCCGGTCGCGTCCGTCCGGACCGAATCGTCCTGTCGTGGCATTATCTGCGTTTGGAGCAGGCATCTCCGAACTCATCGAATTCCCCCAAGATACGTTCCTGGCATCACGCGCGAATCGCGATCGTTTCCCAAATTGACTTCGCGACCGCGGACACACCAGTCCCTCTGATAAATCAACGTCGTTTTTCCTGTTTAGCGCCGGTCTGGGGTCCGGCACTCATAGATCGTCACAATGACGCTGGAGAAACTGCCTCGACGACAAGACTATTCAATGGAGGGAATACGATCTGTCCGTTTTGGTACAGGTTCTTATGAGTTACCAGTACTATCTAAAAATATGCAATTACTGTCTAAAGTCGAATGTAAGAGGCGCAAGTTAATCGGAGAATCACGAATTTCTCGATCGGCAGGTGGGCCGCTCAAAAGCTCCTTTGAATCTTGCATAAAATCTAGTAGTCATGTTAAATATGACAAATAAGTAAGAGTATGAAGGTAATGTCTCAGCAACATAGGATTAAGCCCTCAAGGCATGGCAAGACAAGACACGATTTCGATGCCCATGCATTCCTCAACTCGTCCGGTGTCGCCAGAACAACCGTAGCGTATCGAAAGTCACAGAAGGTCTACTGTCAGGGCGACCCCGCTACGACCGTGATGTATATACGAGAAGGCCGTTTGAAGCTCTCGGTTGTCAGCGACGCTGGCAGGCAGGCCGTTGTGGCGCTTCTGGGTCCGGGCGACTTTTGCGGTGAGGGGTGTCTAACTGGGCTGCCTTTTCGGATCGAGACAGCAACAACGATTTCGCCGACGACTCTACTCGTTATAGGAAAAACTGAGATGATTCGCGTTCTTCATGAGGAACATAAGTTCTCTGACAGCTTCATCGCTTATTTGCTGACCAGGAACATTCGAGTCGAGGAAGACCTAATCGATCAGCTCTTTAACTCCATCGAGAAACGCCTGGCACGTACTCTGTTGCTGCTCGCACGCTATGGCAAGCAAGATCCGCCACATACGAAGCTTCCAAAAATATCTCAGGAAATGCTCGCGGAAATGATCGGGACAACGCGCTCCCGAGTCAGTTTTTTCATGAATAAATTTAGGAATCTGGGCTTCATTGATTACAATGGCGTACTTCAGGTCCACGATTCTCTCATTGGCGTAGTCCTGCGCGAATAAGACTGGCGCTGTAGTCAAGAACTTCCGTGTATATCGAAGCAGCAAACGTTGAGCCAACGCGGACACCCTCAGAAGAGATGCTCACGGTTACTTTCCAGGAAAAGACGGAGGGCTCACAAATCCCATCTGGAGTCAAACTCAGTGAGCCTTCGCCGTTCTTGAGATACGGGCGGGTTTGTCTATCGGAAAGGGCAGCGTGGGAAAGTAGGGGATAAAGAATGGCGCTGGACGTTTTTCAAGTAACTTCGCGAACTGTGCGGCAGCCACGGGTTTACTAAAATAGTAGCCCTGCGCCTCGTCACATCCCAGTGCCTGAAGAAATGTCATCTGCTCTTCTATTTCGACCCCCTCGCCCACAACTCGTTTCTTCAGGCCTTTGGCCATGCTGATCATCGTGCTAACGAGCGTGGCATCGCCCGGGTCGGTGGCGATGCTCTGCACAAAGGATTGATCGATTTTCAGAGTGTCAATCGGGATCCATTTCAGATAACGCAAACTGGAATATCCGGTACCGAAGTCATCCAGCGAGAGCTGGACTCCGATCGATTTGAGGTCTTTGAGCAGCGCGACAGTGGGCCCCGCATGCCGCATCAGTGCTGTTTCGGTTAGTTCGAGATCAAGATGGCACGGATCCAAACGACTATTTTTCAGAATAGCTCGCAGGCCTTCGAGAAAGCCCTCGCTGCGGAGCTCTAGCGAAGATACATTCACAGCCACAGGAACGATGCGTAAGCCGGAATCAATCCATTCTCGAGCTTGCCTACAGGCCTCCGTTAAGACCCAATGTCCGATCGGTAAAATCAGGCCACAGTCTTCAGCGATCGGTATGAACTGGTCGGGCGATACCAGACCTCGATCTGGATGAACCCAGCGTATCAGCGCCTCGCCGCCGGCAATCTCTCCTGTTCCAAGATTTACCTTCGGCTGGTAATTCAAGATGAATTCGTGCCGCTCTAGGGCCCGGTGAAGGTCCGCTTCAACCGATTGCCGCTCGATGGCTCTGACGTTCATGAATTTCTTAAAAAATTGGTAATTGTTTGGGCCATTCACCTTCGCCTGATACATTGCCGTGTCGGCATTTTTCATCATGGTTTCCGCGTCGTCACCATCCTCTGGGTACATGCTCAAGCCGATACTTGCCGTGATGCGTAGATCATGCGGATCAAAAGGAAACGAAGCAGCGAGTGCAGTTAGGACTCCCCTGGCCGCGGAACCGGCATCTGCCGCGTGCTTGATGTCCGCAAGTACAACCACAAATTCATCTCCACCCTGACGGCCTACCGTATCGGAGCTCCGGACACCACCAACCAGGCGCAATGCGACGGACCGAAGTAACTTGTCACCAATGGCGTGTCCCAATGAGTCGTTAATGTGCTTGAATCCGTCCAAGTCCAGGAACAACACCGCTACTTTAGTATCATTCCGACGGGCTGCCTCAATCGCCTGGCTCAGTCGATCCTTCAGCAGCAACCGGTTCGGAAGATCGGTGAGGGGATCGTGATGGGTTAAATGAGACATTTCAAGTGACATCGTTTTCGACGCGCTCACATCGTGGAACGCAATAACAGTACCGGCAATCAACCCTAGCCGGTCGTATATCGGAGCGGCACGCTTTTCAATGTCAGACTCTTTGCCGTCGCGCCGAATTAGGATGCAGTTCGAGGTGAGTCCGTCAGTGTTGTTTCCCCTCACTTCTGATTCCAGCGGATTCGGCAAAGCCGTCCGATTACTGTCGTCGATGATCCGAAACACCTCATCGAGCTGCTTCCCCGATGCGTCGTCGCACGTCCAGCCCGTCATTTTTTCTGCGACGGCATTGAGGGATGTAATGTTTCCTAAAACGTCGGCGTTGACGACAGCATCCCCGATTGAGTTCAGCGTGACCCGCGCGCGTTCTTTTTCTGTGAAAAGTGCTTCCTCCGCCACATCTCGTTCCGCCACGCTGCGTATAGCACGAGCAAATGAGTACGTATCGATATGACCTTCTAGCAAATAGTCTTTCGCTCCATCCTGCATGGCTTTTGCAGCGATGTCTTCGTCCTCTGCGCCAGCCAGGACTAAGATCGGCACGCGAGGTGCCGACTGCAAGAGCTTATTGAATGTATCGAGACCCTGGCTGTCGGGAAGATACAAGTTAGCAACGATCGCCCACACCCCTTCTCGCAACCGTTCCAGGCCCTGAGAAAGTGTTCTAGCCCAGTGTGCCTTGAATGGACCATGCGTGGCGGTGTGGAGCGCCGCTCGAAAGGCTTCGGCATGACGTGGGTTGTCGTCGATGAGAAGCAGACTGCGTATATCACTCATTTTCTAATCCCCCGAACGTACTTTGCAGGCCGAATCGAATCCAGACTGTCCGATTGGATACATATGTCCGGATGGTTAACATACCTGCTAAGCTCATACGCGGCAATCAGAGACTGACTTAGTATCTGCGAACAGCTCAGTTACAATCTAACATTTAATTCTTTCGGGATTGCAAAAAGCCGAAACGTAACAGGTAGCTCACACCCCGTTTACGTGCGTTGGTGCAATCAAGAGGGGAACCGCATCCCATCGAGGTAACATTCGAACGTCGATCAATCAGAATCGTTAGCAACCTGCTCGAGGAAGGACGTGGCGAGGGCGAACTCGCGTTCGAGCACAGAAAATGCTTCATCCACGCCTTTCACTTTCCCTCGTCGTCCAATTGACTCAAGCTTTCGCGCGGCCTCGACGGCTCTTTTCGTACCGAACGTAGCAACGGAGCCTAGCAGCGCGTGCGAAGGGTTGCCGATCTGATTCGAATTGCGCGCCGTAACCGCGGTACGCAATTTCGCAACCCAAAACTCAGTTTTTATGCCTGTGCACTTTGGCTTTCATCGCGTACAAGGCTACGTCGGCAGCAGCTAGAAGAGTTTCGATCGATTCGCCATCCTTAGGGTAGCTGGCAACACCGGCACTGACCGAAAGCGGCGGGTCCCGGTGGTCGTTTGCAAATTTTCTGCAAATGCGCTGCGAAACTAGATCTGCCGATTCGAGGCACGTTTCCGGCAACACAAGTGCAAACTCATCTCCGCCGAAACGCGCAGCTGTATCGATATCTCGACAACCCATGGACAAGGCGTCGGCGAGCCGGCAAATCGCCTGACTGCCTGCCAGATGGCCGTAGCGGTCGTTGATTTTTTTAAGATCATCCAAATCGAACAGCAATAGCGAAAATTCTCTGCCCGTGCGCTTAGACCGCTTGATTTCTGTATCGAGAGCACTCACAAGGCCGCGATAATTGTCCAGACCGGTCAGCGCGTCTTTTGCGGCCTGCTTACGTAAATGGTCCTCTAGTTCGCGCTGTTTCGTCACATCCTCAGCAATAATCTCGTAACCGCCAGCCCTTCCATCTGCGCGCATGACTTCACGTCCGGTGAGCCTCGCCGTTAGGCGCGCGCCATCCTTTCGTTTCCACTCAACTTCCAGCGTGTCGTTTTGATCCTCACGCCCGGAGATTCCCAGTAGTTGTTTTCGCTTGAAGGAGTCGGAGATGATTTCTCTCGTGAGATCAGCAGCCAGGAGTTCCTGTTTAGCGGTGTAGCCAAGCATTGACACGAGCGCTTGATTGATATCCAGGAGCTTGCCTTTTAGCGTGCAGTGGCACATCCCGTATGTTGGATTACCGACCAATGCGCGGTAATGTGCTTCCGAATGCCGCAACTTCTCCTCCGCCCGGTCGCGCTGCTCACGCAGTTTTTCTTCACTCAGAACTCGGCGGATGACTACAGGGAGATGCCCTATGTTTTCCATTTCGATACAGTCCGCAGCCCCCTTTGTGGTGAGTTCTGCCGCTGTCTCTCGCTGAATCCCACCGGTCAAAAAGATGACGGGCGTATGCCTGCTATTGTGCGCACAGAGCTTCGCCACCTGAGCTTCCCACTTTTGGGCCGCGGGGTACTCAGCAAGAATTAAGTCGCAGCTTTTTGAGTTCAGCCGACTGATGAATTGGTCTGGAGTTTGGATTACATCCGCTCTGACGCGGAAGTGGGCATGTTTTAACTCTTGCAAGGATCGTTTGACGTTGGCATGGTCACGATAAGCAAAACTAATGCGCAAGAGCGGACATCTGGGGCTCCGTGTTACGCTGACAGGAAATCGTTGTTTGTCCCGTTTGGTTGCCATTTGCGTAGAGCTATGCATTTTGGGCTCAACAACAATGAACTTGTGGAGACTGCCTGCAAGTCAAACTTATTCGCGTAAATCAAGGCGATCTGTTCATTTTGGTACATGTTCTTATCAGTTATCCCCATGTCCCAATACGGTAGTGTGAGACTCGATACGCAAAAGGCGTTCCATCCGAATTGAGGTCTTTGCCTAGATACCCTCGACATGATTTCCGTAAATTGGCGAGTCTACTTTCAGCAAGGAAGCCGTCTTCCGCTCTGATTCGTAAGCGACCATAAAGCTCGCCACCTTCGCCGCGGTGTGAATATGAGACGCTAGAATTCAGGCTTAAACGGAGCTCAAGTTCTTCTCGAATCGGCCAGCGCTAACAGAAAAGCCCTGCGACACCCGCCATACCGTGAAATCATCTGTTCGATGCGGAGCGTCCAGACCGCTATACGACGGACGACAACGACGAAGTGGTAGATTCTGTACGGCGCTGTCTCGGTTACCGCGAGGAAGTGGGGAACTCGGCAAGAGAAGAATGATCCGGTGCCGCGTCGTCGTCATTTCTTGCGTCGAATTGCATTCTGTTTCGCCCGGTGCAAATTGGTTTGCTCCTCTGTAAACTCCGCAATCTCCCTCAGGCACTTCTCCTCAAATACCGTCCCGGCCTCGGCGATTAACGCGTAACCCCGCCACGCGTTGAACCACCTCACTTCGCCTAGAATGTGCAGTCCTCCCGTTGTAACCACGGTCCACTTATCCGTTTTCATACCGGGGGACAGGTACGTCGGGCGAAATTCTATGTAGCTGGCTCCAATCTTCACGCTAGGCT
Source organism: Acidobacteriota bacterium (assembly GCA_003152355.1). GTDB lineage: Bacteria > Acidobacteriota > Terriglobia > Acidiferrales > UBA7541 > Palsa-147. The sequence continues at coordinate 47,328 of PMAA01000262.1, read as the reverse complement.
TCCTTAATCCGGTCGCGACGGTTCAATTCCGTTCGCAACTCCCTGCGGACTATATCTAATATGACCGGCACCAGTCTGTTCGCCACAACCGTCGCCGCCACAGGATTAGGCAAATCCATCAATTGAATCTTGGCCTCGAGTATCTTTTCGAGCTCCCTAATGTTTACCGTCATTTTTCGCCTCGTCATGCTTCCAAGACCTGTTACGAGCCATCCATCGAATCGCCATCTCGAAATGCGGCCGTCCAGCTTCCGTTCGATTTCATCGCCTTCGCCACGGACGGTATGTCGCGGGAGATCCCCAGAATCACTCCAAGTCCCCTTTCAGTCCGACTCTGATAGTGACGGGGTTAATCCGCTACACGAATTCAGCGCTCAAAACGGCTCGGTTTTGACTCCGTAGTACCAATCTGATCCAGTCTTACGTTACATGACCACGGTCGACGGCAACCGGACAAGCCAGGATTCTAGAATGTCCATTTGGCCTTTGGGCGGATCAAGAAAAACAACCCCCATGCCGATCCACGGTCTGACGTAGATAATCTTGCCGGACGTCGCGAACGTTTCATCGCCTCGGCAAATGCGCAGATTGAGTTCCATGTCGAGCCGGAGATGGCTCAGGCTGTCAACAAAACAACCATTCCGGCTGATTTCCGTCACTCTACCGGAGAGCCGAAAGGCGCTCGGAGATTGGATAAGTTCAGCATTCGCAAAGAATCTATATCTCGGAAACGCTCGTCTCGATGTTAACGCGGTGGTTGAGTTGCTGTTTGATTTGGAACTCATTACAGAACTTAGGTATTCGAGCGCCACCGCATGCGTAAGATGGTTGGGCATGAGCACGCTGCGCAGCACACGCGCGGACTGTGAAGTGACCGCCGCCGCCGTCTCGCCAGCAGGCACGATCGTTATTTCAAGGAGTTGGCCGGTTCGGTATCCGCCACGATTGGTCGCAACCAGAAGGCCGTCAAGCGAAGCGTCAATAGTCGTGCCGTCATCGTCGAAAGCGTCGAGTGAGCCCATTCCGCCGCGAATGTGCACAGGCAAAGTGACCCTCGCTCGGTGGCGCCGTCGCCGGTCGCGTCCATCCGGTCCGAAGCGTCCTTTCGAATCCCCCATTTCCATTGCGTTTGGACTAGGCGTATTCGTGATCGCCACGTTCCCTCCCGATTTACGTGTGTGACAGCAAAGTATTAATCGGACTTTTTCTGCCGTTGATCCGCCACAGCAGACGCAGGAGTCCGTGAAAGGAAAGCGTCGCTTTTCTTTCTTGGCTCCGGTCGGGCGCCGTACATTCATGCCCGATATTGAATTTGTGAAAGCCTCCGTTCGTCACAAGGCTATTTCGATTACATACGACGGGCTGTCCACTTTGGTACAGGTTCTTATGAGTTACTCCGCATGTTCAACTCTCGTCCTCATGATTATCGCGGGTATGTGGAAGGAGATCAGTTGTTTGATCTCGCGTGATCATGGCGCTTCGGCAAGATCGACGCATGAAGAAAAGGCATTTTTTTTGTGATAACGAACGGATTGCCGAGATGATACGACGAAGCATCGGAGCAGATCTCATACTGGTTGCCCCAATCAGCGGGTGAGTCCAGCCTTCGGTGATCGGCACCGCTTCGATCAAGCGATCAGCTGAAATAGAACTTCTCTCAACGGGTACAAATAATCTCACAGTGCCGCATTCCAAATTGGAATGCAATTCCATGGCATTTGCGGTTGACTCGGCCGGTGCCGCGGGCCTTACCCAAATAGACACATGGTTACATCGTGTACCAAATTGAACAGTCGCAATACAGTTTCAAACCCAAAGTGTCGGACGGAAGAGTACTCATAAGCTTCCTTAGCTGGCACAGAATCCCGCAACGGCTTTGGAAGAGGTGAAGGCGGCTTGCCATGGCACACGTAGCTCAGAATCAAGCGCATCGGAATCATCAAAGCTTCGCTGCAAGTCGTATCGCGACCCATAGGCGACGTGTAGTTCGAATTCTCTTCGTTGATGATAGCGAATCTGATGTCCATCTTTGTTTACATGAGCTGAAGAGGTTGGATTTTGCGGTTTCCTCAGACTGGGTTCAAATTCCGGCGGAGTACGGAAAACGATTACGCACGCAATCCTATGACGTGATTGTGTGCGATTACTCGATGCCTCGTTGGACGGGAATGGAGGCGCTTGAGCTCCTGCGTAAGGAGAATCAGGAGATTCCGTTTATCCTGGCCACCCACCCTCTGGAAGAGGATATGACGGATGAGTTCATCCGGAACGGCGCATTCGATTGTATTGACAAGAATCGTCTCAACTGTTTGCCGTTGGCCGTCGCGCTGGCGGTTGAAGAGAGATCCCGTTGCGGCGAGCGAAATCGGGCGGAAGAAAGGTTGCGGCACTCGGAATCCCACTATCGGGCTTTAGTGGAGAATCCCACCTATGGCATTTGCCACTTTGACTTGGACGGGCGGATTCTTGATGTGAATGGAGCCCTTGTGGCGATGCTAGGTTACGGATCTCGTGAAGAGTTAATCAGTTTGAACCTAGCAACGGAAATCATGCTTGATCCGTTCGAGCGCGCGCAACTCTTCAAGTCCTTCCGGCAGACGGGCCAAGTCGATCTGATCGAAGTCGAATGGAAGCGGAAGGACGGAAAACCAATGAAGGTAAGGCTCAGCGGCCGCCAGGTGGGAGTTGGGGAAGGAGTACCGGACGGGTGCGAAATGATCGCCGAGGACGTCACCGCACATTGCACATCGGATGATCATCTCCGGCATCTGGCGGCGACTGACGAGCTGACTGGGCTGGCAACCTACCGCAAGCTTTCCGAAACCCTCGAATCTGAGATCAAACGGTCAGAACGCACCGCGCGGGCGTTCGCTTTGCTCATTTTTGATTTGAATGGATTGAAGCAGATTAACGACGTTCATGGCCACACAGCCGGCAATCGGGCACTCTGCCGCGTGGCCGATATTTTTCGTTTCTCGTGTCGATCGATTGACACTGCGGCACGATATGGTGGCGACGAATTTGCAGTTGTTCTGCCCGAGACCTCAGCGGAAGATGCAGACGCAGTCGGGCGGCGAATCTGTGAACAGCTGTCCGATGATCGCGAGACACCCCTGCTTTCGGTGAGCGTCGGCGCTGCGGTCTATCCAGAGGATGGCACAAGTATCGAAGCCCTGCTCTCCGTAGCGGACAGGGCACTCTGCTCGATGAAAGTGAAACAATCAGTCGATCGTGTCGATCAGGCTTTTTAGTCCCTTTGCTATCATGCCGCCAATGAAAGAAGATCGCCATCCCTCCCCACTCGTGTCATTTCCGCTCCACGTTGGACATTAACAAGCGTAAATGCACTGTTTATCGGACCTCCTTGACGGCACCTGAAGTCATCGTTGTCACTAATGGCAGAAAAGGCTTCCTGACAATTCTAAGTGACTCATAAGAATATGTGCCAAAATGAACATCTCCTCTTCCGTTATCTCAATAGGCTGATGATGGGGGAATTGTTCATCGCTTCATAATGCCGCTTCGTGGACCACAGAGACGATTGCGGTCGCTCCCTGATGATGGCTGAGTTTCGATCCGGAACACCTAATTGGGAATAATGCAAACCACGAAAACGGCAGCCGCTATTCAGAAGCGTTTCCGGTTCAGAAAGCGCTCACTTCTAAGAGGTTAGCCCGTGTGCCAGACTGAATTTTGCCGCTGTTCCGCTCTGATAGATAGGTTTCGGCCTCAGCCGTCGGTCGAGACGACGGGCACAGTATGATCGGGCTAAGACTAGGATCGCTCAGCCAGAAGCTGACACGCGCGGCGCTGTTGAGTTGTGCGGTTGCGGTAGCGCTGATGTACTCGACTTTCGCGCTGATCGATCAGCTCAGTCTTCGTAAACAGGCGGCGAGCCGTCTGGCAGCATCGGCGCGTACCATTGCGGCGTTGAGCGAGGCAACGCTTGAATCCCGAGATTCGGCACCAGGCGAGGAAATTCTACGGTTGTTCGCCGCGGATCCGCAGGTCATGCGCGCGTGGCTGCGCGATCCTAATGGCAGGCTCATAGCACAGTATAACCGCGCCAACGAGCCGCTCGCGCCTCTCCCACGATCGCAAGACCGCGTCATGTCCCCACGCATCACCGCTTCGCAGGACATCGAATTCGGGCAGCAAGTCATCGGCTCCGTGGTCCTCGAAACCGACATGATCCAGGTTCGTGCCCAGCTTCTCCATCACCTCGGAATACTTTCGCTGGCGATTCTCGCCGCCGCTGCGGCCGGGCTTCTCATCTTGTGGCGACTGCAGTCAGCAGTGTCGGAGCCGATCCTGGCGCTCGCGCGAACCGCGTTCAGCGTCGCGGCAACGAAGGACTACTCCCTCCGCGCGATAAAAACGACCGACGACGAAATCGGCTACCTCTACGACCAATTCAACTCGATGCTCGAGCGCATTCAAGAGCGCGAGCAAATTTCGCTTCGAAACAAGGACGCGCTCGAGCAACGCGTGGCCGACCGAACGCGCGCTCTCCAATCCGAAATCGCGGAACGCGAAAAGGCCGCCCATGCGCTGCAGAAAAATAAAGAGCGCTTGAACACTTTGATCAATTCGATTGACGATCTCGTTTTTGAAGTCGACGCGGACGGAACCTACCTGGACATTTGGACGCAGCGCGAGGATTTGCTCATCCGGCCAAAGGCCGAATTGCTCGGACGACGCATCTCGGATGTGTTCGGCAACGACCTCGTGACCGCAAAACTCCGCAGCTTGCTGCAGACCGGGCAGACCGATTCGTTCGAGATGCCGGTGGACTTGCCGATCGGGCGGCGCTGGTTCCAGTGCCGGTGCACACCGATTCCTTCGGAAAGCGGTTCGTACCAAACCGTGTGCATTCTCTCCCGGGACGTGACCGCGCGCAGGCTTGCGGAAAGGGAATTGCAGCGGGCGACAGCGGCGGCCGAGGCGGCGAGCCGCGCGAAGGGCGAATTCCTCGCGAACATGAGCCACGAAATTCGGACGCCGATGAACGGGATACTCGGCATGGTCGAACTCACACTCGACACCGAATTGAGCGACGAGCAACGTAAATATCTCGCGACGGTCAAGTCTTCAGCAGACTCGCTGCTAACCGTAATCAACGACATTCTCGACTTTTCGAAAATCGAAGCGGGAAAGCTCGAATTCGAGAACGTCGAGATGTGCGTTCGCGACACGCTCGGCGAAACGATGCGGACACTGGCGCAACGCGCGCACCAAAGCGGCCTGGAATTTGCCTGCCGGATCAAACCGGACGTTCCTGCCTGGGTGACGGGAGACCCAGGACGTCTCCGGCAAGTCGTTGTGAACCTGATCGGCAACGCGATTAAATTCACCGAGAAAGGCGAAGTGGTGCTCGAAGTGGAAAAAGCAGCCGAGGACGAAAAAAACGTGACGCTGCATTTCGCCGTCCGCGATACGGGAATCGGCATTCCGCCGGACAAGCTCTCGCTCATCTTCGACGCCTTCACGCAAGCCGACACCTCAACGACGCGGCAATACGGCGGCACGGGACTTGGACTGGCGATCACGCGCCGGCTCGTCGAAATCTTCAACGGACAGATTTGGGCGGAGAGTGAAGTGGGGCGCGGCAGCACGTTTCATTTTACAGCGCGCCTCCAACGCGTTGCCGACAGCGCGCGACGCGACTCGCAGGACGATCCGCAGATTCTGAGCGGCATGAAAGTTCTTGTTGTGGACGACAACCAGACGATGCGGACGATCCTCGACGAACTGCTGAAGAACTGGGAAATGGTGCCAACGTGCGTTACGAGCGGCGCTTTGGCCCTTGAAGCGCTCGAACGCGCCGAAGCCTCGAATGAACCGTTCGCATTGGTGATTACGGACATGCAAATGCCTGGCATAGATGGCTTTTCGCTCGCAGAGGAGATTCGTCGGCGCTACGCGGAGAACCGGCCAAAGATTTTAATGCTCAGCTCGAGCGCGCAGCGGGGCGAGGGTGCGCGCTGCCGCGAAGCTGGAATCGCAGCCTATCTCCCCAAGCCGGTGCAGCAATCGGAACTTCTAAACACGATTCTTCACGTGATGGCTCGCGGAATCCAAACAGCGCAGCCGGGGCTCGTCACACGCTACTCGATACGGAAAGGAAGTGGAGGCATGCGGATATTACTTGCGGAAGACAACGCAGTGAACCGGCTGGTAGCAACTCGGATAATCGAGAAGTCCGGGCACGAGGTGCTCGCCGCGGTAAACGGCCGCGAAGCCGTGGAGATGACGGAAGATGAAACACTCGATCTCGTGTTCATGGACGTGCAGATGCCAGAGATGGACGGCCTCGAAGCGACGCGCGCCATCCGCCAACGGGAGAAAACCACTAGGCGCCACTTGCCAATCGTCGCGATGACGGCTCACGCCATGAAGGGCGATCGAGAAAGATGCATAGATGCCGGAATGGACGATTATTTGACAAAGCCGATTCGCACTCCGGAGCTCATCGAAGTGCTGAAGCGGTACAGGTCAGCATCCAAGCCGCCGAAGACGTCCTGGAATGCGGCCCAGGCACTCGAGCGGTTGAGCGGAAACGAGGACTTGCTCGCGGAGCTGATAACTCTGTTCGAAACCGAAGGCCCAAAGATACTGGCGGAGGCTCAAACAGCTCTAGCAAGCCATGATGGAGAGTCCCTTGAACGTGCAGCGCACTCGCTCAAAGGAGCGGCTGGATACCTCCACGCCTTGGAGCTAGTCGCAACGGCGCGAGAGTTGGAACCCGAGGCGAGGACCAGTGATCTCGCCGGTGCCGCAGTTCTCGTCGGTCAACTTTCAGAACAAATGCGGCGGGTGCTTGCGGAGTTTGAAGCCTACACGCGAAAGGTGCCGAGTTGACGACCGCCGCAATCGCGAAGCCGCGCGAGCGACCGCGGCCGCAAATCGAAAATGCCGACGGGGAGACTCGCTCCGCCATGATGAGACGTTCCGCTCGCCTGGAACGAACGGTGATCGGCGTCGCATTTGTAATCGTCTACGTCGCGCTTGACCGTTCGAGTGTTTACTTCCAGATATGGACCGGCATCAGCGCGTGGTACCCGCCGGCCGGCCTTGCTGTCGCGTTCCTGACAGCATTCGGACTGTCCTACGTGCCGTGGATGTTGCTCGCGGGCTTGATCGCCGGGATGCTCGATTACCACTTGCGGCTGTCTTCGTACCAACTATTTCTGGGCATTCCCATTATTGTCTGCGGCTATGGGGGCGCGGCAGCGATTCTGCGGCACAGGCACAGAACGCTAAAAGAATATCAGCCACTACACGAAGTACTATTTTACGTCTGCTTGGCGCTCGCCGCGTCGTTTTGCGTCGGAACGGCGGGAACGTGGATGGTCGTTCTGGACCATCTCATGCCGCGCGAAAACTATCTGCGCGCCGCGCTAAACTGGTGGGCCGGCGATGCTGTTGCGCTGATCTGCTTCGCGCCATTCCTCCAAATCGTGGTGATACCGCCGCTGGCGCGTTTTTACGGCGACTCGGTCCTGACCATTCCGTTAGCAGCGGCAGACCGAAGGGGAGCCACGTCGGCCCGCACACAAATCATCGAAATGCTCGAAATCGGCGCGCAAACTGCATCCATTGCAATCGCTCTTTGGCTGGCTTTCGGTTGGGATTCCACCCATAGAGACGAACTGTTCTATCTTTTTTTCCTGCCAATCATTTGGATCGCCGTGCGGCACGGTTTACAGGGAGCTTCGATCGGCATCGCGGTATTGAATTTCGGAGCCATGGGAATGTTACAACTCTTTCCAACCGGAATCGGTGATTTCGCGCTCCTGCAAATGCTGATGCTGATTGTGTCGTTGACCGGGCTGTGCCTCGGAGCGGTGATCTCGCAGCAGCGACAAACCGAAGAATGCTTGCGCGAAAGTGAAGAGCGGTTTCGCCTGGGTTTCGAAGAAGGCCCGATGGGAATGCTAATGTCGAGCCCGGATCGCAGGATCACAAAAGCGAACCGGGCGATGGAGGTGATGCTCGGATACACGGAAGAGGAGTTGCGTTCCAAAACATTTCTCGACATCACTCACCCGGACGACCGCGACGAGACAAAAAGAATCTCCGAGACTATCAAACACGGGTCGCGTTCGGGCTACCAGCTTGAGAAACGCTACGTGACAAAGGCAGGAGCCGCGATCTGGGTTCGCCTATCCACCAGCACGATTCGGGACGCTGCAGGTAACCCGCTTTACGGGTTCGCTCTCGTGGAGAATATCTCCGGGCGCAAGCAGGCCGAGGCGGAGATGATTCGCGCAAAAGAAGCGGCGGAAGCGGCCAATCGGGCGAAGAGCGAATTTCTGGCCAACATGAGCCATGAAATCCGCACGCCGATGAACGGTATTTTGGGAATGACGGAGTTGGCGCTCGATACGTCACTCAACCGCGAACAACGTGAATACCTGACGCTCGTGCAATCCTCGGGCGAGACACTGCTGAAACTTCTCAACGACATTCTGGATTTCTCGAAAATTGAAGCGGGAAAGCTCGATCTCGAGCCGGCGCAGTTTCATTTGCGTACGGTGCTCGCGCAGACCCTCAAGATTTTGGCCCGATACGCCGAAGAGAAAAAAGTGGCGATCTCATGTCTTGTGCGTCCCGATGTGCCCGACCAACTCGTGGGAGATGGGGCGCGGCTAGGACAGATTCTGATGAATCTCGTCGGGAATGCGATCAAGTTTACGCAGGATGGCGAGGTCCGCATCGAAGCCTGGGTGGAGAACCAGAGCGACACGGAGGTAATGGTGCACATCACCGTTCGCGATACCGGAATCGGCATTCCATCAGACAAGCTCTCGCTGATCTTCGATGCCTTCACCCAAGCTGACACATCGACGACGAGGCGCTTCGGAGGCACCGGTCTCGGCCTGAGCATCACGAAGCGGCTTGTCGAGATGATGGGAGGGCGAATCTCGGTGGAGAGCGTGCCGGGGCGAGGCAGTACGTTTCAATTCACGGTGAAGTTGGAGCGAAGCGAAGCGGACGCGCATGCTATTCCGGGAGTTGCACCGCGGCATCGAGAGGAGAGGCAATGAGCGTAGCAAATTCTAAAAAAATGCGAGTCGTGATTGCGGAAGACGACAAGATTTCGCGCCGGGTGCTTGAGGCATCGCTCACCGAGTGGGGCTACGACGTCACGGCAGTGGCCGATGGGAAGGAAGCCCTCGAGCTTCTGTGCGGGGAGAACGCTCCGCGGCTCGCCGTGCTAGATTGGATGATGCCGGGGATCGAGGGCGTGGAGGTCTGCCGGAAGATACGCGAGCGAGGCGAGCAGCCCTACGTATACGTTCTGCTGCTGAGCGCGCGAACCGAGAAGAAAGATATGCTCGCCGGGCTGAAAGCGGGTGCGGACGACTACCTCACGAAGCCTTTCGATACGCATGAATTGCGCGCGCGCATTTTTGCCGGCGAGCGCATCCTGCGCCTGCAGGACGAATTGATAGGGACACAGGGCGCGCTGCAATTCCAGGCAACGCACGACGTGCTGACAGGACTTCTGAATCGCGGTGCCATTCTCCGGGACGTCACGCGCGAACTGACGCGCGCGCGGCGCGAGAACACCTCGGTTGGCCTGATTCTCGTGGACATCGACCACTTCAAGGCGGTGAATGATCGTTACGGCCACTTGACCGGCGACGCCATTCTTCACGGAGTTGCGCTGCGGATGTCGGGATTGCTGCGCGCGTATGATTCGATTGGGCGTTATGGCGGGGAGGAGTTTCTCGTGCTTGCGCCGTCTTCGGACGCGGAAGGCTCGATGCAATTCGCGGAGAGGCTACGGGCAGGAGTCGAATCGGCGACGTACGAAACGGAAGCAGGCCCGCTGCGATTGACGCTCAGCCTCGGCGTCGCCATCAGCAATCCGGAAGAAGCGCCGAACGCACAACCACTCGTGCAGGCAGCCGACGCCGCGCTTTATCGCGCAAAAGGGGCGGGTCGAAATCGAATTGTGCTGGCCACGCCGGACGATCTGGTTGGTCAACTTGCTTCCACGAGTCGATTGCAGCCGTTGAGCCACACGTAATTCAAACTCCTCACACGAATACAAAACCGGTGCTTCGCCAACAGCGGGATCCGCAAACGAAAATGACGGCTGGCACGAGCTCATCGTCGAAATCGCCGTTATGGGACTCAGGCGGCGCGCGCAGCAGTCTGTCGGGTGCGCCGAGAGCTAATGACGGGTTTGAGATTCTTTCGGAGCAGTTTTCCGATGTTGCACGCAAACTCTTGAACGGAGTTTTTCCGTCGAGAGGGGAGCTTGGATGAAGATTCGCCGACTGCGTTAACTCAGTCTTGCAGAACAACGCTCAGGAGAGAATCGTTGATACGTGAACCTCGCCCTCGTACGTGATAAAGCCGAGCTTCCTGAATTTGTTCATTCACACATTGATCCGGGAGCGAGTTATTCCGATCATTTTCGCCAGCGTGTCCTCAAATAAGCGAACCCTATCCTGCGCTTGCGGCGGCGGTGCGAACGCTTGCGGCGTGCAACTGGATTCGATTGCGGACCAACGTGAAGAGGGCGTGGGAAACACTAACATGCAAATCTTCGATGATCTGCATATTATCCGACGGAATTACAACACTAAGATCGCACAGCGGCTTCATTTTGCCGCCTTGAAAACCGCCCAAGCCGATTGTGAACGCGCCAGCCTCGCGAGCCGCCTGCAAACCAAGCAGGACATTCGGCGAATTCCCGCTGCCACTAATCGCGAGCGCGATATCGCCGCGCTGCGCGAAGTTTCGAATCTGCTCGGCGAAAACCAGGTCGTAAGATGTATCGTTCGCCCAAGCCGTCAGCAGCGGCAAGTTGTCAGTCAATGACATCACGCGGAAGCGCTTCTGCGTGTTGCCATCCATGCTCGTGCCCTTGCCCAAATCGCAAGCAAGATGGGAAGCCAAGGATGCGCTTCCACCATTTCCGAAGACGTAGACGCCTCGGCTGTTCTCGAATGCGTGATAAAGCTTCTCTGCCACCTGTTCAACTTTGGAATGCGGGAGCCCCGCAAGCACTCGGGTGTGATTCTCGAAATAGCTCGCCGAGCTTGTAATCGGCGTGCTCGCCACCGGGGTCTGGGTGGTCATTATCACAGTGTTTGGCTTCATTCCCGATTTCTCCCGTCGACTATTGCCGGCCTTCCACCGAATCACTAGCCGGTTTCTGACTTACGTAGAACTCGACACGGTAACAGAGGCAATCTGTGTACCATTACCCGGAAGTTCGGACGCCTGACGTCGGCTAAGCAAAGGCTTCTTCAATGTGGCTTAGCGCTTTCCAAGTCCGCGACAAGTGCCTTGTGTCTCACTTCTTCACCATTGTCATCTGTTAACGCACTTTCGACCCGGACCTCAATACCCGCGGTCGGCCCCCCGCAGGGCAATCTGTGTGGAGGAATGCAGTACGATGTGATAATGCCACCGAGAGAGAAGCCATTATGTACCATTTCGAACAGTTGTGAAATATTCCCCGATCCCTGCCGATGACATGATGTGCCGAATCGGCACGTTCGTTTAAAGCCTGCGACTACATCGAGGGCCACGGAATAGAGGTAGGCATTGCCGGGATGCGCGGACGGACCCAAGTTATGAACGGGCGCTGTCGTTTCAGTTCCTACCCAGGTGATACAGCCATTGAGGTTTAGCTTAGCGATCACCGAAAATACAGCCGACAGATAAACCGGTGCATCGTTACTCGTGCAGAACAACGCTGAGGAGAGAATCGTTGATCTGGATCTCGCCCTTGTACGTGATATAACCTAGCCTCCTGAATTTGTTCATAAACACATTGACCTGGGAGCGAGTTGTTCCGATCATTTTAGCCAGCGTATCCTGAGATAGCTTTGGCAGCATCTTTTGTGGCTGGTCTTGCTTGCGACAGCGCGCAAGCACCAACAGGGTCCGTGCCAGCCGTTTCTCAATCGAATTAAGGAGTTGATCTATCAAGTCATCCTCGACTCGGATATTTCTAGTCAGAAGATAAATGATGAAGCGGTCTGAAAGCTGATTTTCGTCACGTAGGAGGCGAATCATCGCAGCCTTCTCGATAACGAGTAGAGTAGCCGGTGAAATAGCGGTCGCTGTTTCCATCCGAAAAGGCAAACCCGTCAAACATCCCTCGCCACAAAAATCACCCGGTCCCAAAATCGCCACAACGGCTTCTTTACCCGTTACGTTGATTACACTGAGCTTCACGCCGCCCTCTTTAATGTAAACGACAGTCTTGGCGGAATCGCCTTGCGCGAAGATTGTTTTCTTACTTTGAAACGTACCAATCCTTTTTCCGAGTCCGACCGAGTCTAGAAACGATTTCATATCGAAAGCAGGGCTTCTTGAATCCGCCTTCTGGGGGCAGCGACGAACCTTGGCGGATACGTGTCGAACCGCGGAAGATAGCATGCGCCAACCTAACGCACGCTCGACTCGGACAACTGTTCCATTTGGAACATTTAGTACCAACTAGTACTCAGCGCAAGCGTCCGTGACGCGACTTGCCTGAAACCGCGATAACAGGGCCCTATTGACCTTTGGCGTCAAAACCACTCGCTACGGCTAAGGCTATAGTTTAATGGCTGGCAGAACAACGCGGGCAGAGCTACTGTCGCCACGGCCGCCGGATGTACGACTTCACTTAGCAGACCGGTACATTCTCGCCACCTATTGGGCGATGGCCGCAAGACTACTGTCTCTTTGGCCTGAGATCTGGACGTCGAAGCCTATCGCTTCGTTAACCTGCGGAACTATACTCGTGTGCGACGTAACCAATTTTCTTATTGAAAAGCGCCAGGCAGGGGCACACTCATCTGCTTTACATTCTTCTTGCACCAGTCGCCGAAAATCACGCGGGAATTGTCCCTTTGCGGGCATCTTCGGACGGTCTCTTAATCAGCGGGTTGCAGGTTCGAGTCCTGCGCGGCCCACCACAAATCTTCTAATTCTTGAACTGATCGCCGCGACGGCAATTGAGTGTCGCTACTTCTTCGAAAGCTCTCCCTTGAAATGACTCTCAACCTCTTCACGACTCAGCGGGTTTCCGGCGTTGGCCAGTACGACCGAATAGACGACCTCATTCCCTTCAGTCTGAGCGGTTATAAATGCGCCGTCTTCCAACAGTTCTTGGTAGATGAACTTCACTTTTCTGCCGTCTTCAAGTGTTTTGATCCACGCTTCGTCGCGCATTTTCCGGGTCTTCAAGGGAGTTCGGTGAACTTCGCGAGTATACGTTATTCGGCGCCAATGATGACGCTATGAATTGTAGCGGCTGAAGCGCGGGACGACTGTCTAACAGCGAGACGGTTGGCTATCGTGGTTATTTGCGGCGGTTTATCTCTTTGGTCCGGCCGTGACGGTAACTTCAACGCGGGCGCCCTTTTTGAGCTTCACATCATCGCCATTTTCATCGGTTAACGCATTTTCAATTCGGAGATCTCGATATCGGGGGTCGCCCCCCTCAACAGCAATCTGTGCCTTTTCCGGCTGGTTCGGGCGCGGAGAGGCGATGATCTTTTCGACGGTTCCGGGCATGGTGGCATTTGGCAGTTCCGGAATTCGCGCAGTATCCAGATTCAGTTCCGCTACTCTTGCCGACCTGGCCATGCGGGGCTTCGCCATTTCGCTCGTGACGCTCGCACGTGTCGCTGTGTCGGATTCTCTTTTAGTTCTCTTATGCATAATATACGCATCATGATATCGAGACAGAAAGAACGCAGTCCCATTTCGCACAGTTGCGAAATATGCCGCCGATTACTGCGGAAAGGGTCACATTCGGACCGGCCAAGATCAGAAACTGCAAAACGTTGAATGGAAGATTTGTGCGGCAGCAAAGAAATAGCAACCGCAGTCGAGCCCCCTTCTGCCTGACATGAAACGACGGGTCAGGGCGCGCCGGTACCATCAAGCAAGAGTGCCGGGCGGTATCATTTTTTCTTCTGCGTTATTTTTATTTTTGGAAATTTCCGCTTAACTGCGGCAACAACAGAGGCGTGCTCGGGCTTTCCCGAGCTCCTCGCCAAAGCATCTCGCGCGTGAGCGGCGTCAGGGATCGGATACTTTCTGGCGCTTTTTTCCACAAAATCCGATTTCGGAAGTTTTTTTCTCGCAGCGGTAGTTAGTTTGGGCACTATCGATGACGCTCCTCTCGGAATAACTTAGCCGGAATTCGCGTTTTGACCGTCCGGCCTCACGGTTTTTCGACTACTTTTTCCACCTGGCCGATTTTCATTTGGACCTTCCCTGCAATCTTTTCGCCAGTGCCTTGGGCCTCCAAGTCGGCATCGTTCGTCAGTTGACCGACTTTTTCCCGAATGTCACCCTTCACTTCGTGAACCCTGCCTGCGATCTCGTCCTTTGTGCTTGGTTTCATCTTGTCGTCTCCTCTGAAACGATTTAAATTCCGGTACTTCGCCAAGGACCTCCGGCTTCACGGCGCAGTCGAAAACGCGACCGTTTAGACATCGTGTCTCATCAGGTCGCGCTCAAGATCTGGCGATCGCAATTCCGTCGATCTTCTCGATCCCATAAGGGCGCTAGTTCCTGCGCCATCGGGAGTATCCCCAGCCTCCACCACCGAGCAAGAACACGATAAGAACAACGATCAATATAGTTTCCATGTGAATCCCCNNAGAAACGAAGGCTGATATCTGTCCACATCGGGACACTTTCAAATCTATTTGTAGGTTTCGGGATGCAGAAGTGGACGGTCACCCGTGCGGGACAACCGTCTACGGGATTTCAGGGTAGATGTGCGAAAATGGACAGACACTCGTTTTGGGTAGGCTTATGATCCTGCTTTCATTTGGATGGAACGGCTGGCGGCCATGTCCCTTGCGGAGTGACTGCACACGGTNNCCGGGCGGGCCTTTGCAGTTTGAACGCCTGGAAGCTGCCCTTGCCGCCAGGTTCCATCCCAGTTCCGCCGACCTCCTCTTCGCGTTATACCTAAAATTGCAGAATAGCGTTCCTGGTTGGCACTGCTCCGAGGCTGCCAGCGTCGCTCGAACAAATCCGGAGCATTCTCAGCGGTGTCTTGTCAGCGTTGTTTAGGACGACGCGCGTTTCCGAGAAATTGTAGTGGAACACGCCCCTCGGAATGGCAAAAGACCCGCCACCCATCCCGAGAACACTCCGAAGCATAGACCGCGTAAGCGATCCGGGCGGCAGCCAGCGTCGAGTACGAAATCTGTTCAAATACATACATGAGTAGATACGTCGCTTTTCGCACATACAGACAACTTTCGACGCGCTAATCTATTGGAGCATTCTGATTCTGCGTGGTCTTCAGCTTCGCCGCCCGCGAGTCAAAAAATGGAAATCTTGGCTAAATTCCGAATGGGAACGCTCTTTCTCATGGTCGCGGCTTCGTCCGCGCTCTTCGCTCAAAGCGGCGTACCCGGCGAACCCCAGAATCACACAAGCATTCTGGACGCACGCCAGATCGTGGGCCTGTCGATCGCGGCCACCGAGCGCAGTTGGCAGGCGCTTGACCATTACATATACATGCAGCGTGATGAGGATCGACGCTTGGACTCGCTGGGGCGGATGAAATCGGAAAATGTCGAAGTCACCCGAATGAGTCTTGTCAACGGCGCTCGCTTTGCGCAGCTCATGGAACATAACGGGCAGCTTCCATCGGTCACGGAACAGAGGAAAAGCGACGAGGATCTCGACAAGTTGCAACACGAAACGCCGACCGAGAAGACTGAACGGCTCCGCAAAGAACAGGAGAACAAGTCTTTCCTCCGCGAGGTGCTCAAGGCCTTCGACTTTCATCTCGTTGGCGAAGAGATAGTCGCCGGCAGGCCAGCCTACGTGCTTCAGGCCACGCCGCATCCGGGTTATCAGGCGAACGGCAAGTACAACAAGTTATTCTCCAAGGTGGAAGGCAAGCTTTGGATCGACAAGCAAAACTTCGGCTGGATCAAGGTCGACGGGCAGGTAACGCAGTCGTTTTCGATAGGATTGTTCGTCGCCCGCGTGCAGCAAGGTTCGCACATCATCCTGGAGCAGGCGTGTGTCGGTGACGCCGTCTGGGCGCCGAAACGCCTCGAAATGCGAGCAAGCGCCAGAATCCTCTTCCTGAAGAGCCTCGACATTGACAGGATCTTGATGTACTCCGACTATCGCCCGGCGCCGGACAACTCATATTCTTTAAGCAGATAGCGGCGGTTCTTAAGGCCCGCTCTCTTCGATCCTTACCCGGTCGCAGTGAAATCGGCGCAGCCTTCTGGCGCAGCCACGCTGCGAACTGAGAGGGATCTAACAATTACCGCTCCGTCCAACCGTCGCGGGCGGCTCGTCGGGCGGAGGCTTCGATTACAAATGTCTTCGTTCCCTACTGTTGCGGTTGCGCAGGCGGTGGAGTGGCGCCGCCAATCTGCGTGCCGATGACTTCGCCGGAAATTATGATTTCGACGCGGCGATTTTGCTGGCGTCCTTGATCCGTGTCGTTGCTGGCGACTGGATTGGACTTCCCAAAGCCAGTTGCCGTAATCGAAGAAGCGTCCACGCCCTGTTGGACGAGGTAATCGCGGACCGTATCGGCTCTTTTCTGCGAAAGCGTCTGGTTGACTTCGTCGCTGCCGATGCTGTCCGTATAGCCCTCGACGGAAAGCTTCAGGCCGGGATGGCCAAGCACGATGCCGGAAAGTTTTGCGAGCGCTTCTCGCGTGTTGGGACGGAGATCGTATTTCCCGAAAGCGAAGAGTACGTCAGCCATGTTGACTTTCAATCCGCGCGGAGTATCGGTGGTGGGCAGGACACGATTGAATTGCTCGAGCAACTGCGCTCGAAGCTGCTGCTTTTCCTGCTCCGATCGCGCGGCCGCATCCTGCGCTTGTTGCGCGCGCAACTTCTCTTGCTCCGCTTGCTGCTGAGCGGCCAGACGGCCGGCATCCGCGCGTGCGCTGGCTGCCGCGGCCTGAGCCGCATCGCGCTCTGCCTGTAGCTTTTGCATTTCTGCCTGTTGACGGGCTGCGGCTTCCTGTTGCTGGCTTGCGGCGGAAGCGTCGGCCTGAGCCTTTGCATCGGCCTCGCGCCGCGCCGCGTCAGCACGCTCTTGCGCCGTGCGTTCCTGGTCCTGGCGATCGAGAGTGATGTGCCGTGCGTCCGCGGCGTTTTGCACCGCGTCGCGGGAAGCCTGAACGATTAATTTGCTGTTGCCATTCTTGGCGACAAGCCCCTGAGCTTCCGTTAAAGAGCTTTGTGCCTTGTTCAACGCGTCAGGAGCGTACGTTTTCGCGCCTGCGGTTATGGCGATTTCTACGGCATTTTCAGCCTCGAAAAATTCGAGCGGTACCTTGTTGTCGGATCTGGAAAGATTGGGGCTCGTCGCCGATACCGTGTAGCTGTATGCGCCGCGATCCAGCAATTGATAGTTTGCCGGCGCCTGCTCGATTGTACCGGTCGTTTCAGGCAGCACCGCATTCTGCAATACGACCACGTTGCTCGGCTGCGACACAGCGAAATATGGCTCCGCGGTCACGATGAGGCCGAATGTTTGCAGGGATGTAGTCACGTCGATCTTGCTCTTGTCTCCGTTCAACAGGATTTCGCCGAGATTGTTCGATTTCCCTTCCGGCGTAATCGCCCACAAAACATACGTCAAATATTCCTGGCCGAATTTTTGCGCCGATTCGAGTTTGCTGAACTCAGCGTTGATTTGGATACGCCCTACTTTGCCGGTGACTTTTGCCTGCCCTTTTGCGAACGGGAGCAACGGCGAGCCCTGGAATCCGATGGTTGTGGCTCCGCTGCGGTGCTGGTAATTAATGGTCACGATGCTCGCCGGAACCATCGTGATGTGATAGGTAGGCCTGTTCTGCGGCGAGTTGCTCTGTGCCCGCGAATTGCCTGCCGCTGACACCGGCAAAAGTGCCGCCACAAAAAACAATATCGCCCCTCTTCTCATAGTTCCCCCCTTGATCCCGCGTGTATATCGTGAGCCCTGGTAATTTCTAGCCATCCCATCGCCCATTAAGCCCTCGGGCGTGAGCACGCGACTATTGAATTTTCCACAGTTTAACATTGCGTCAACATCCTGCCTATTGGCAAAGCCGCAAGGATTCGACGGTCACCCGGATTTAAGAATATCGATGTCACCATCTTTGCGCAGCACGTGAACGGCGACTTCCGATCCGCGCCTGCGAATTAAAAAATCAGCGACAGCACCTCCGAGACGAAAATTCTGGATGCGAACTTCGTCCAGATTCGCAGGCAATCGGGGATTTGCCAGGTAAACTTTTCGCTGTCGATCGCGAGCCTCAAGCCCGAGACACGCCTGCAAGAGCAAGAATACTGATCCGGCGGCCCAGGCCTGAGGAGCGCACGCGACCGGATAAAGAGTCGGGCCACTCGCTTCAGGCCGTTTGTGAAAACCGCAGAAAAGTTCGGGCAGGCGCTGCAGTTCAACATAGCGGCTGGCCTCGTACAGGCCATCGAGGATCTCACACGCTCGCTGCTGCATTCCGTAAAGCGAGAATCCGAGACCGACCAGAGCATTATCGTGAGGCCAGACGGAGCCATTGTGGTACGACATTGGATTGTAGCGAGATTCAGACGCGCCGACTGTGCGAACGCCCCATCCTGAAAAGCACTGTCTGCTCATGAGCGATTCGGCGACAGCTTCGGCCCGCTCTTGACTCGCAATCTTGCAAAAAAGAGCGTGCCCTGCGTTGGAAGTACGCACGCGGCACTGCTGCTTTTGTCCATCGAGGGCGAGCGCATAGGTGCCGAGATCATCGCACCAAAATGCCTCTTCGAACTTCGTTCGAAGTGTTTCTGCTTCTGAGTCCAACTGCTTGGCGAGATCCGGTTCGTCGAACGCGCGGGCGATAAGGGCGGCAGAGCGCTTCGCCGCGTAGACATAGCCCTGAACTTCGCACAGAGCAATTGGCGGCTCGGCGAGGCGACCGTCGGCGTGGAAGACGGAGTCCTGCGAGTCTTTCCAACCTTGTTGGACCAGCCCCTTCGATGAGTGGCGTTCGTACTCAACGAATCCATCTCCATCGCAATCGCCGTATTCGTCCATCCAGTTCAAGGCGCGCTTGATGTTCGGCCAGATACTTTTCAGAAATGCCGAGTTTCCCGTTCGCACAAAATAGCTGCCGGCTAGCAAGACGAAGAGAGGCGTGGAGTCAATGCTGCCGTAATACCGGCCGAACGGAACTTCCTTCGTCGCCGCCATTTCGCCGCGGCGCATTTCGTGCAGAATTTTTCCGGGCTCGGCGTCCTGTTCGGGTAACTCCTCGGTTGCCTGCGTCTCGGCAAGATATTTCAAGACGCCTTCGGCGAAGCGAGGGGCCATCCACAAACACTCAAGCGCGGTAATGATTCCGTCTCGGCCAAAAACAGTGTCGAACCACGGCACACCAGCGTACGGATATGGGCCTTCCGGATTTCCTTCCGTCAGCATGCGCAGATCCGCGGCAGAGCGATTCAGCCATGAATTAAAGCTTTCGCTAGGTGTGGTGATTCGGCACTCGTCAATGCTGGTTGGGTCAAAATCGCGTTGTAGGTCCCGAAAGGCGGTGCGGAACGGCGGAAACTTTTTATTGGCACGATTTCGTTCGCAGGAAACTGTGCTGAAAATGGATTTCTCTTGTTTCGGTTCCAGCGTTATTTGGAAGCAAGCCTCGCGCGTTGTTAAAGACTCAGGCTGCGGAGAAAACTCCAAGCGAGTGCGGCGCAGAACGCCGTCCAAGCCCTTGTAGGCTAATACCGCGGCGTTTCCCTCTACCTCATCAGGCAGACGTTCGCCCTTGCACGCGCGCTTCGTGCCGCGCACTTCAAAAATATCGGCGAAGTCCCCATCGAAGCTAAACAGGAGCGAAATGTGAACCGGGTCGCGACCGTAATTGAGCAGGCGAATATGCTGGTAAAAGCTCGCCGCTCGAACAAATTGCAGACGGAAAATGTGGACGGTGCCTCGCGGCAGGGTGTCGTCGTTTTTCGTTGGGCTGTCGAGGTTCGTAAGGTCAACCGACAGGAAAGAGTTGTCTTCGCGGATCGTCGAGCTCAGAAGTTGCGGCTGCTGCTGATTGACGCGCAGCGCGAAACGGGAAAGATGCCGGGCCTCGGCATGGAAAAGCCCGAATTGTGACGCTCCGAAAGCCTCGATATCTCCATAGCGATTGAAGACGGCGAAGGTATCCCCGTATTTGAGCACACGGGTGCGGTCGTCAGCCAGTGCGGAAGAAGCGCGAACATAATACTCATCTTCGACCCGGACAATGTCCGTCAAAACGAAACCATCCTAGAGAGTGAGCATCGAGTCGATCTGCAGCTTATCCGTAGTAAGAGACTTCGTGCTCAGCATCGCTTCATACAGCTTAACGTAATCACGGGCCATTCTCGACGAGGTAAATCGCGAGTCGAATTCATGGCGGCACGCGGCCCGGCTCAGTGTGGACACTTCGGCGACCGCTTTTACAGCGTCCGGCATGTTGTTCACAATAAAACCGCTCACTCCGTGATTGAGCACCTCTGGCACGGAGCCACAATTGAACGCAATTGTGGGTGTACCGCACGCCATCGATTCGATCATTGTGAGGCCGAACGGTTCGGGCCAGTCGATTGGGAAAAGATGGGCGTACGCGTTCCCGAGAAACGCGCATTTTTCCTTTTCTGTTATCTCACCAATGTATTCCACATTCGGATGCGCCAGAAGGGGCTTAATTTTGCATTCGTAATAATCGCGATCGGCGCGGTCCACTTTCGCGGCGATTTTCAGCGGCATGCCAACTTCCAGCGCGATTTGGATGGCGCGATCGACCCGCTTCTCTGGGCAGATTCGCCCAATGAATGCGAGATATTTGCCGCTTCCGTCGCCGGGCGAAAGACTTGCGGCCAACCCATGGTAGACATTCCCAACCCAGTTCGCCCAATACAGCGGTTTGCGCTGCGAGCGACTGATAGAGACTACTGGCATTTCGAGATACTTTCGATATAGGGGAGCTAGGTCAGGAAGATCCAAGCGGCCGTGAAGGGTGGTGACATGCGGCAATCCCGTAAGCTTAGATAATGGAAAATGTAAATAATCTATATGGAAATGGACGATGTCGAACTCATCGGCGCGCTCCAGCACGTCTTCAAGCATAACGAAATGATGCGCGAGTTGGTCGATGCAGCCTTTGTCGAGACGCAGAGAACTCGAACATGCGGGCACAAGGCGCGCGTTTGTCACCGAGTCTCCACTCGCGAACAGAGTTACCTCGTGGCCCATCTCGACTAGCGCTTCAGTCAAATACGACACTACCCTCTCGGTGCCTCCGTAGAGCTTTGGCGGAACACTTTCATAGAGTGGTGCTACTTGGGCGATTTTCATTCCAGTTACACCTTGTCGTCGAATTCACTAATCTAAATGCTCCATGAATTTCGTCGCGTTGCCTACTAATCTGCTTCAAATCGCACGCAATTAGACTGAACGGTTTCTTCTTCAATCGAACATTTGATAGCCCGCAATCGCATTTGGTGACGACGTTAAGATTGATTATTCGCGTGGTCACGATTGATTATTTGCGTCGTCGCCGCCGGTTACGTCGTAGCATGCTCCGATAACCATAGATGCGAGATCGGCACTGCTTCCCGCAAGGAGAACGGTACCCGTAGTCATAGCCCGTCAGCCATACACCGTTGTTGGTAAACCACGGTTAGAAGCGCTGGCGAATCAAAGGCGAAACCGATTTTGGGCGATTACGGTCCGGGTCCACATTTGTTGCTCGCATTTCGTGTTGAACATTGACAATGACCGAAGGCAGAACGCGCCCGGTTTCGATAAGGACAATTGGCCTACATGGCGGATGCGACGACGGAACGCTCGTAGATAGCGCCTACGTTTCGCCCAGTGAAGGCTCAGGAATTGCCCGGCTCAAACTGAAAGCTGTGTTCACCAAACCAACGTGAGAGAACGCTTGAGGGAAATTGCCTAAGAGCCGCTTCGCATCCGGATCATATTCTTCAGAAAGAAGACCGAGATCGTTGCGGATGTTCAGCAGGCGCTCAAACATCCGCACTGCTTCCTCCCGGCGGTTCTGCAAAACATAATTGTCGGCCAACCAGAACGAGCACGCCAGAAACTTGCCCTCTCCATGCGGCAACCCGTCGACCTCGGGGTCTTGCGTGTAGCGAGCGACAAAACCATTCTCCATCAGATTTGATTCGACCGCTTTGACCGTACCAATGACGCGAGGATCACTCGCTGGGAGAAACCCGACGAGCGGCATCATGAGGAGACTCGCGTCCAGATGTTTGGAGCCATAGAACTGCACGAAGGAATTGAGTTCCGCGTCGAAGCCTTGCCGGCACACTTGTGCCTGAATTTTTTTTCTCAGTCTCTTCCATTTCGCGATATCTCCGGAGATCCTGCCCTTTTCTGCCGATTTTATCGGGCGATCGACCGCGACCCACGCCATCATTTTGGAATGAACGAAATGCCGTTGCGGGCCGCGCATTTCCCATATGCCATCATCGGGGTGCTCCCATCCGGTCTCAAGGAAATCGAGGAACGCTTCCCTGACGCCATCGCCGCCCTCCTTTGGCGGTCCAAGCCCCGCTTCGCGGCACTGGTAAAGAGTGTTGACGATCTCTCCGAAGATATCCAATTGGAATTGCGTGTGAGCAGCGTTACCCGTTCTCACCGGTGCCGATTTTTCATAGCCTTGGAGCCAGGGCAGTTCGAGTTCCGTGAGCCTCCGTTCGCCGCGAAGACCGTAGACGATGTTCACTTCCGCGGGGCTGCCAGCCACGGCGCGCAGAAGCCATTCGCGCCACTCAAGAGCCTCGTCGTGATATCCGGCATCGAGGAGAGAGCGTAGAGTAAAGGACGCATCGCGCACCCAGCAAAAGCGATAGTCCCAGTTGCGTACGCCGCCCAGCCACTCCGGAAGTGAAGTCGTCGGAGCCGCCACGATTCCCCCCGTGGGCAAAAATGTAAGCGCCTTAAGCGTGATCAGCGAGCGCAATACCGCATCACGCCATTTACCCTGATAAGAACAGCGATCGGACCATTCACGCCACCAGGTCTCTGTCTCTTGAATCGCTGTATCTGCATTCAGCGGTGCCGGTTCATTCCCTTCTGAGGGATACCATGCAAGATCGAATGGAATTTTCTGTCCTTCAGTTACTGTAAATGTTGCGACGGTTTTGAGATTTTCTCCGCGAAGCGGCACTTCGGTGCGTACGCCGAGCATATCCGGGCCTGCTATCGCGGAAATCCCGCGATCCGTACTCCGCACCCAAGGCACCACCGAGCCATAATCGAATCGAATCACCAGATCCAGATTCATCTGGACCTGACCTCTTGTGCCGACGACCATGCGCACAAGCTCTGGCCTTTCAGTTTGAGGCGTCATGCAGTCGATGAGCGTCACCGATCCGCTATCGGTTTCAAATTCTGTCTCGAGAATAAGCGTCCCTTCGCGATAGTGCCGGCGAATGCCGCGGATCGGTTCCGCAGGCGAGATGGACCAATGTCCGTTTTCAGCGGTTCCGACGAGCGCCGCGAAACAGGCAGGCGAATCAAAGTGCGGGACACAGAGCCAGTCGATCGAGCCTTCTTTTGAAACCAGGGCGGCGGTGTGGCAGTCGCCGATCATCGCGTAATCTTCTATGGGGATGGACAAGAACCGCCCTCCGCAAAAATGGCACTTGTTTGATTCAAGAATCGTATCAGAAGAGGCAGTTTCTCTTCAGGCTCCACGCAGGCAAGGGCTGCGACGAAAAATATTTAGCGCTTGTAGATGTGACCAGCCTTCATGACGAAGTGAATGTTTTCAAGAAGATGGACACTCGCGGCGGATTCTGTGGGATCTCCC
Organism: Acidobacteriota bacterium; assembly: GCA_003152355.1. Classification (GTDB taxonomy): domain Bacteria; phylum Acidobacteriota; class Terriglobia; order Acidiferrales; family UBA7541; genus Palsa-147. The sequence continues at coordinate 23,509 of PMAA01000262.1, read as the reverse complement.
TCGACGGCAACAATGTCCGCGAACTTACCCGCGCGGATTGAGCCGAGCACATCGCTGTGCCCAAGTAAATCCGCGGCGGAGCTAGTGGCGGACTGGACGGCCTGCATCGGCGTCATGCCATACTTCACCATGAAGGCGAATTGCTTGCCGCTGGTTCCGTAGGGGCAGACGCCCGCGTCGGTGCCGAAAGCCAATTTCACGCCGGCTTCGACGGCTTTGCGAAAATTGCCGCGCTGGATTTGACCCAGTTCGGCATCGTGCGCGAGAAACTCCGCAGGGATGGCTCCTGCCTTGCCCGCGGCTTCGATGCACTCCTCATCGTAAATATCCATGACGAGGTAGGTGCCGCGCTTTTTCGCGAGCGCGATTCCTTCGTCATCGATTCGCGATGCATGTTCGACCGAGGCGACTCCGGCATTTATGGCGTTTTTGATGCCTTGCGTCGAGTGTGCGTGCGCCGCGACGCGCAAGCCGAAGTGGTTTGCTTCATCCACGGCAGCCTCGAGCTCCTCTATCGTGAATTCCTGAGAATTCGGATTGCTGCCATGCTCGAGGACGGCGCCTGAAGACAAAATCTTGATGAGATCCACGCCATCATTCGCGAGCTTGCGAATTACTTGGCGGACCTCCCAGGGACTGTTTGCTTCGCCGTAACGCAAGTCGAAAGGCAGAGTGATATCCGGCGCGGCGCCAGTAAGCGCGCCCGCGCCGCCGGTGATCGTGACGTACGCCCCTGCAACAAACATTCGCGGGCCCTCGATATCGCCCCGCGCGATCGCGTCGCGCATAGCCACTTCATTGAGCGCGCGATACGCGCCGACATCGCGGACGGTCGTGAAACCCGATTCGAGCATTGCGCGCGCATTGGGTACCGACTCAAATGCGATCTCGGCAGCGGATTTTTTTAGATACGTGAGCGGATCTCCGCTTCCATTTTCGGAGCCGTCGGCGAGATGCGTGTGGCAATCGATCAGACCCGGGAGCACGGTCATGTTCGAAAGATCGACAACCGTGGCGCCCCCGGGGATGGTGACGTCCTTTTCCTTGCCAACAGCCGCGATTTTATCTCCGCGAATTAGGACGATTTGGTTCGAGAGAACAGCTCCCGCATCAGCATCAATGAGCTTCCCCGCTTTGATCGCCGTGACCACGTCCGCCTGCTGCGATGTCTCCTGCGGCTGGGCTTGCGACTGGGCACAGATGACGCCGGCGCCGATGAAAGCGATTGCGAACGCAGCCGGTAGACAATGTTTCATTGACTTCATCTCCGTGGAATTTGCGACGCTGCATTCTACACGGTCATTGGAGATGGAGAGCCATAACGTGCCCTGCGAACGGAGAGAGATCCAATGTTTCGCGTCCGTCTCTCTCTAAATGCCGCACGAAAACCAGTGCAGCGCTACAGAAGGCGCGGCCTAGCAAAGTCGCGTTGCCATGCGAATTTGTGAGCCCCAGCCCGCGCCGTGCCGCAGCCTGCGTCAGTAAGAATACTTCAGAGAGAACTGGATCACGCGCGGGTTGCCAACGGTCGACGTGATCGCTGTGAATACGGATGGCGGCGTCTCAACGTCATTCTGCGAAGTAATGGCGAACGACGGGTGATTCGTAAGATTGAAGAAATCCGTCCGGAACCTAAGGCTCCCTCGCTCGCCGAGCGCAAAAGTCTTGCCGATTGTGAAGTCCATATTCCCTTGATACGGACCAATGAAGCAGTTCCGAGGAGTATCGCCATACCCCGTCGAACCGTCCGGCCCCACAACGGGCGCGGGCGTAAACGCAGCTGGGTTCAACCAATTGCCGAGGCGCGAATTCGTGCTTCCAGACGTCGCGGAATTCGCACAACTGAAACCGGAAGCAAAACTGGCAGTGACCGCGGGACTGCTGGCCAGGTTCGCGGCCGTTCCGCCTGCGGCATCGTAAACCGTGAACGGCGCGCCGGATTGGAGCGTCAATACACCGCTCACTTCCCAGCCTCCCAAAGCGCTTCCAGTAAATCCGTGCGCGTTCTTATAGAACGGCAGTTGGTAGACAAAACTCGTCACCCAACGGTGCCGATGGTCGAAGTCGGACAATCCGCGCGAATCACGCGGATCATTCTGATTGTTGATGCGCGTCAGGAACGCGACGCTGGCCGTCGAGACGTCGTCAATCGAATCGGAGTATGTATAGGCGCTCTGGAAGTACAGGCCCTTCGAAAAGTGATGCGCCGCAGTCAATTCCAGCGCGTTGAAATGAGAATCCGAGATCGGCGAAAACGCTTCGTACGCGGCTGGATCGACGCCAAGATTCATCGCGCGCGCCTCGTTGTTCGCGACGGTATTCTGGGTGATCGTGTACGGCGTTCCATTTTGAGCCGTCACTGTCAGGCTGGTGGGAAAACCCGGCTGTCCCAGCAGTTGCGCCTGTTCCGGATCATAGGTAACGCGGAGATGCGTGCCTTTCGTCCCGACGTAACCGAGTTCGACGAACCAGTTCGCGCCGAGCTCGCGCTGTACCGTCAAGTTCCATTGTTGCGTCGTCGGCGAGATCCAATGCAACGGGACTTCCAGGCCAATGTAATCGATCGCGTTGCCAGAAAACACAGGACTTTGCGTTGTGTCGGTTGTCGGTGCGCCGGACCCATTTACGAATCCCTGAAGGATTGACGGTGTGGGCAGGAAGGCGCTGCTCAGCACACCCAGCGGCGGAATTCCGGCAACCCCGGGAACCGAGCCCGTGAACAGATTGGCTAAGCTGCCTGCGGGAACTCCGAAACCGACTGCCACCGGATAGAACGGTATCGAAAACGACATGTTGTCAACGGCGCCCAAATCTTCCCGGACGCTGTAGATTCCGTAGCCGCCTCGAATGGATGTGTTGTGGTGCCCGAAGAGGTCGTAGGCGAAACCGATTCGGGGCTCCCATACGGAGGCATAGTTGTTGTTAAGGCCCGTTTTCTGGAGAGTCCCGCTGAACCCGGAGATATTGAATTGGCTGACGCATGTTGGATAAACAAAACCATTGCCCGTCGAACTCGTAAGCTCTGGGTTCGTGTTTCCGATGTGGCAGAGGGTGTCGTACGGAGCGCCATTGAAGTCCTCGCGAAAGCCGAGATTCAGAGTCAGGGACTTTGTCACGCGGTAGTCGTCCTGTGCGAACAATGAGTAGGCGGGAATGCGGTAGTCATGATTCGCGACGCCGCCTCCGCCTTCGGCAATCAGAGGCGCGCCCAGCATGAAGTTCTGAAAATCCGTGAGGTTGCCGTAAGTTCCCGGAACGAAATAGAGGAGACCGTTATCAAGCACAGGCAAGTCGCGGCGCAACGTCGTGCGGTCGGCTTCTCCTCCGAATCGGAACGTGTGCGGCCCGTGAGTCCAGCTCACCGTGTCAATAAAGGCAAATGAATCGGAGAGATCGGTTTGCGGTTGAGTTGGATAAGAGCCGAACTGGAAATTCTCGAATTCGAACCGGTATATGTCGGGGCCCGCTGGGTTGTTGATGCCGACTTCCCCAGGCGTTAGCGTCGCAATTTGATTATTGACCGTGCCGATGACATTAAGACCGAAGCGAAACTCATTCAAAAGGTTGTTGCTGAAGACGTGTGTTTCCGTGATGCTTCCGAAACGCCCGTGCAACGGAGTGTCGAGCGGGAAGTTCAGGTTATTGGTGCCGGCGACTCCGCCGGTCTGAATCTGCAGGTTGTCCGCACCGAACGGCTGATAGATGTCGGAATCGGACCAGAAGAAACGGAAGGAAACGCGGTCATGACCTCCGCGGAACTCGCGGTCCCAGTTCGCCGTGAATTGGTCGTCGGTGAACCTGCCGGTTTCATCCAGGACGAGAGGGCCGGTGTTATATGAACACGCTCCCGTTGTCGCATTGAATGTCACTCCGGGAGTCCCCGGTACTGTCGGAAAAAGCCAGCCGCCGCCTCCACCGCCGAATTGATTGCTTTTCGCCTGTAGGATCGCCAGCGCCACAGGATCGAGGCTCGCGACCCCAGCCGGAAATCCACAGGCTGCAGGCGCGTTCGCGAAAAATGTATTCGTGAGCGTCGTCGTGTCACGTGCCGTCGGAAGAACAGGAATTTCAGTGTTGATGAACGTCCCAGGCGAATCGCCGCTGCGCTGCCGGGTGCCCTGGTAGTTCACGTAGAAGTAGCCGAATTTGGCTTTGGGATCAACCGGTCCGCCAAGGTCTCCGCCGAAGATGTTCTGCTTTTCAGCTGGCCTCGCCTCGCCCGCGGCATTAATAAAAAAATCGTTGGCGTCGAGAACCGTGTTTCGAAAATATTCCCACGCGTCAAAGTGGTAATGGCTCGTGCCGCTCTTCAAAATGGCGTTGATGTTGCCGCCGCCGTTGCGGCCCTGCGTGGCGTCATAAAGGCTGGTGCTCACTTTGAATTCCTGAATCGCATCCGGGCTAGGCAACGGGGTGTTGGTCAATTCGCCGAGCGTCGGGTCTGACGCCGTAATTCCTTCGATCAGATAGTTGTTGTTGTCCTCGCGGCCGCCGTTGACGTTCATGTACACCTGTCCACGCCCCAATCCCATGGCCGTATTCAAATTCGATACGGCGCCAGCCGAGAGTGCCAGCAGCGTTTGAAAGTTTCGCGTGGCCATCGGCAGATCGGTGACTTCAGTCGTCCCAAGAGATTGGCCGGTCACGGGCGCGGTCGTGTTGACCGCCGTGACTTCGGCGGACACAGTCACTTCCTGCTTGACGCTCGTCACCTTGAGCACGGCCGTCATGCGGGCATTCTCCGTAACACGCACTACGACGCCGCTGAACTTAGTTGGGGCAAATCCCGGTGCGCTTGCTTCGACGGAGTACGTCCCCGCGGGAAGAAGAGGTGCAGAAAAAAGTCCGGTGGAATCGCTCGTCAAATCGCGGACGATTTGACCGGTCCCTTCGTCGATAACTGCGACTTTTGCGCCGGCGATCGCGGCGCCCGAGGCATCCTGAACTGACCCGCTGATGGCGCCCGTCGCGCCACCCTGTGCGAACGCCACGCTGCCGAAAAGTGCCGCGAACACACCAATAGCTATCAGTTTTTTAAGAAATTCCATGTTACCCCCCGACCCCATTTTCGTCTCTGCACCATACATGCCGTCAGCGAGTTCGCCTGACGAAGCCAGATCCGAATTTTTTGCATACTACTGATGCGCCGGAAGATAAGTCAAGGGAAAATCAGATTTTAAAGTAGTAGGTCCACTGGCTAGAGTGCTTCCGGCTTGGCACCATGGCCGGTGGCGACGCGTACTCATTCTCCGAGTACGTCGCAATGTTCCACCAAGCTGGATTCACATCTAACGAGTTCGTGCCTCTTCGCGCTGGTCCGCAAAGCGTGATCGTGTCGCAAATAAGGGAGATCGAGAGCAGCCGGTTCGGCCACTACCGAAACCGAACGGTTGAATATTCGTCGAAAGTGCGGGCGTCGCCAGAAAATGCCGCTGGCGCTTGTGAATTTCTGTTCTACAATCTGCGGCCAGGAAGGTCTAGAGATCAGCGCCACGCCGTTTGCGACGGTTATTCGCGAGGAACACTTGCATGGCAGACGTTTCCACGCCGCAGGATTTTCGAATCGGATCGATTAAAGAACCAATTAAAGAAATCGACGTTCTGTGGATTACGGCGGGCCTAAGTTGCGATGGCGACACGATTGCTATGACCGCTGCCACGCAGCCGAGCATCGAAGAATTAATCAGTGGCGCGCTTCCTTGGATCCCCAAAATCAAACTGCGAAATCCCTTTCTCGATTTCGAAAACGGCGATGATTTCTTAAGAGATTTTCACCGGGCAGCAGAAGGAAAACTCGCGCCATTCATCCTCGTAATCGAAGGTTCCATTCCGAACGAAAACAATAAGAAGGAAGGCTACTGGGCGTCCCTGGGCACAGACGCCCAGACGGGCCAGCCGATCACAACCTGCGAATGGATCGATCGTCTCGCGCCGAACGCGTGGGCTGTGATCGCGGCCGGAACATGCGCGACCTACGGCGGCATTCACGCGATGGAGGGCAATCCTACCGGATGCATGGGACTGCCGGATTATCTCGGCTGGAGCTGGAAGTCAAAGGCGGACATTCCGATCGTGTGCATTCCCGGCTGCCCAGTGCAGCCGGACAACTTCACGGAGACTTTGCTGTATCTACTCAATATGGTGGCGGGACGCGCTCCGATGATTCCACTCGACGACGCGTTGCGGCCGACATGGCTCTTCGGGCAAACGGTTCACGAAGGTTGCGATCGCGGCGGATATTACGAGCAAGCCGAATTTGCCGACGAGTACGGCTCCAAACTATGTATCGTGAAGCTCGGATGCTGGGGCCCGGTGGTGCAGTGCAACGTGGGAAAGCGCGGCTGGATGAATGGGATTGGCGGCTGCCCAAATATCGGCGGAATTTGCATCGGGTGCACGATGCCCGGATTCCCTGACAAATTCATGCCGTTCATGAACCAGCCTCCGGGTTCGCTGCTTTCCTCCAATGCGGTGACGACGTACGGACGCGCGATTCATGCACTGCGCCGGTTCACGCAGGCATCACTCAATAAAGAACCGAGCTGGCGCGCAAAGAGCGCTCAAACGTCAGGGCAAAATAATCCGCAGGCGTAACTCGAGGTTACGGATGTCCGAAGTCAGCCGATGGCCGGGAACGATTGGCGATTCTCTTGAGCCGGACGATCGCGCTGCGCGAATCGAAAGCTCGGAGGAAGCTGAGAGCGTCCTTCTACAACTCGCGGGCACGTATGCCCAGAACTTTTTGACTTCGATCGGACCCGGCAGCCTCGATTCCGAAACGGCAACGCGCCAGATACCCGCCGACAAGAGTTTTCCCACACTCGAGGCCCGATATCGGGCCTTGGTCGAGAAGATTCCCGCGATTGTTTTCATGGCTTACATGGATCGCGGAATCGGTGAAGCGTACGTAAGTCCTCAGATCGAGGCAACTCTTGGCTTTTCGCAGCAGGAATGGCTCGAGGATCCAGTGCGCTGGTACCAACAAATTCATCCGCACGATAAGGACCGCTGGAGCATCGAAGCGGCCCAAATGTTTCTTTCCGGCCGGCCTCTTCGTTCCGTGTATCGAGTTCTCGCGCGAGATGGACGCGTCGTCTGGTTTCAGTGCGAAGCGAACATGGTCCGCCACGACGACGGCCGGCCGTGGTTTATCCACGGCGTCGGGTTCGACATCACCGAACTGAAAGAAGCAGAAGCAGCTTTGCAGGAAGAGCGGAATGTTCTCTCCGCCATTCTTGATACCGTGAGCGCGCTCGTGGTGGTGGTGGATTTCGAAGGACGCATTGTGCGATTCAACCGCGCCTGCGAATTGACGACGGGATATTCATTCGAAGAAGTCCGGAACCATCACATTTGGGATCTGTTCCCGGTGGCGGATGAGCTCGAGCAAATGAAAGCGATATTTTCAGAACCTGGTGATGGTGACAAGCCGATCGAATACGAAACGTATTGGGCCACGCGAAGCGGTAATCCGCGGCGAATTTCATGGTCGAACACTTTTCTTCCGCATCGGGATGGCTCCGTGGAGTTCATCATCATGACCGGAATTGACGTCACCGAGCGCCAGCGCCTGCAGAAAACCATTCTTGAGATCAGCAGCCGCGAACAGCGGCGAATCGGGCAGGACCTTCACGACGGATTGGGCCAGCATCTGACAGGCATAGCATTCATGAGTAAGGTGCTTCAGCAGAAACTGGCTGAATTAGCACTTCCGGAATCGGCAGATGCGGACAAGATTCTCAAACTCGTAAACGTAGCGGTCAGCAAGTCGCGCGAACTCGCTCGCGGATTGCTTCCCGTTATGTCGGAAACCCACGGCCTGATGTCGGGTTTGAAGCAACTGGCGAGCGAAATTGAAGATCTTTTCAAGATTTCCTGCCGGTTCGATTGCGACGATCAGGTTTTGATCGGCGACCTAAACGTAGCAACCCATCTCTTTCACATTGCGCAGGAAGCGGTGAACAACGCGATCAAGCACGGCAAAGCGAAGCATGTCATCATCCGGCTATCGTCCTTCAAGAGCGGATGCACCTTAACCATTATCGATGACGGCGCCGGCATTCCGGAGGTACCTGCATCCGATAACGGCATGGGGTTGCATATCATGCGGTACCGCGCGAGTATGATCGGTGGAACGCTGCAAGTGGGACGGACGCCTCTTGGTGGTACGACGATTGACTGTGCGTTTCCGGTTAAGGATCACGAGCCGAGGGTAAGCGAATGCAAACCATGACGGCAAAAACGCCGTTCGGCACTTCGCCAAAGAAATATAAAGTTTACGTCGTTGACGATCATCCGATCGTACGCCAAGGCCTCGGGCTAATGATCAACCGTGAAGCCGACATGTTCGTTTGCGGGGAAGCCGAAGAGGGGCATTCGGCGCTGCAGGCGCTGGCGACACTTCAGCCTGATGTAATGATCGTGGATATTTCTCTGATTGGGCCCGACGGAATCGAACTCGTGAAGGCGATTCGCGCCAGGAATGTGTCGCTTCCCATTCTCATGCTCTCGATGCACGACGAATCCACTTATGCGGAACGGGCGATTCGCGCGGGCGCGAACGGCTACATCATGAAACAGGAAGCAACCGAAAAAGTCTTAGTCGCCATTCGCAGAATTTTGGACGGCGGCGTTTACCTAAGCGATCGAATCGCGGGGAAAATGCTACAGCAGTATGTGCGGGGCGCAGCGACCGTGAAGCATTCGCCCATGGCTGATCTTTCCGATCGCGAACTCGAGGTCTTTCGCCTGATCGGCGACGGCCACGCAACGCGCCAGATCGCGGAAGAATTGCATATTAGCGTGAAAACGGTGGAAACCTACCAGGCGCACATTAAAGAAAAACTCTCGCTTCGCAACGCCCGCGAACTTATGCAGCACGCGATTGAATGGAATTTGACCGAACGAGCCAGCTAATATCGTTATCCTTCGGTACACATTCGACACAGGCAACTTCTCGATTTGCGACGGAAGTAATTTCTCGATGGTAAACCCCGAATCGGCAAGAAGGCATCAGGGAATCCCTGATACGCCAATGCGGCCTTTCCCTGACACCAAATCGGGGCGGTACCCGCTTGAGTCGCTCTCGCCATCGGATGTATTTGGTCTCCTGCGGGCCATACAGCCGTAGCACAAGTGCGTCCGTTGCACTAAGGCGATTGACACGACAGAATTCTGCGCCAAAAGCCGATCGCGCTTTTTTGCGGTTATTACCAAACGGGAACCAAATCAATCTGGGTGAATGAGTAACAGACACAGGTCAGAGCCGGAAAGGAGCGTCAGTTATGGCACCAGAAGCTGTTCCCTACGGTCGAAAAACTCAAAAACCGCCCGCAGTTGCCGAGGTCCATGTTGTTTGGATCACGGCCGGGCTGGGCTGCGACGGTGATTCGGTTTCGGTGACGGCCGCTATGCAGCCGAGCATCGAAGATGTGGTGTTGGGAGCGATTCCGGGCCTTCCGAGAGTCCATCTGCACAATCCCGTCCTCGCCTACGAATGCGGCGACGATTTTATGAAGTTTTACTACCAAGCCGCGGCGGGAAAGCTTGAGCCCTTTGTTCTTGTGGTAGAGGGTTCAATCCCGAACGAAAAGATTAAGAAAGAAGGCTATTGGGCCGCAGTCGGCACCGATGCCAAAACCGGTCAGCCAATCACAACAAACGAATGGATTGACCGGTTGGCGCCGCAAGCCACGGCCGTAATCGCGATCGGAACCTGCGCCACATACGGCGGGATTCACGCAATGGCCGGAAATCCCACCGGATGTATGGGCCTCGCGGACTACCTCGGTTGGAAGTGGCGTTCCAAAGCCGGCCTCCCAATCGTCAACGTTCCAGGTTGTCCGGTCCAACCCGACAACTTCATGGAAACCGTCCTTTACCTCCTCTACCAAGTCGCAGGCCTCGCCCCAATGATTCCTCTCGATGACGAACTGCGTCCGGCTTGGCTCTTCGGGAAGACGGTCCACGAAGGCTGCGATCGCGCGGGCTATTACGAGCAGGGCGATTTCGCGACAGAGTATGGCTCGCCGAAATGCATCGTCAAGCTGGGCTGTTGGGGACCTGTAGTGAATTGCAACGTTCCCAAGCGCGGCTGGATGGCAGGCATCGGCGGCTGCCCGAACGTTGGCGGAATTTGCATCGGCTGCACGATGCCTGGATTTCCGGACAAGTTCATGCCTTTCATGGACGAACCGCCGGGCGCGACGCTCTCGACCAACGGCGTGAGAATCTATGGGCGCACGATAAGCGCTCTTCGCAGTTTTACTAACTCAACGCTCAACAAGGAACCGAAATGGCGCCATCCGCGCGCTGAACTGACTACCGGGTATCACCCGAAGTCCTACTGAGTTACCAAAGGAGCCGCGATGGGCACAATTACTGGCACTTTGAAGGACACTCCGACTGGGAAGCAAAACCTTGTCGAGATGAATTGGGACCCGATCACCCGAATTGTGGGCAGCCTCGGGATCTTCACGAAGATTGACTTTGGCGCTCGCCGAGTCGCGGAGTGCCATTCCACATCGTCGATCTTTCGTGGCTACAGCATTTTCATGAAGGGGAAAGACCCTCGCGATGCCCACTTCATCACCAGCCGCATCTNNGGCATCTGCGGCGATAACCACGCCACCTGCGCGACGTATGCGCAGAACATGGCCTTCGGCGTTCGCCCGCCGGCTCTTGGCGAATGGATCGTGAATCTTGGCGAAGCTGCCGAGTACATGTTCGACCACAACATCTTTCAAGACAACTTGGTCGGCGTGGACTTCTGCGAGCAGATGGTCAAGGAAACGAATCCTGGTGTTTTCGAGCGTGCCGAGAGGACGGAATCACCGAACGCGCGTCTGCATGGTTTCAAGACCATCGCGGACATCATGCGCGCCCTCAATCCCTTCACGGGCTCGTTCTATCTCGAAGCGCTTCAGATGAGCCGCATGACGCGCGAGATGTTCTGCTTGATGGAAGGGCGCCACGTCCATCCGTCAACCCTGTATCCCGGCGGAGTCGGCACGGTTCCCACGGTCCAGCTCTTCACGGATTACCTGGTTCGTTTGATGAAGTACGTGGAATTCATGAAGAAAGTCGTGCCGCTTCACGATGACCTCTTCGACTTTTTCTATGAGGCGCTTCCAGGCTATGAGGAAGTTGGAAAGCGCCGCATCCTGCTCGGTTGCTGGGGCTCGTTCAACAATCCGGCCGTATGCGACTACACGTACAAGAACATGTCGAGCTGGGGCCGCGCGATGTACGTGACTCCGGGCGTCGTTGTGGACGGCAAGCTCGTGACCACGGACCTTGTGGACATCAACCTGAACATCCGGATTCTGCTTGGCCATTCTTATTACGATGATTGGCAGAGCTCCGAGGTGTTCGTGAAGAAGGATCCCCTCGGCAATCCGGTGGACCAGCATCATCCCTGGAACCAAACGACAATTCCGCGGCCGCAGAAACGCGATTTCGGCGGCAAGTACAGTTGGGTCATGTGCCCGCGCTGGTTCGACAAGCGGACCGGCGATCACCTCGCGCTCGACACCGGCGGCGGACCGATCGCGCGTTTGTGGTCGACCGCATTGGCCGGGCTCGTGGACATTGGCTACATAAAAGCGACGGGAACCAGCGTGAAGATGTATCTCCCCAAGACGATGTCTCTTCCAGAAGTGGAATTCGAATGGAAGATCCCGAAGTGGAGCAACGCCATCGAACGCGATCGCGCCCGGACATACTTTCAGGTGTACGCGGCGTGTTGCGCGATGTATTTCATGGAACAAGCCTTGGCGGAATTGCACGCGGGCCGCACGCGCACTTGGAACGAGTTCAAGGTTCCCGAGGAGGCGATCGGTTGCGGCTTCCACGAAGCCGTGCGCGGAGTGCTTTCCCACCACGTCGTCATTAAAAATCACAAGATCGCAAACTACCACCCCTATCCTCCGACGCCCTGGAACGGCAACCCGCGCGACATTTACGGCACGCCGGGTCCGTATGAGGACGCGGTACAAAACACACCGATATTTGAGGACAACGGGCCGGACAAGTTTAAGGGCATTGACATCATGCGAGCGGTGCGGAGCTTTGACCCGTGCCTGCCGTGCGGCGTACATATGTACCTGGGGAAGGGCAAAGTTCTTGAGACGCACCATTCCCCGATGTTCGGCTTGCAACAGCCTTGAACACCCAGAGTTGAAGTGAGGCAGCGGCTGGCAAAAAGGGTTGTCTTAAGTTTCATGGACTGACACCGCCCCTTTTTACAGCCGCGCTTCACTCCTTCATCTAACGGACAATTAAATGGCCAACCGCAACGAGTTTCAGCAGCGGGCGCAAGTCATTGAAGACTTGATCCGCAAGCTGGAGCAAACAGCAGACGTGGAGTTGCGCGCAGCCGCGAAGCGCCTCGTGCAAGCCTTGATGGAAATGCACGGCGAAGGTTTGGAGCGCGCCCTCGAAATCGTTTACAACAACGGCGCGGCCGGCGAAGAAATTATCGCTTGTTTGCAGCGGGACGAGATCGTGAAGGGCCTCCTTTTGCTTCACGGCCTTCACCCGGATGACTTGGAAACCCGCGTTCGCGAAGCTCTCGAGAAAACGCGGCCTTACTTGCAGTCGCACGGCGGGAATGTCGAATTACTGCACGTCGATGACGCGGGCGTGGTGAAGCTGCGGCTCGACGGCAGTTGCCATGGCTGCCCCTCCTCCGCGGTTACATTGAAACTCGCCATCGAAGACGCCATCTACGAAGCGGCGCCCGACGTCACGCGCCTAATAGTGGATGGCGTCGCCCAGGCTCCAGCGCCAATTCCTGGATATGTTCCCATCGAGCAGTTGCAAAACAACGGACACGCGCTCGACCCCGCTCGCGACGGTACCGAATGGGAAGAAGTTGACGGAATTCACGCGCTGCTTCCGGGAGCAGCTTCAGTGCTTGACGTTAGCGGCGTGAAATTTCTTTTCTGCCGCCTCGACGGGAACTACTACGCCTACGAGAATCGCTGTCCGGGCTGCGGCCATGCTCTCGATGGCGCGTTGCTCGAAGCGGCGGTCTTGGCGTGCCCATCTTGCAAATTGCGCTACGATGTCGTTCGCGCCGGACGCGGAGTAGATCAGACGGCCTTACACCTCGCGCCGCTGCCGCTCCTGGTGGAACAGAATCACGCACGGATCGCAATGCCTCTGTCGAAAGTTCAGCGAGGCGGGGCGGCATTGTGACGATTGCATTCGTACCGGCTCCCGAAAGTCCCTTCGCCACTTTGCGCCAGTTTGCGAAAAAGCGCAGCGCCGCCGAGAAGTGCGAGCTTTGCAAGATTGATCTCGTGCCGGAACATCAGCACCTGCTGGAGCCGGCGGCGCGAAAACTGGTTTGTGCGTGCGACGCTTGCGCCATTTTGTTTAGTCACAGAGAAGGCGCGAAATTTAAGCGCGTGCCCCGCGACGTGCGATTCCTAAGAGACTTTCGAATGACGGACGGACAGTGGGAATCGTTGATGATTCCCATCGGGATGGCGTTTTTCTACGACAGCAGCGTTCAAAACAAAGTGGTCGCGTTCTATCCGAGCCCGGCCGGCGCCACGGAATCGCTGCTCAACCTGGACAGTTGGAAAGAAATCGTAGAAGACAACCCGGCGTTGCAGAATTTGGAGCCCGATGTCGAGGCCCTACTCGTCAATCGCGTCAATCCGACGCACGGATTCAGTGGAGCAGCATGTTTCGTCGTGCCCATTGACGAATGCTATCGCCTGGTCGGCCTAATTCGGAGTAACTGGCAGGGATTTTCGGGCGGCACCGAAGTGTGGCAGAAAATTGAAGGTTTCTTCGGCGATCTGCGAAGAAAAGCCGGAGTCGAAGACGAGCGTTCCGATGCCTGATCTCAATTTCCAAATCGAGAGCGCTTCGGTAATTCCCTTCTCTGCCGTGCCTACGCTCGGTTTTCAGATGCGCGTGAAAAACGCGCCAGCCGATGAAGTCATCCACACCGCAGCCGTGCGCTGTCAGATACAAATCGAAGCCACGCGGCGCCACTACAGCCCCGAGGAACAAGCCAAGCTGCTCGATTTATTCGGGGAGCCGGAGCGTTGGAGCCAGACGCTTCGTACCATGCTCTGGACACACGCGAGTATCGTGATACCGCAATTCACGGGATCGACCACCGTAGAACTGCCTGTGCCGTGCACGTTCGACTTCAATGTCGCTGCCACGAAGTATTTCCATGCGCTCCGCGATGGCGACTTGCCTCTTTGCTTCCTCTTCAGCGGAACCGCGTTCTACGGAGATTCCGAAGGCGCGCTCCGCGTTTCGCCGATATCGTGGGAGAAAGAAGCGAAATTTCGCCTGCCGGTTAAGACTTGGCGCGAATTAATGGACGTCCACTATCCCAACAGCGCGTGGCTCTCGGTGCGTAGGGACATCTTCGACCGCCTTTATCAATATAAGATGCGCAGGGGAATCCCCACGTGGGAGCAGGCGCTTGAGGAGTTGCTGGCCGCTGTGGAAGAACCGGTGCGATTGTGAACGCAAAGACAGTCGAAGAAATCGCGAATGCCGTTCTTTACGAGGGATACATTCTTTATCCCTACCGGCCTTCTGCGCTCAAGAACCGGCGCCGCTTTAATTTTGGTGTTCTTGCGCCGAGACCTGCGGAAGAGAGTTCTGAAATTACCGATGCATGGGCGATGCGCTCGGATTGTCTTGTGACAGGAACCTCCGAGACCAAGATCGCGGTGAAAATTAGATTTCTTCAACTCATCGCACGGAGCGTAGGCGCGGTCTCGCCGCCGGTCGTCAATCTCCCGGAGAACGCTGACCCAAATTTTGAAATCGTGGATTCATTACGGGTCGCTGGCCGTTCGTACCAAGCCTGGCAGGAAGCAGTTGAGCGCGAAGTTGGCTTTGACGCACGCGTCGAGCACCTACTCGGTGAACCGCGAGTTGCAACATTTTCATTTCCCGGGCCGACCGAGATCGAGCCGTTGCGCGAAACGGACGGCAGAATCGTTGGCGTCCTTATCCGCAAGCGAGAGCCGCTGCAAGGCGAAGTCGAACTTTCGGCCGTACAGCGCGCGGACGGGCTATTCCGCCTCACGCTTCGCCTGAGAAATCTTACCCCGGCAGAGAATCAATCCCTGCAAAGCCGCGACGAGCTGCTGAATTACTCGCTGGTTTCGACCCACGCGATTCTCATGGCCGCGCAAGGCCAGTTCAATTCCCTTCTGGATCCTCGCGCCGAGCTCGTGGCCGAAACGGCCGAGTGCCAGAACTCCGGCTATTGGCCCGTCCTCGTTGGTGAGGAGGGTGAGCGCGACACGATGCTCGTTTCGCCGATCATCCTGTACGACTACCCGAAGATCGCTCCGGAGAGCGCAGGCGACCTTTGCGACGGCACGGAAATTGACGAAATCCTGGCGCTGCGAATCCTCACCATGACCGACGAAGAAAAAGAAGAAGTGCGCAACGGCGACGACCGCGCCCGCCGCATCCTGGAACGCACCGAATCGCTTCCTGAAGAACATTTCATGAAGCTCCACGGAGCGCTTCGCAGCGTGCGCCCCGTGGATCGCGACGCAAGATGAACGAGGACCCGCGATGAATGAGTGGGAGTGGCGTCTACTCGAAGACAAAAGCACTCTCGACAGCCTCGAAATCGGCGGCGTCGAAGTGCGCCCCGGCGACCACGTCCGGCTGCGGCCACGCGAAGGCGGCGACGTCCTCGACATCGCTCTGCGCGGCAAGATCGCAACCGTCGAATCGATTGAGCAGGATTACGAGGGGAAATTTCATTTGGCGGTCATCATCAACGACGATCCCGGACGGGACCTCGGCACAGAACGCCAGCCCGGCCACCGCTTCTTTTTTTCGCCGGAGGAAGTGGAACCAGTGAATGCGGCCGGCGATCGCCCCTCAAATTCCAAACGCGCGCCGCGTATTCTTGTCGCCGGAATCGGAAACATATTCTTGGGCGACGACGCGTTCGGCGTGGAAGTCGCAGGCGCGCTGGCCGAGCGCAAGCTCCCGGAATCGGTTCGAGTCACCGACTTTGGCATTCGCGGTTTCGATCTAGCGTATGCGCTGCTCGACGGCTATGACGTCACTATTCTCGTGGATGCCTGCCCGCGCGGAGACGCCCCCGGAACGCTCTACGTCGTCGAGCCCGATCTGGACGCACTCGATTCGCCGGTGTCGCCCGCGACCATCGAGACTCATGGCATGAATCCGCTGAACGTGCTGCGTCTCGCGAAAACGATGGAAAAAAAATTGAACCGCGTATTGCTCGTCGGCTGTGAACCCCAGGATCTTGGCGGCGAAGAAGGAAAGATGGGATTGAGCGAGCCTCTTGCGGCTGCTGTGGAACGCGCCGCGACTTTGGTTGAGACGCTCATCGGCAAAATCATCAGCGGCGAATCACTCGAAGCTGGGGGCTCAGCTTCAATAGAGTTGCGCGCCAGCAGTGATTAGAGATATGGATAGCAATGAAAACGAGCCGACTTGGTCAGGAGGATGCCACATGTGCCTTGCCATTCCCGGAAAGATTGTCGAAATCTCTGACACGGATCGAAACTCCGCGTCGGTCGATGTGCTAGGGGTGCGGCGCCGCGTTGACCTTGGATTGCTCGAAGACGACAAGCCCGTGACCGGCGATTGGGTTCTCATCCACGTCGGTTTCGCGATGAGCAAGATCAGCGAGCAGGACGCCATCGATCAAATGCGCACGCTCGCGATGCTCGGCGAAACGGAAGCCGCGTTGCAAGAGGTGCAAGGGTACGGCTTGCACGACCAAGAGGACAAGCGCCCGAATGAACGGCCGGCGGCATCTGCGATGCCTCAGGCAGAATGACGGCAGCGAGAATGACCGTAAGTAGAATGAAAGGACGCCATGCGATTTGTTGACGAATTCCGCGAACCGGAACTGATCAACAAGACAGCCGACGAGATTCGCCGCCTCACCGATCCGGGACGGCACTATCGCCTGATGGAAGTTTGCGGCGGCCACACGCATGCCATCTACAGGTTTGGGCTGAAAGATATTCTGCCTTCGAATATCGAGCTCATCCACGGCCCGGGCTGCCCGGTCTGCGTCCTGCCGATGGGGAGAATTGACGACGGGCTCTCCGTGGCGGCCGATCCGGACGTGATGTTCACGGCCTTCGGCGACATGATGCGCGTTCCCGGCACGCAAGGAAGCCCGCTCGAGCATAAGGCTCGCGGCATGGATGTCCGCATCGTCTACTCCCCGTCAGACGCGTTGAAGCTCGCGAAGGCGAATCCGTCGAAGCATGTGATGTTCTTCGCGATCGGCTTTGAAACCACCGCGCCATCCACCGCGCTAATCTTGATGCGTGCAAAAGCGCACGGCCTCAAGAATTTCTCGGTCTTTTGCAATCACGTCACCATCATTCCGGCGATCCGCGCCATTTTGGATTCGCCTGACATGCGCCTCGACGGTTTTGTCGGCCCGGGCCACGTATCCACCGTCATCGGATGCCGCCCGTATGAATGGATCGCGACAAATCAAGGCAAGCCCATTGTCGTCTCCGGCTTCGAACCGCTCGATATCCTGCAATCCATTCTGATGCTCCTGCAACAGCTTCGAAAGGGTGAGGCCCGCGTCGAAAATCAGTACAAGCGCGTAGTGCCGTGGGAAGGCAACCGCGCCGCCCTGAGAGCGATGGCCGAAGTTTTTCAGCTCCGGCCATATTTCGAATGGCGAGGGTTGGGATTTATTTCGCAGTCCGCGCTGAGAATTCGCGACGAGTATGCGGAGTGGGATTCAGAGCAGCGATTCAGCATCCCGGGCATTCGCGTGACAGATCCGAAAGCCGCGCAATGCGGCGAAGTGCTCAAGGGCGTACTCAAACCGGCGCAATGTAAGCTCTTCGGCAATGAGTGCACGCCGGAGCATCCGATCGGCGCGCTCATGGTCTCGTCGGAAGGATCGTGCGCCGCGTTTTATAACTACGAGCATCGAAAAACGGCCGCGCTTGTCGGCCTGAGTGCTTCGGCGAGCCTGAGTTCATCGGCGTGAAGGATGGAGACTCGATGGCGGCCACGGCCACAAGAATCCGCTTCCGCGAACCTCAGATCGAAATGGCGCACGGCGCAGGCGGCAAGGCCAGCCGCCGGCTGATTGAAGGTTTGTTCGTTCCGCTTCTGTTTGAATCCTCCTCGGAAATTCTTGGCGACGCGGCGCACGTGCAGATTGACGGCATTCGCGTCGCGTTCACGACCGACAGTTTTGTCGTAAAGCCGCTACGCTTCCCCGGCGGCTCTATCGGCGAGCTCGCGGTGAACGGCACAGTGAACGATTTGGCGGTGTCGGGTGCCGGTGCGGAAGCGATTGTCGCGACGTATGTCCTCGAAGCCGGCTTGCCCACGGAAATTCTCGAAGCAGAGGTCCGCGCCATGGGCGCGGCTGCGCGCCGAGCTGGTATCGTGATCGCCGGCGGAGACACAAAAGTCGTCGAGCATGGCAAAGCGGATTCGATGTACATCTCCACCGCCGGAATCGGCCGCCCTTTGCCCGGAGTGAAAGTGGACCCACGCACCGTTCGCCCCGGCGACAAAGTCCTCCTCTCCGGACCGATCGGCGATCACGGCATCACCATCCTGCTCGCGCGCGGCGAACTCGAAATCGAAGCCGATCTGCAGTCGGACACGCGCTCGGTTCTTCCTTTCGTGAAAGCGCTCGCACAGGCAGCCAGCGGCGGGATTCGTTGGATGCGGGATCCCACTCGCGGCGGCGTCGCTACTTCTCTCAATGAACTGGCCCGCGATTGCGGCCTCGGCGTGCAAATTCAGGAAGATTCAGTTCCAGTTCGCGACGCAGTTCGAGGCGCGTGCGAGCTGCTTGGCTTGGATCCGCTTCACATCGCTAACGAAGGCCAGTTCCTCGCAATTTTATCGGCAGAAACGGCGTACGCGGGGCTCGCGGCTCTTCGCGCAGTTCCGGGCGGCGAGGATGCATGTATCATCGGCGAAATGTGCGACCAGCCCGCGGGCTCGGTCCTGGCGCTGACGCGTTACGGCGCGAGCCGTATCGTTGACATGCTCGTCGGCGATCCGCTCCCGCGGATCTGCTAAGGACGAATGTCTTGGTCCACCGAATTGCCACCGGCATGGAACTCACGACACACGTCGAGCAGCGCCTGCTCGCGCGAAACGAGATAAATAATTTCTTTTTCGCGCGCGAAGCGATGCGCCTGGCCGAAGCCTGCCGCGAAATGTCCGGCCGCTTCCTGCGCGGAGGCCGCTTGCTGGCATTTGGCCGCGGACCGTATGCGACCGACGCGCAACACGTCTCCGTGGAGTTTGTTCATCCCGTGATTGTCGGCAAGCGTGCTCTCCCCGCGCTCGATCTCTCCATCGAATTCCGTCCGTGGCTCGAAGCGCTACTTCGTCCCGAAGATATCGTCATGGGATTCGGCCCGCCGGAAGGTGATCCTGAAGTATGGTCAGCCCTCGATCTGGCTCAAGAGCGCCAAGCAATGACGTTTGCTCTACCCGGCCTGACCGGCTCTTACGCCGTCGGCGCCGCGACCTCCGACGCCTTCATGCATCAGGAATTGATCGAGATTCTCTATCACACGCTCTGGGAGACGGTGCACGTCTTTTTCGAGCATCGCGAACTCGGCCACGACGTCGGTGCCGCGGAGTTTCTCTATCCTTTTCTTGGGCAGCAGAAACAGGAGACCGGCGAAATCGTGGCGGAAGCCGCGCAATCGATTCGAATGAAGGTCGATGATGACGCTCGCTTACGCGCCCAGGTCGCGAGCGAGCAGGCGGAGCAAATCAGCAACGCGTGTCTAGCGATTCGAGAGCGCCTCGATCGCGGCGGCAAACTAATCATCTTCGGCAACGGCGGTTCTGCGACGGATGCAAATGATTGGGCGCTTGACTGCATAATCCCTCCCAAAACGTATCAGCCGATTCCGGCGGTTTCGCTTTCTCTGGAACCGGCCAATGTGACGGCGATCGCCAACGATGTTGGCATCGAATTGATTTTTCTCCGGCAATTGATTGCTCAAGCGCGGCCGGAGGATGTCGCCGTCGGCATTTCCACGAGCGGCGGCTCGAAAAACGTAATAATGGCGCTCGAAGAGGCTCGCAAGCGCGGGCTTCTCACGGCCGCCCTTCTAGGATACGACGGCGGTGAAATCGTGCGGCGCAGCCTCGTCGATTTTCCCATCGTCGTCAATTGCGATTACATTCCGCGCATTCAGGAAGTCCAGGCTTCCATTTATCACGTCATCCGTGAAGCGCTGGAGGTTCTGGGGCGTGGCTAAGTTCGAACTTTACGGTTCCGCGCGCTGCCCTCACACGCAGGAAATGCGTGAATGGCTCGAGTGGAGACGCGTCGAGTTCCTCGAATACGATGTCGAAGCGGATCCTGCCGCTCGCGCGCGCATGAAGGAGCTAACGGGCGGCCAACGAACCGTGCCGGTTCTCGTTGAAAACGGCGTGGTCTCGCAAATCGGCTGGCAAGGCCATGGCTGCGTGGTTAGCACAGACTAGGGGCAACGTAGATTGACGGTCAGCACAGTTTAGTCGGCAACGGAGATTGGAAGAATTGCCTGACGCGTGTTCAATTCGAATTCGCGGCATCGTTCAGGGCGTCGGATTTCGCCCATTCGTTTACCGGCTTGCGCAAGAGCATGCCGTCGCAGGCTGGGTTCGGAATGGCGACGAAGGCGTTGAAGTTTACGTCGAAGGGCTGTCGAAAACGCTGAACGCATTTCTCCTTGCTCTGAACACCGAGTTACCGCCTGCAGCATCAATATCCGCCATCGAAGTTCAGTCCGTGCCCGCAATCGGCCTAAGCGACTTTACGATTCGCGAGAGCCACGGTCACGATCGGCCCTCAGCGCGCATTTCGCCGGATCTCCCGGTTTGCGACGCATGCATACAGGAACTCTTTGATCCGGCAAATCGGCGCTATCACTATCCTTATATCAACTGCACGAACTGCGGCCCTCGATACTCTGTCATCGAGCGGCTTCCCTACGATCGCCCGAACACGACTATGAAAAGTTGGCCGTTCGACGCGTTCTGCGCGGCCGAATACGGCGATCCCGCCAACCGCCGCTTCCACGCCCAACCAGTCGCGTGCCCCGATTGCGGCCCTGCCTACTCACTGAAAGTAGGAACAGAAGTTATTGCCAACAACAACGCGAGCGTGAAACGTGCGGCACAAATGCTTCGCTCGGGCAGCATCGTGGCCGTAAAAGGTCTCGGCGGCTACCATCTGGCGTGCGATGCGAAAAACGCAGACGCCGTTTCAGCGCTGCGGGAGAGAAAATTCCGAAAAGAGAAGCCATTCGCCGTAATGGTCAACGATCTGGCAGCAGCACGCAATCTCGTCGATCTGAGTTCCGACGCCGAATCGTTGCTCAGCTCGCCAGCTCGCCCAATCGTACTCGCAGCCGCGAAGGTAAAGCTTTCTGGCGTCGCGCCGGACAATAATGAACTCGGGGTGATGCTTCCCTACACGCCGCTTCATCATCTTCTCTTTGCCGACGGAGCTGCCGATATCCTCGTGATGACCAGCGCGAATCGCTCAAGCGAGCCAATCGCATACGAAGATAACGATGCGCTCGCACGCCTCTCGGAAATCGCCGACGCATTCCTCGTCGGCGCGCGGCCGATCGCGCGCCGGGTGGACGATTCGGTCGCACGCGCGGGCGTCTTCGGCCCCGTAGTGCTGCGCAGATCGCGCGGCTATGCTCCAAGCGTGGTTGCAACGCTTCCCGTGGACCGCCCGATTCTCGCCGTAGGCGCGGACTTGAAAAATACGATCACGCTCGTGGTCGCCGGCCAGGCCTTCGTCAGCCAGCATATCGGCGACCTCGATCACTATGAATCGGCACTCGCATTCGAGAAAACGATCGAGGACCTGATGGGGATGTATGACGTTCGCTGGGACGATGTTCTGCTCGTCCATGACGCGCATCCCGAATACCACTCAACCGTCAGAGCGCGAAATCTGCCCGCCGGCGAAAAACACGCGATCCAACACCATCGCGCACACATTGCCTCGGTGCTCGCGGAAGAAAATGCGTGGGAGACTCTCGTCGTAGGCGTGAGCCTCGATGGCACCGGCTACGGCGACGACGGAACAATTTGGGGCGGCGAAATCTTCGTCGGGAGCGTCGCCGGCGGGTTCGATCGTGCCGTGCATCTGCGTCCCGCTGCGCTCGCCGGAGGCGACGCAGCCGCGCAGCATCCCGTGCAGGCCGCCGCTGGCTTCCTCGCTCAACTGGATGACCTGCCGGACGTCACAGAGCCGCCGTTTCACTTCCCCACGCGTTTCGGACGCTCGATGGAGCTAATCTCGAAAGGCGTGCGAACGTTTACAACGACTTCGATGGGCCGGCTCTTCGATGCCGCCGCAGCCCTCCTTGGCTTCACGCGAGAAATGTCGTACGAAGGCCAGGCCGCAATCTGGCTCGAGCAATTGGCCCGTGGCGCACAGCGAAAAGATGCCTATTCCTTCCCCTTCGAAGAAAGAGAACTCGATTTCCGCCCGTTGCTCTCTGCTTTGATTCGCGATAGGCAGCGCGGCCGCAGCGCAAACGAAATTGCTCGCGCGTTCCAAGCAAGTCTAGCGTGCGGACTTTGCGACGCAATCACAACCTTGGCCGAAACTGGCGGCGCGGAGACCATCGTATTGTCCGGAGGAGTTTTTCAGAACGAACTCTTACTCGAAGATGTAAAGTGCTATCTCGAGAATTCGCGATTACGAATATTGACGAATCACGCCGTCCCGCCGAACGACGGCGGAATCAGTCTCGGACAGGCCGCGCTCGCCGCTTTCGGCCAGTTCGCGCCCAACTTCGAAGGCGCGCAAGCAAGCGCATCGGAGAGGCCGGAAAAATCGGAGAAAGAAATGGCCGCTTCGAACCGATAGTAGTCTCGTTATCGAAGCGCATGAACTTATGCACGAATTATCCATCGCGATGAGCATCGTTGATCTCGTGCAGGACGAAGCACACAGCCTCGGCGGCGTCCACGTCGGCGCCGTTCACCTGAAACTGGGAAAGCTTTCCGGTGTCGTCAAAGAGGCGTTACTTTCGTCGTACGAAATGGCCTGCTTTCAGACGCCGCTCGAGGGGTCGCAGCTCAAGATCGAAGAAATTCCCGTTCGCGTGAATTGCTCGAACTGCCACGCGGTGCGGCCCGTCGCTTCATTGCAATGGATGTGTTGTTCGGAATGCGGGACGCCGAGCGCCGATATTGCCGAAGGACGCGAACTCATGGTCACGGCTCTGGAGATACTCGAATGAACGCAAGACCCAGGCTCGTCGAAGTCCGCGAAAATGTTCTGAAGCAAAACGACGTTGTAGCCCGCGCGCTTCGTCAGCGATTCAACGATGAGGAAGTTTTTGTAGTGAGCCTCGTCTCGAGTCCGGGCTCCGGCAAGACCGCGTTCTTGGAAAAAGTTCTCTCATCGCTCCGCCCGCGCTGTCGAGTGGCCGCGCTCGTAGGCGATCTCGCGACCGACAACGATGCGGCGCGCCTCGCCCGCAGTCAC
>PMAA01000266.1:269-23843 GCA_003152355.1 Acidobacteriota bacterium | reverse complement strand
CAGCTTGATTCGCTTGTTTCGCGCGAGTCGAGTTTTCTCTTTAATAATATGATTCTTCTGGCCGGATGCTTCGCGGTGCTGTGGGGAACGCTGTTTCCGGTGATCTCGGAATGGGTGGAAGGGACAAAGATCAGCGTCGGCGGGCCGTTTTTTAATAAGGTGACGATACCGATCGCGCTGTTCTTGTTATTTCTAACGGGCGTCGGCCCGCTGCTCGCTTGGCGCAAGACTTCGTACGACAGTTTGAAGCGGAACTTTGCCTGGCCGATGGCTGGAGGGATTGCTGCGGGCGTCATCGCGCTGGTCTTTGGACTCCGTTACATTTATCCGCTTGTTTGCTTGATCTTGTCGGTTTTCGTGACGCTGACGATCGCGGCTGAATTCTGGCGCGGCGCTCGCGTGATTTCCGCGCGTTCGGGCACGAATATTTTCGCTTCGACTGGCCAGCTCGTGATGCGCAACACACGCCGCTATGGCGGCTACATCGTCCACTTTGCCATCGTCGTGATCTTCATCGGGATCGCGGGACAGGCGTTCAATCGCGACACTCAGCAGGAGATGGCGGTCGGTTCGCGGATGACGATCGGGCCCTACACAATCGTCTGCCAAAATTTCGACGAAGTGAAAAATCCGAATTACGATTCCGAGCGTGCGACGCTTGAGATTCTGCGCGACGGCAAATCGCTAATGATGCTTTATCCTGAGCGGCGATTCTTCCTAGCGAGCCAGGTGACGGAGACGATGGTGGCGATTCAATCCACGCCGTTGCGCGATCTTTACGTCGTGTACGCGGGACGCAGCCCGGAGACCAATCGTCCGGTGATACACGCGTATCTGAATCCGCTCGTGAAGTGCATCTGGTTCGGCGGGTTGATTCTCGTCCTTGGCACAGCGCTGGCTTTGATACCGAGTCGGCAGCCTGTAATTGTACTTCGTGGCGCGACGGAAGCGTTGTCTGCGACTAGCGGGCCGTTGCCTCAGTCGGTTGGAGTCGCCCATGGCGATGATTGAGTCAATTGCGGGGGCTCAAAGCGGCGGCACAAGTTTGAAGCGTTCGGTCGTGCTTTCTACGTTGATTCTGAGCCTGTTGGTGGTTCCGCTTGCCGTGGCACAGCAGAGCGACCGAGCGAAAGCACTCAGCATGCGCATGATGTGCGTCTGTGGCTGCCATCAGATCCTCGGTGTCTGCAACCACGTTGGTTGCACTTACTCGCACGACATGCTGAAGGAGATTGACGTGCGCGTCGGCCGCAGCGAGTCTGACGATTTGATCGTTCAGAATTTCGTCCAGGAATACGGCGCAGCGGTGATTCTTCTGCCGGCCGCGAAGGGATTTTATCTTTGGATCTGGCTGATGCCGATCGTCGCGGTCATCGGCGGGATCGTCGTTGTCCGGTTTGCGCTGGTGCAATGGCGGCGGAAGGCGGCGGAAGTCGCGCCGTCTCGTGCTTCAGCGGATTTGATCGCGCGCGCCCGGCGGGAGATGGGCCCTGATGAGTAGCGCTGCGATTGCGATTGCTTGCGTGCTGCTGGCCGCGGCGACTGTAATTTTCATTTTCCTGATCGATCCGGATGCTTCGGATTCCGCGCCGCACCGCTCGCGGCTCGATATTCTCCTCGAGCGGCGCGATGCGATTTACGATAACCTTCGCGATCTTCGTTTCGAGCAGCGCGCGGGCAAATTTTCCGAGCAGGATTATGAGGACATGAAGCAATCGCTCGAAGCCGAGGCGGCCCGGGTGCTCGGCGAGATGGATCTGTTTACCGGCGGCGCTCCGACCCCGGCGACGCGCCAGGCCATGTCGCGCAAGCCGGTGCCGCGCAGTTCCTGAGCAATCATGAGTAGCGAGAATCGAGACGGAATGAACGTACGCTTGTCAAAGTTGATCGTGCTGCTTGCAGCGGTCGCGCTGTCGTGCTCAGCTTTATTCGCCGGAACTGTGACCGGCACGATTCGTAACGGCACAAATGGGAAACCCGGCGCTGGCCTTGATGTGATTTTGATACAACTGCAAGGCGGAATGCAGCAAGTCGCGACGGTGAAGTCGGATGCGGAAGGCCATTTTACACTCAACAACGCCGTGATTGGGTCGGGTCCGATGCTGATCCGCGTGCCTTACCGCGGCGTGAATTACCACACGCCGCTGACTCCTGGCACGCCGTCGGTATCGGTCGAGATTTTCGATCCGACTGACAAGCTGTCGGCGATTTCCATCACGCAGCACGACATCGTCCTGCAGCCGTCAGGCTCGACGCTCGTTCTCGGCGAAGAATATACGGTCGAAAACGATACGCAGCCGCCGGTCGCGTTTTATAAAGATTCTGGGACCTTCTCGTTCGTGGTGCCGAAGGGCGCGCAGATTCAACAGGTTTCTGCGTGGTCGTCGGCTGGGATGCCGGTGGTCCAAGGCACGATTGACAAAGGCAACGGTCAGTCGGCGATTGCATTTGCGTTTCGCCCCGGAAAGAACGGAGTGCGTATCGCGTACCAGCTTCCTTACGCGTCGAACCAAGCGAATATCGAAATGGTCTCTCCCTATGCCGCAAAGCAGGTTCTGCTTGTCGCGCCGCCATCGGTGCAAGTCAATGCCGCGGGATTCGCGGCGGGTGGGCAACAGGATGGCTGGGCGATTTACGGACGTGAAGCGGTTCCGCCTAATACGCCTCTTCAGATTACGATCACGGGGACAGCGCCTCCTCCGACGGACGCGAACGGAAACGGCGGTGGAGGCAGTGGCAACGACAATCCGTCCGTGAATTCCCGGGCGAGCGATACAACCACGACGGTCACTACGCTTCCCGGAAGGCTCGATAGCTTGAAATGGATTCTCGTCGGCGGCTTTGCTGCTCTGTTTGCGCTGGGGATCGTCTTCTTATGGAAACGTCCTCAAGTCGCAACCGCGGGCGGAGAGCTGGCCGCGCCCGCCGCGCCCGCCATACCATCTCGTAGTTCTCGGGAGGGGGCGCCACTGAAAGCGACGCCGCAAGGTTCGCCGGTGGATAGCCTCGTGCGCGGAAGTTTGGACGAGTTGAAGGAAAAATTGTTTCGTCTCGAATTGCGGCACCAGGCCGGCACGATTTCAGAACAGGATTACAGCAGCCAGCGCACGCAATTCGAGCAAACCCTTCGCGATCTCGTGCGGGGCTGAGCCGGCCTCTTGGATCCAACAAACGGTGCCGAGCGCCTGGGTTTGAACTTCGATCGAGTGGAAAAGCGTTACGGCTCGCTGATCGCTCTGCGCGGCATCTCTCTAGAAATTTTTCCTGGCGAATTTGTTGCGCTCCTTGGTCCCAATGGGGCGGGGAAGACCACGCTCTTGCGAACTGCCGCGCTTCTCGCTCGGCCGAGTTCGGGGCGCGTGCGATTTTCCGGCTTCGCCGATGATTCCCCAACGGAAATAAAGCGCAGGATCGGCATGGTCGCACACAGCACACTTCTCTACGATGAGTTGAGCGCCGAGGAGAATTTGATTTTCTTTTCGAGGCTTTATGGCGTGGCCCAGCCGGCCGCTCGATCGGCGGAACTTCTTGCCGCGTGCGGACTCAGCGCGCGCGCGACGAGTCTGGTACGAACGTTTTCTCGCGGTATGCGTCAGCGGCTTGCGATTGCGCGCGCATTGGTTCATTCGCCACGCATCCTGCTTCTTGATGAACCTTCATCAGGACTCGATGTCGGCGGCCGCGAATGGTTCGCGGAAGCTCTCGCGGCTTTACAGATTGATGGCTGCACGATTCTCGTCAGCACTCACGCGCGCAATGAAGTGCTGCGCATGGCCACCCGAGCGGTTCGCATTGCGGCAGGCCAGATTGATGCGGATTCGGGGCACGATGGCGATCCAGGCCCCATTCTCGCGCGGCTTCAGGCGGAGAACTGAATGGGTACCGCGCGCGCCGCCACGACAATTCTCCTCAAGGAAGTGCGCGCAGAATTCCGCGCCCGCGAACTCCTCAACACAACTTTCGTTTTCGCGCTGGTCGTGGTCGTCATGTTCAGTTTTGCGTTCGATCCTACGGCCGCTGAATCGCGCCGCTTTGGTCCAGGCTTGCTTTGGATCGCACTGCTATTCGCGGGCTCTCTGATGCTTCAGCCGTCTTTCGCGCGGGAGCACGCAAACGACACGTTGGACGCGCTGTGTCTTGCGCCAGTGAGTCCGTTTGCAATACTTCTTGGCAAGATTTTGGCAAATGTCATCTTCCTCGGTGCGTGTGAAGTTCTTTTGCTCCCGATTTTCGCGGTGTTTTACAATGTAGCGTTAGTTCCGGTGCTCGGCCGGCTGGTGTTTGTACTCGGCCTCGGCACGTTTGGGCTGGCCGTTACGGGGACGGTGTTTTCTGCGGTCGCGGCCCAGGCGCGAATGCGCGAGCTCTTGTTGCCTTTACTTTTGCTTCCGGTACTGGTGCCGCTCTTGCTCGCGGCGGTGGAAGCGACGGCGGGTTTGCTCTCGGACACGCCGGAGCTGCAAACGACGTGGATCGAGCTGCTGGTAGGATTTGACGTGATGTTTTTTACGGTGTCGTGGCTGCTTTCGGATTTCTTGCTCCAGGAGTAGGGCGGACTTTTTGATAAAACATGTGTACGCGGCGGGAGCGGTTGGCGCGCTGATGGTGTTCGGAGGCTACGCGGCGCTGTTCATCGCACCTGATGAATCGACGATGCACGCGATTCAGCGGATTTTCTATTTCCATGCGCCGAGCGGCATGGTGGCGCTGATTGCCTTCACGATTTGTTTCATCGCCAATATCGGTTACCTCGTTGGCCGGAAGCCATACTGGGATTGGCTCGCCGTCGCAGCGGCCGAGGTCGGCGTCGCCTTCAATACGGTGGTTCTCATCACGGGCCCGATCTGGGCGAAACCGGCCTGGGGAATCTGGTGGGCGTGGGACGCACGGCTGACGTCAACCCTCGTTCTGTGGCTGCTCTACATTTCTTTTTTGCTACTGCGCGATCTCATTGCCGATCCAGACCGGCGTTCTGTGTTCTCGGCGATTTATGGCATCTTTCTTTTTCTCGACGTGCCGCTGGTTTATTTTTCGATTCGCATCTGGCGAACGCAACACCCGCAGCCAGTAATTCTCGGCGGCCAGGGATCGGGCCTCGATCCTACGATGCGAAAAGTGTTTTACCTGTGTTGGTTCGCGCTCACTGCCGTCATGGTGATTCTCATTCGGCAGCGGTATCAGCTCGAGCGCGCGCGATACGATGTGGAAGAGCTGCGGATCGAAACGGAACGCCATATTTCGGCGGCGGGTCAGGCATGAATTTTCAGAATTTGGCGATGCAGGAGTTCATTCGATGAAGAATTTTGAGAGCTTATTCGTCGCCTGGATGATTGTCTGGGCAGTATTTTTTGGCTACCAAGTCACTATCGCGCGGCGGCTGTCGCAGCTTCAGGGTGAGATTGAGCGCCTGAAGTCCCAGCTCGGCCGCAAATAACGCCGAAGCGATTGTTTCTGTGTGCCGCTCTTTTGTCCATTCGTCGCGGTCTGACCGATCCCTAATAATCTGAGGTCAACGTGAAGAACATCGCAATCGTCCTCTTTCAGTTAGGCGGCCCCGACACCACCGCGGCGGTCGAGCCTTTTCTTTACAATCTCTTCTGCGATCCCGACATCATTGACTTTCCCATGGCGTGGATCGCGCGCCGGGCACTGGCAAAATTTATTTCTACGCGGCGCTCGAAAGTCGTCGCGGAGCACTATCAAGAGATTGGCGGCGGGTCGCCGATTCGCCGCCTCACGGAGCAACAGGGCGCGGCACTCGAGAAAGCGCTAAGCCCGTGGATTCATGCGAAGACGATTGTGGCGATGCGTTATTGGCATCCGCTTACGAACGAAGCAATCGCGGCGCTCAATCACGAGATCTACGACGATCTCGTGTTTCTGCCTTTATATCCGCATTATTCCTTCGCGACCACCAGGAGCAGTCTGAAGGAGTGGAACCGGCAGGCTCGCGACGGCCTCGCAGGCAAAGGGCGGCTCGTCGAGAATTTTTACAATCATACGCTGTACGTGGAGTCATTGCGCTCGCGCATTGACGAGAAGCTGTCCGAGTTGCGGAAGCCGGAGGATGTATTTCTGCTGTTCAGCGCGCACGGGCTGCCGTTGAAGCTGGTGAAGGCCGGCGATCCCTATCCGCAACAGATCGAGGAAACGATGCGCCTCGTCCTCGCGCGTGGCGCCTGGGCCAACCCGCGCGTGCTTTGCTACCAGAGCCGCGTCGGCCCGCAGAAATGGCTGGAGCCTTCGCTCACTCAAACGATCGAGCGGCTGGCGCATGAGGGCGTCAAGCGGATGCTCGTCATCCCGATTTCCTTTGTGACGGATCACATCGAAACGCTTCACGAAATCAACATAGAAGCTCGCGAAGAAGCCGAGAAGCTTGGCGTGGAAGAATTCAGCATGATGGGCGCGCTCAATGACTCGCCGATTTTCATTCGCGCGCTGGCGGATCTTGTTTTAAAGGCTGCTGGATTCGAGCAGGGAATTGATACGCCGCGTGATAAGTAGGTGTTTTTGGTAGATGATCCGCGTTCCTTTTTCGTTGCCTTATTAGACGATTTCCGTTATCCGCTTGACACTTTTACAACGCCGGAATATAAATTCAGTGCAAGCAGATATGCACTTATTAGAAGGTTTTTAGGCGTCGGAGTTTGACCGCACTCTAACGGGGCTATGGCAGATCAAACGGACGGAAAGGTGACGCAGGCTGAGACCGCGCCTGTTCCACCCTCCGCTGGCGGCGCAAAAGCTGCTGCGGAAAGCAAGGAAGCGGCCGGGAAAATCAATAAGAGCCGCCGCCGTATTGTATGGGCGTGTATTTGGGGCTATCTCGGCGTCAATTTCCTGATGTTCCTCAGGTTTTTCTTTCCCCGCGCGCTTTACGAACCCAATACAATTTTTACCATCGGCTTCCCATCAGACTTCAGCCTGGGAATTGATCAGCGCTTCCTGATGACCAACCGCGTGTGGGTGGTGAAGGAGCCAGATCGCCTCTTCGTGATCTTTGCGCGGTGCACGCATCTGGGGTGCACGCCGGAGTGGAAGCCGTCGGAAAATAAATTCAAGTGCCCGTGCCACGGCAGCGGCTACGACAGCGAAGGCGTCAATTTCGAAGGGCCAGCGCCGCGTCCGATGGACCGCGCGTTCGTTCAACTCGACCCTACGGGTAAAGTTGTCGTGGATTCGAGCCGTCTTTACGTGGACGATCCCCGCGCTGGTGTGAACCATTTCAATGATCCGGGAGCTTTTTTGAACGTCTAGTCCTACTCAGTTAGATTGCGCAGAAAGCGGTACAGGGGGTTGGTTCTAATGCCGGACGAAAAGGACCCGACGAGCGGGAATGGCGGCAACGGCGGGAATGGCCGCAAGACCGGTGTCCTCGATCAGGTTCAGGACTCGGCGAAGGCGCTGAAGGAAACGGTTCAGACCAAGGCCAAAGATCAGCTCGAAGAGCTGAAGCAGCCCGAAAAAACTCAGCTCTACCGCTCTATATTCCGCGTTAAGCACGACGAAGAGCCGCGCAATCGGGCCCTCAGCGTACTTAGCAACGTTTTCTTTCACCTCCATCCGGCCAAGGTCAATCGCGACGCCGTCCGCTACAATTTCACGTGGGGAATGGGCGGGATAACGTTCTATTTGTTCGTCGTGCTGACGTTCACCGGCGTTCTGCTGATGTTTTATTACCACCCGTCGAAGGTGCAGGCCTTCCGCGACATTCTGTATCTCGAAAACGACGTTCCATTCGGCAAGCTCCTCCGCAACATGCACCGCTGGGCCGCGCACTTGATGATTATTGCCGTCTGGCTGCACATGTTCCGGGTGTTCATGACCGGCTCGTACAAGCGCCCGCGTGAGTTCAATTGGTGCATCGGCGTTCTGCTGATGGTTCTGACGCTTCTGTTGTCGTTTACCGGATACTTGCTGCCGGACGACCAACTCGGATTCTGGGCCGTCACCGTGGGAACGAACATGGCGCGCGCCACGCCTCTCTTAGGTAATGAAGGACCTTTCGGATCTTTATTGGGGATGACGCCCTACAACGACGTCCGTTTCGCTTTGCTTGGCGGCTCCATCGTCGACGCGAACGCACTCTTGCGCGCCTACATTTGGCATTGCATCGCAATTCCATTGATCGCAGCGATTTTCATGGCGCTTCACTTTTGGCGGGTTCGCAAAGATGGCGGAATTTCCGGCCCAGCGCCGATGATGCTGGAATCTGAGATCAAGGAAGAGAAGGGGCATCGTCCGGTGATTTTGAGGCCGAGCGGACTTCAGTAAATGACGCGAGAGGTTGACTGATGGATTGGCATCAAATTTGGGAAGTCGTCTCAACGCCGGACAACGTCCCGATTGTGGCGCTTCTGTTTCTCGTGCCGTTTTATACTTGGTACGCGTTTCGCCAAGCGATCGCCAACGATCGACTGATTGCTGTGCTCGGCTCCGACCCCGCCGCCGCTAAAAGTCAATATCGCAAGACACAGCCCTGGGATCCCAAGTGGGAGCGCGAAGTCCATACGTGGCCCTACCTGATGCGGATGGAATTTCTGGTCGCGATCATCGTGACCGTGATTCTGATGGCGTGGTCGCTGACGCTGAATGCTCCGCTCGAGGAACCGTCGAATCCCAACGTCACGATGAACCCCGCGAAGGCGCCGTGGTATTTCCTCGGTCTGCAAGAAATGCTCGTCTATTTCGATCCGTGGATCGCCGGCGTGGTAATGCCGACGCTGATCATCGTTGGATTGATGGCGGTTCCATATATTGATACGAATCCACTCGGCAATGGCTATTACACGTATCACCAGCGGCGCTTTGCGATTTGGACATTTCTCGTTGGATTTATCGGTCTCTGGGTCGTGATGATTGTCATCGGGACATTCATCCGCGGTCCGGGATGGATGTGGTTCTGGCCGGGTCAAACCTGGGACGCGGAACGCGTGGATTACGCAGTTAACAGGAATCTCGACGAAGTATTCAGGATTAACGGTTCATGGCTCGCGGTTATGCTTCCAGCATCGGCGAAGCCGAATGCGGCGATATGGGCGCGTGTCATTTTCGGAATATTCCCACTCGCGCTATTTTTTGTCGTCGCGGGCCTTGCCGTACACAAGATTTGCATGATGACGGACTTCAGCCGCAAGATGTACCGGCGGATGAGCCTGGTTCAGCTCGTGACGATGTACACGTTTTTGATTTTGATGATCTCGCTTCCTGTGAAGATCCTTTTGCGGCTCGTCTTCACGATCAAATATATCTGGGTGACTCCATGGTTCAGTATCTGAGAGTTACCCGCGATCTGGCCGAAGTGAAAATCATCCGTAGCGCTTCTGAGGAGGCACGGCTTGCCTGACGTTCCGCCCAAAGGCCCGCAGCAGGACGATCCGATCACCAGCAGTTCTTTCAGCTTTCCATTGATGATCGCGGCGGTATTGCTGATTGTGACGGTGGCGTGGTCCATGTGGGACGAAATGTACGGCCTCCGGCCGTGGCGCCTCTACCAGCGGCGTTTCGCGAGCGCCTACTCTTCGTACCTGCAGAAGGATGTTTCCCAGCAAAAAAAGCTCGAGGCCGATGTTTATTCTTCGCCGGATTACAAGAAGCTATCGGAACAGGCTGACTCTCTCGAAAAGACCGCCAAACCCAAGGACGATGAGATCGCGCAGCAAATCGGGATCCTCGATACGCAGCGCGCGGCCATCGGCGACGCTTTCAAAGACGCTCGCGGAAAAATCGGGCACCTCGTTTACGAATATGAAATCACTCCCGCGAGCGATAAGAGCGGTAAGGCATCGCGCCTAAAGGAATTGAATGAGGCGAAGCAGGGTCCCTGGAAGGTGGATTGGCCGCTTCCCAATGGGCAGATCGAGAAAGACAAAAAGTTCACCGCCGATGAGCTGAATGACACGTTCACAGACCTGATGGCCCAGCGGGCGGCGCTGGTCGCTGAGCGCGGCGAAAATGACGGCCCAGCCAAGGCGGCGCGCATTCTGGCGAATCAGTATCTCTCCGACCA
The DNA here is from genome assembly GCA_003152355.1 of Acidobacteriota bacterium. Taxonomy (GTDB): domain Bacteria; phylum Acidobacteriota; class Terriglobia; order Acidiferrales; family UBA7541; genus Palsa-147. The sequence continues at coordinate 13,831 of PMAA01000266.1, read as the reverse complement.
TTTGCCTGGATTGAATTCCACCGCTCTCGAAGGACTGCTGAACAGCGCCCGCGATTGGGATGAAACACTGATTCAAATCAATGTGAATCCCTCAGGCGCCTCAATTAACAATCTTGGCGGCGCGGGACTCGTGGATCGATGCCAGTCATGTCACGTTGGCACCGATCAGAAACTCGTGCCTTCGCTACTTGTTTTGACGAAGGCCGATCTTGGAATGGCGAAGAGTAACGATGCGCCGTTCACCAGCCACCCCGATCCTGAACTGCTGAAGATTCATACTCTCGAGAAATTTGGATGCTCGCCGTGCCACGGGGGCAATGGCCGCGCTATTGATTCGGTTCGCCGCGGACACGGGCGCTACGAACATTGGCTGTGGCCGCTCTATTATTCTGAAAATTACGATGCGGGCTGCCAGCAGTGCCACTCGGCGGATATGGTTACCGATCACGCTACGGTGCTAAATAACGGCAAGCAGCTTTACCGCCAGCGCGGCTGCATCGGATGCCATCGCTTCCAGGGCTTTGATAACCAAGACGAGCAGCTTGTCTCCGCGCGCCAACAGATCGCGCAGCTTACGAGCGACAAAACTCAGGACGAACTCGAGATCCCGCGACTGCAAAAACTGGGGGATAACGCGCCGGATAACGCCACCGCGAACGCGTTCTATACCAAGGCCACGAATCTGACGGTAACCGTCAGCCGAATTGATACGCAAGTTGTCGAGTTCGAACGCCGTAGCCACACTCTTTTGCAAGAAGTGAAGAAGGTCGGCCCGGATTTGAAGGAAGCGCGGATGAAGCTCCGAAAAGAGTGGATTCCGTACTGGCTTGGCCACACGCACGAATTTCGGCCGACAACGAAAATGCCACAATTCCGATTCCCGTCGGATGATGAGATCCCGGCAATCGCTGCGTTTATCTGGCAACAAGGTCTGACGAGTCCGGCGCTCGAGCACCAGCCGATGGGCAACGCCGCGCATGGTAAGGAACTTTTCGAATCGCGCGGCTGCCTAGCATGCCATTCAATCGGCGAAGGTTCGAACCTGGTCGGCGGCACATTCGCCGCGAATCTGAGCCGAGTGGGCGAAAAGGATAATTACGATTACATTGTCCGCTGGGTGCACAACCCGCGACAGCGCACGCGCCCATACTGCCCTTACGAGAAGCGGGATCTCGGCCCCGAAGATTACGCGAAGCACAATTTGCCGTACGTTTTTGATCTCGATCACTCTCGCTGCCCGAATGACGGGCACGAGCTGGTAGTTCAACAGCCGACCGTGATGCCGAGCCTTCGGCTTCCGATTGAGGACGCGCGCGACATCGCAACGTACCTCATGACGCAGAAGCATGTCGATGCTACCTACGCGGATGCGAATTATATGGACGATCCGGCGCTCAGGACCAAGGGCCAGGATCTGGTGAGGCATTACGGTTGCGCCGGATGCCACGAAATCGGTGGCCTCGAAGACGAAGGCCGCATTGGCACGGAGCTCACCAACGAAGGTAGCAAGCCCATCGAGCGTCTTGATTTCGCTTTGTTCACGGAGGATGCCAAGCGTGGCGTTTTGCCCGACGGCAAGCCTTCGATGCGCGACGGCAAGCAAACGGCCTGGTTCGATTCGAAGGGATTCTTCGAGCAGAAGCTGATGAATCCCGGCGTGTACGACGTCGGCAAGTACCACACGAATCCGATGGACGCGTTGCGCATGCCCAAGCCGAATTTGCGCTCGAACGAAGAGCTCGAATCGCTCGTCACGTTCCTTCTGGGCAGCACCGATCCCACGCTTCCGCCGGAATACATGTATAGGCCGATGGACCGGCGACGTTACATCCAGGACGGCTGGTGGATCGTCACGAAATATAACTGCATCGGCTGCCATCAGATCGGAATTGGACAGCGTTCGATCCTGATGGATTTGCCGATGTATCAGGGCGAGAATCACGCCAATCTGCCGCCGGTGTTGACCACTGAAGGCGCGCGCGTAAATCCGGAATGGCTAAAGGCTTTCCTTGCAAATCCGGCGTTGAGCACGACGGACACGAACCGAAACGGCGTCCGTTCCTATCTCCAGGTGAGGATGCCGACGTTCACGCTATCCGATGACGAAATTCGCAAGCTCGTTTTATTTTTCGAGGCGCTTTCATCGCAGCCCGACCCGTACATTCCGCCGAAAGCGCCGGAAATGACGGCAGAGGAGCGCACTCTCGCTCGCAACTTGTTCACGAATCCGGCCGCGCCGTGCCTGAAGTGCCATGCCACGGGCAATGAGGCGCACGACAAGACCGCGATCGCTCCGAATTTCCTGCTCGCAAAGGACCGGCTGCAGACACCGTGGACGGAACGTTGGATCACCGATCCGGCGAAAATTATTCCTGGCACGGCGATGCCTTCAGGCCTTTTCAAGCGTTCCGGCGATCGCTGGGTTTTCAACGGGCCACAGTCGCCCGAGCTACAGCACTACACGGGCGATCAGGCCGAATTGCTGGTCCGCTATATGTTTACGCTGACGCCGCAGGAGCAGGCGGCGCTCGTAGGCCACACGCCCGCCGCCGCAAACGGATCGGGCGGCGGGAAATAGAATTCGATTGCGAACGGTTCGTCTCCGCTGTTCCACGCGAGCCGAAGGGTTCCTATTAGCAGCCTAATGTCATAGGATAGATTTTGAGTTCACGAGGAGGATTAATTTCACAATGAAAATCTGGCGTAGTCGTACTCTGGTAAGTAGTTTGGCAATAGGTTCCGCGCTGGTGATAACGATCGCCGGCTGCGGCAAAAAAGAAACTCCGGAATCCACCGAATCCGTGCCCGCTCCGGCAGGCGGATCGGCGACGATTGATCCGTCCACGGTCGGTGAAGTCACCGGCACGGTAGCGCTCGTTGGTTCGGCTCCCACGTTCAAGGCGATTAATATGAGCGCCGAACCATATTGTTCGAAGGCGAATACGAAGACGGTGATGCCGCAGGACGTCGTCGTTGGGGACAAGGGCGCGCTCGATAACGTCGTCGTTTACGTCAAGGATGATCTCAGCAAGTATTCGTTCGACACGCCCAAAGACTCGGTCGCTTTGAATCAACAGGGCTGCATGTACGAACCCCATGTCGTCGCGCTAATGGCCGGACAGACGCTTGAGGTCAAGAACGACGATCAGACGACGCACAACATCCATCCGATGCCGAAAGACAATCGCGAATGGAACACCTCGCAGCCGCCCGGCGCCTCGCCGATTGACAATTCTTTCGCCCGGCAAGAGGTCGCGATCCCAGTGAAGTGCAACGTGCATCCCTGGATGAAGGGCTACATCGCTGTACTCAAGAATCCGTTCTTCGCCGTCACGACCAAGGATGGCAAGTTCGACCTGAAGGGCCTGCCGCCGGGAACCTACACCATCGAGGCTTGGCAGGAGCACTACGGCGTAGTGGACCAGCAGGTGACGATCGGCCCGAAGGAATCGAAGTCCGTTCACCTAAGCTTCAACGCTTCGGCGCCTCCGGCAGGCGATTAACTCGCGATCACAGGATGTTTGATGGCTCGNNCCGGGAAGACGGGCAGTTTCTGTTCGTTGTGCGCGGAATGCGACGGTACGCGGATCCGCCGCCCTGCCGCGATGACTCAGTTGTTGCGTCTTCCCGTAATTCATAGCAGACTATCGCGTTCTGGGCCGAAGTTGGGGTTCTGGGCAAAGTTGGGAAGGAACCAGCGTCGAATGCCAGCCGCACCGAATCAGGGCGTACACCGCTTCGCCATCTTCACTGCCTGCTGCACCGTTCTCTTGCTTACTGCGGGTGCCCTGGTTACCAGCAATGACGCAGGCCTTGCCGTCCCTGATTGGCCACTGTCTTACGGGTCGCTCATGCCTCCGATGATTGGCGGCATTTTCTACGAGCACGGCCACCGAATGATCGCGACGCTCGTAGGGACCCTCACCATCGTCCTCGCAGTGTGGCTGTCTCTCGTTGAGCCGCGTCGCTGGGTCCGGCGCCTGGGGTGGGCCGCCCTGGGCCTTGTGATCGCGCAGGGGCTTCTAGGTGGCTTAACGGTGCTTCTCTATCTGCCGCCGGCTGTTTCATCGGCTCACGCGACTCTGGCGCAACTCTACTTCATCACCGTTTTAAGCCTCGCGGTGTTTACGAGCCCATGGTGGCAAAGCGATCTGGAAGTTCGCGAGGATGCGGGCTCACCGGCGCTCCGAACGCTTGCTGTCGCGACGACCGTTTCCATCGTCGTTCAATTAATTTTGGGCGCGGCTTTTCGTCATAACTTGTTCGGAATCGTTCCGCATCTCGTCGGCGCGGGCGTGGCAGCGGTTATGGTGATTTTAACCGGCGTGGCTATTAAGAAGCGTTTCCGTGATTTTCGGCCGTTGCGTCGAGCGATGGTCCTTCTCCACGCCACATTTGGAACCCAGATTCTGCTTGGCGGCGTGACCTACTGGGTGGTTTTCTACGCTTCGCGGAATGATCCTCAGCCGCTTCCGCTATTCATCTCGGTCACTGTGGCGCACGTCGTTGTTGGCGCGCTAACGCTGGCAGCGAGCATGCTCGTCACTCTCACCTGCTATCGCATCCTGCGCCCGTCTCGCGCAATGGAAGTCAGCCGGTCGCCCGAACGTGCGGCGATATGAGGCCCCCCAAATGAGGAGAAGATGACCCACGCGCGCGAAGGAATAATTCCCGCGGGCGAGCGGCTGTCGGCTTACGTGAATCTGGCGAAGCCGGATGTGACCTTTCTCGTCATCATGACAACCGTGGCTGGATTCTATGCCGGCTCTCGCGGACCGCTCGATTGGGCGCTCCTCGCTCACACCGTTCTCGGCACGACGATGGTTGCAGTTGGCACAGCCGCGCTCAATCATTTTGCGGAGAGGGAATCGGATAAGCACATGCGGCGGACGGCTTCGCGTCCGCTGCCTTCGGGCGTGATCGAGCCCGCGCAAGCATTTTGGTTTGGCGCCGCGTTGATCATGGCGGGAACGGTGTATCTGGGGCTGTTCTCGACGTTTCTGGCCGGGCTGCTCGCGCTGCTGACCTCAGCGCTCTATTTGGGCGTTTACACGCCTCTGAAAACGAAGACGTCGTTCGCGACACTGATCGGCGCGATTCCGGGTGCGCTGCCTCCGCTTATCGGATGGGCTGCCGCACATGGTTCGCTTTCGCTCGGTGGTTGGATTCTATTTGCGATTTTGTTCTTCTGGCAGTTCCCGCATTTTCTCGCGATCGCATGGATGTACCGCGAGGATTACGCCCGCGCGGGAATTCAAATGCTTCCGGTCGTCGAGCCTAGCGGCGATCGCACATACCGCCAGATCATCGGTACGGCGGCTGTGCTTGTGCCGGTGAGCCTGCTGCCGTCGGTGGTCGGCATCACCGGGGTCGGGTATTTCTTCGGCGCGTTGATTCTTGGCTTGGGATTGTTTCAGATGTGCTTGTGGGCCGATCGCACGCGCACCAACGCTCGCGCGAAGTGGCTCATGCATGCGACAGTTATCTATATTCCGCTTTTGCTGGGGTTCATGATCGTGGATCGAATTCCTCGCTGAGCAGACGGACTTATGTCACCTACAATTGAGGCGCGCAACGAAGCGATGACTTTCAAAACGAATGAAATCGAGCTCACTATTGTTTCGGTTTTCTTTCTCGTTCTTTCTCTCGCCGGCGTCGTGTGGACATTCACGAGCGGGCTGATTGGCAGCGGCATTGACGGCATTCTCTTGCTGGGAGTTGGCCTGTTGATGGCCGGCGTATTTGCGTTACAGCTTCTCTTCATCGCACGCGACGCCGGGCTGGTGAAGTTTCCACAGATAAATTCAGCTAAGAAACCCGTCGCTGCGGCACCTGCCAAGCCGCCTGCGGCCGTTGCTCCGGCGGTCAAACCGCCCGTCGCTCCGCCTCCAGCCACTCCAACTCCAGGCTCACAGGCCAAGTAGACGCCTTGCTCGCTCCAGCTCCATGGGTCTACCACCTGCCGGCCATCAACGCCACGCTCAACGGAACCAGCGCCGTATTTCTTCTAACCGGCTATTTCATGATCCGGAACGGAAAAGTCCTCGCGCACAAGACCTGCATGTTGATCGCGTTCGTGTGCTCGTCCGTTTTCCTGTGCGGTTATCTCTACTACCATTTTACCATCGGTCTTGTGAGGTTCGGCGGTGACGGCTGGATCCGTCCGGTATATTTCACGATTCTCACGACGCACACAATTCTTGCCGTGGTCATTGTTCCGCTGGTGATCATCGCGCTCTATCGCGCGCTGACGAATCAGTTTGTGCGGCATCGCGCGATCGCGCGCTGGACGTTTCCGCTTTGGCTTTACGTGTCGGTGACCGGCGTGATCGTTTACTGGCTGCTTTACGTGGCCTATCCGCCACTTATTCCGGGGACGACCACGACGATTATGCGCGGCCTGACGCATTTTGTTCGCGCGGTTGGTCTGGCGTGAGCGACGCCAGCGCTCCTGCTCCTGCTCGCGCGGCGGGCCCGTCGTTCGGCGGCAAGTGGACCTACGCAGTCCTCGCTGTCGCGCTTCTGTTCGTGCTGATGCCTTTCCTCTTCTGGAATGCCACGTGGTTCGGCCGTCCGCTCACCGACGACCAAATCTCCAAATCTCTTTCCGACCACAAACACGCTCGGGAAATTCAGCATGCGCTGACGCAGCTCGAAATCCGGATGGAGCGAAACGACACATCCGTTCGCCGCTGGTATCCGCAGCTCGTCTCACTCGCGAGCGATCCGCTCACGGAAATTCGCGTGACGGACGCCTGGGTGATGGGGCAGGACACCACTTCAGAGGATTTCCACGAGGTCCTGCGCAAAATGCTTTCGGATCCGCAGCCGATGGTTCAGCGGAATGCCGCGCTGTCGCTCGTGCGGTTTGGCGACGATTCGGGTCACGGGGTAATTGTTGGAATGCTCCAGCCATTCGCCATGCCGGCGCCTACTTCAGGAACCGTCCGCGAACGGCTCAAGCCCGGCGATGCGTTGAATCCGGGTACGCTCGTTGGCCACATTGATTCAGGTGATCGTTCGTCGAGCGAAATCAGGGTCGCGGTTCCGGGCACACTCACGGCGTGGGCCGTGGCCGACAAATCCGCGATCGCCGCGGGGCGAAGTCTTCTTTTCATTGCGCCGAGCAACGAGATTGTTTGGGAAGCCCTCCGCGCGCTCTATCTCATTGGCAAACCGGAAGACGCTACGGCCATTGAGCCCTACCTTCGCGGCGGAGAGGATGTACCATCGCAAGTCCGCGAACAAGCCCGCCTCACACTTGAGCGCGTTCGCAGCCGCAGTTCGTCCTGACTGTCGCTCGTTATCCTCTCGCGTGTCCTGTCCTTCCGGACAGGGGGTTTCGCGCGCCTTCGCAGATTAGAATGTGAGGATGGAATGCCCGAAGTGTGGCCAGACGGTGCGCGATGTGGCGACGTTCTGCACTCGCTGCCACAACACACTGCGCTTCAAATGCCCGGCGTGCTCGAACGAGCAGACGCATGGCGGCAAGTGCGACAAATGCGGCGTGGATTTTCTGAAGTATGCGACGGTCTTGATTACAAAGAGCCGAGCTGAGGTGGACGAGGAGCGTGACCGCCTCGACCGCCGCAGCAGCCTTCTCAAAAATCTGATTTGGATTCCGATAACCGGCGGGATTTCGCTCATCCGCTATTTTCTTCATCCGAAAGAGCGGTAGAGTGTGTCGTCAGTACGGCATTTGCCCGTAAGTCGCTTCGAATTCCGCTAGGGGGACCATGTCGATGGCATCCCAGGGGCAGCCTTCGAGAAATGCGCCATCGGGGCCTTTGCTGGTGCAAAGTTTGCATCCGATACACAGCACGGGATCGACGCGGATGTGTCCGAAAGGCGGATGATCTTCGTCCTCCACCCAATACATGCACTCGGCCACCGGGCAATAATCCACGCAGGCAGGCGAACCCGAGCAGCCCGTGCACATATCGTTGATCACGGCGACGATGTGCGGCTTGCGCTTGCGCTTGGTCGTCGTGCCGGTCGATATCGGCTCCAGCTTTACAGCTTCGCCGTTCGCGTGCGCCGCGACGTCAATGTCCATCACTGCCACGATTGGACCTCCGAGAATCCGTGCCTACCGGCTTTATTCTTGTCCTTCTTCTCTCATTTTGGAATGCCGCATCCATGATGTCAACGGGCTATGTTCAAAGCGAAAGGGAACTGAGTTCACGCCCCCGCCTGCGCTGGTTTCTCCATCGTGCGAATTATGGCCTGTGTGAATTCCGCCGTGGTCGCCTTGCCGCCCACGTCCGGCGTTAGCGTGCGCCCTTCGCGATACACGCTCACCAGAGCAGCCTCGGCGCGCTTCACAGCTTCCTCTTCGTCCATGTAGCGCAGCATCATAATCGCGCTCATCAGCAGCGCCGTCGGATTCGCGATTCCTTTGCCCGCGATGTCCGGCGCCGTGCCGTGAACAGCCTCGAAGAGCGCCATGCCCTCGCCCACATTCGCGCTCGGCACCACGCCCAGGCCACCCACAAGCCCCGCCGCAAGATCGCTCATGATGTCGCCGTAAAGATTGGTGAGCAGCAGCATGTCGAATTGGTGAGGGTTCATCACCATTTGCATGCACGCATTGTCGATGATCAGCTCGCGGTATTCGATTTCTTTATATTCGGGCGCTACTTTGCGCACAGTCGTGAGGAAAAGCCCATCCGAGAGTTTCATGATGTTCGCTTTGTGGATGGCATGTATCTTTTTGCGGCTGTATTTCCGTGCGTATTCGAACGCAAAGCGCGCGATGCGGTTCGAGGCCTTCTCGGTAATTATCTTCAGGCTCTCGACAACTCCAGGCACCACCGTGTGTTCGAGGCCGGCGTAGAGGTCTTCGGTGTTCTCGCGAATAAGCACGATGTCCACGTCTTTGAACACCGACCGCACGCCTTCGAGATTTTTGACCGGCCGGACATTGGCGAAGAGCTCGAGGTTTTTTCGGAGCGCGACGTTGATGCTCGGCGGTCCGCCGGCAATGGCGGTGGCCATCGGCCCTTTCAGCGCAACGCGATTCCGCCGCACCGAATCGAGTACGCCCGCCTGAATAAAATCTAGGCCGCGCCGCTCAAAGTCCGCGCGCGCTGGGATTTCTTCCCAGTCGATCTGCACGCCAGTTGCCGCGAGAATTTCCCGCACGGCAGACGCCACTTCGGGCCCGATGCCGTCTCCGGGAATTAATGTGACTGTCTTTTTCATCGGCAAGTCTTTCTAAGTGAAAATTGTATATCCTAAAACCATCTCAAGCGGCAAGGCCGCTTGCTTTGCGTCCTCGCGCCGCGTTATCGCGGAAGATGCGTCACTCCAATCAGCCCCAACAGGCCAGCCAGCAGACCGAGCACGACCCTTGCCGCCATTCCTACCCGATAATTCTTCGTCATCCATGTCGCAGTGACGATCGGCAGGGAAGTGAGAAACAGAGTCGGAAGGCCGTATGGTTGCCAGAAGTGATATATTGCGTACAGCCCGCAACTTAGAAAAACCGCACGCCCGCCGAATCGTGATATCCGCGGCAAAAGATACCCGCGAAAGTAAATTTCTTCGACAATCGGCCTCAGAAAGCCGTAAAAGGCCAGCCAGCCGAGTACGGTAATCAGCAGTGCAGTTCGGTCGAATCCCGCATATTGCTTAAAGCCTGTGAACACGCTCCACGATGGCAGCCGCGCGAATGCTGTACTGCCGAAAACTCGATCTATCGGCAGCGCAATTCCGATGGCAATGAAGCAGATCAGAACGAGCACGGGAACCACTTTGAGGTATCGCGATGCCGGCCACGCCTCGCGATATAGAACGATACCGTCGAGCGACCATCGCCCGTTCTTCCGCTTGCCCTCGAACAACAATACCCCAAGCTCGATTGGGATCAGCCCGGCGACGGTGCCGATCAGCAGCGCTGCGAGCGGGGGATATCCTGCACGAGTCACGGCTGGCACGCACGCGATGTAGATCGCCGTTGTTACCGCGCCGGGAATCAAATGGAGGGCAATTGAGAGCGCAAGCCGTTGTTGGGGCAAGCATTCGCCTTCGGCAACGGCGGTCTCCGGACTTACGGGAGCGGTTTCGACCAGTTTGTCGGCGGCACTCTCCTCGAGAGAGCCTGATTTATCTTCCGAGTCCGCGATCATCGTTCGCGAATCATACCATCCCGCCCGCGGCAATTCTTGCGGCGGCCTGGCTCCGATTTCCTGTTGCAAACGACACAAGCTCGGTTGTGGTCGAGCGCCCGACCGTGGTTAAATCATGCGTTTGTTCAGGCACTCCAATCCGCCCTGTGAGGTAAGCATGTATCGAAGAGCGCTGACTCTCATTTTGTTCTGCCTTCTTTTCGCAATTCCGAGCCGCGCCGATAAGCGCGCCTTTACGATTGAAGATTTATATCGCGTTCGAGCGCTCGCCAACCTCCATGTTTCGCCGGATGGCTCGACGGTAGTTTTCACAGTTGCGACCAACGACCTTCCACGGGCTAAGCACGTCGAGCACATCTGGCTGATGAATGCCAATGGGACAAATGCGCGGCAATTTACGCGCGGCGACGCTGGCGAGACTTCTCCCGTCTTTTCGCCCGACGGCAGCCGAATCGCCTTCGTCAGCGGTCGCGACGGTTCGAGTAACATCTATATCATCTCTTCGAGCGGCGGCGAGGCCACGCAACTCACGCACGTCTCCACGGGTGCTGCCGATCCGCTTTGGTCGCCAGATGGCAAATGGATCGTGTTTTCGAGTGACGTTTACCCTGAATGCGGGGCAGACGATGCCTGCAACAAGAAGATCGCTGATCGCTGGAACAAGGGCCCTCTTCAAGCGCACATGGCCGATGGACTGCTCTATCGGCACTGGACGTCGTGGAAAGACGGCACGCGTACGCACGTGCTGATCGCGGATGTGAGCAATGGCGCGGTGCGTGATTTGACCCCAGGCGACTTCGATTCGCCCATGTTCCAGCTCGCTGGGCCATTGCAATACGATTTCTCTCCCGATAGCTCAGAGCTTGCGTTTGTCTCGGATCACGATGCCGATCCCGCCTCTTCGACGAATGGCGACGTTTGGCTAGTGCCTATTGCAAGCGAGGGCCAAGCGCGAAATATCACCGCTGCAAATCTCGCATTCGATGGCACGCCGCGCTATTCGCCAGACGGAAAATACATCGCCTATCGCACGCAGAAGCAGCCAGGCTACGAATCGGATCTTTTTCGTCTCGCCATCTACGATCGTGCGGCCGGGACGTCGCGCGTCCTGACGGAATCGTTCCACAATTGGGTAGACGACTACCAATGGGCCGCAGACTCGAAGTCGCTTTTTTTCTCAGCGCCGGTTGAAGGTGACGAACCCGTTTTTCAGGTGTCGGTGGATTCAGGCGGAATCCGCCAGGTCCTCTCCGACAATTCGATCGACGGGTTTGGCATCGACCGCGATGCTCGCGAAATTATTTTCATCCATCGCTCAACTGGCGAGCCTGCCGAGATTTTCTCGGCGGAACTCTCTGGGGCAAAAACCTCCCAGCCGAAGCGGCTTTCGCACTTCAACGACAAGGTTGCCGACGAAGTGGACATTCGCCCTGCTGAGCGCATGTGGGTCACCGGCGCTGCGGGGGCGAAGATCGAAGTCTTCATCGTTAAGCCGCACGGCTTTGACGCTACAAAGAAATATCCGCTGATCCTAAACGTTCATGGCGGCCCGCAGCAGCAGTGGCAGGATGCCTTTCGCGGCGATTGGCAGGTTTATCCCGGAGCGGGCTACGTCGTCGCGTTTGCGAATCCTCACGGTTCCACCGGGTACGGCCAGGAGTTTACGGCTGAAATCTCCGGCGACTGGGGAGGGGAACCGTTCGAAGACCTGATGAAGGTCACCGATGAACTCGCCAAGCTTCCCTACGTGGACGCGAACCGCATGGGCGCGATGGGCTGGTCCTACGGTGGCTATATGATGGACTGGTTCGAAGGCCACACCGATCGGTTCAAGGCCATCGCCTCGATGATGGGCGTATTCGATTTGCGCTCGATGGCGGGAGCAACCGAGGAGCTATGGTTTCCCGAGTGGGAGTTCAAAGGCGATCCGTGGAACTCGCAGCAGTACGTGAAATTCTCGCCATCCTACTACGTCCAGAATTTCAAGACCCCTTGCCTGGTGATTTCCGGCGAGCGTGACTTTCGCGTTCCGTATACGCAGTCGCTCCAGATGTTCACCTCGCTTCAGAAAATGAACGTGCCCTCGCGGCTAATTATCTACTCAAACGCTGGACACTGGCCAAGTTGGTATGAGATGGCGCTCTACTACACCGCACACATCGAATGGTTCCACAAGTATCTCGGCGGCGATCCCCCACCGTGGACAAGCGAGCAATTCCTACGCAACGCCGTCTTCGATCCCGCTAATGGCCAGCGCACGAAGTAGCGTCAAAGCACAGCGCAGCTCCATGGCAATCATTCAGTCGTAGCGCCGGCATCTTGCCGGCGGTTTTCCGCCCGGTGCCATGAGACTGAATTGCCAGCAAGACGCAGGAACCGCCTAGACGTGCCCTTTTCGTCTGAAAACATCCCTCGACTTCGGGTGGTTTCCCTATTTTGCCAATCTGCTATAATGGAGTTTGACGAGTTCAGGTTCGTGACCTGGCTCCGATCATTGGAGGATACCAAGCATGGTTCAACTAACGCCGGTAGCAGTCGAGAAAGTGAAGCAAATCCTGGTGCAGCAGAATCCCGTTCCGACGGGTCTGCGCGTGGCTGTAGTCGGCGGCGGCTGTTCGGGTTTCAGCTATCACATGGCCTTCGAGAATCAGGTCAACGAGAACAACGATAACGTGTACGAATTCGACGGCTTGAAGGTCCTTGTGGATCAGATGTCCGAGATGTACCTCGATGGCATTTCGATCGACTACATCGAATCCATCGACGGCTCGGGCTTTAAGTTCAACAACCCGAACGTAAAGAGCACCTGCGGCTGCGGCAGCTCCTTCAGCGTATAAATCCGCGTTCTCTTTTGCACGGTTTGTAGGGGCGGAGCTAGTCTCCGCCCTCTTTTTTTGCCCCTACCCCAATTCCGCTAAGAAGTTGTTCCCGAGGGTTGCACGCTCATTAGTGCTCAACTCAGCCTAGATCCGTCATGATTGACTTGCCCGCCGTCGAACCCTAACATGTGCGCCACATGCAAACCACGGACTCGCACATCGGCCAAACGTTCTCCCACTACCGCGTCCTCGAAAAACTCGGCGTCGGAGGCATGGGCATTGTTTACAAGGCCGAAGACACCCGCCTGCATCGTTTCGTTGCGCTGAAATTCTTGCCCGATGATGTAGCGAAATCTCCAGAGACGCTCGCGCGTTTTGAAAGAGAGGCTCAAGCAGCTTCCGCGCTGAATCATCCCAACATTTGCACCATTCACGATATCGGTGAAGAGAACGGCCGCGCCTATATCGTAATGGAATTCTTGGACGGCCAGACGCTGAAGCACCTCATCGGCGGCCGCCCTATCGAAACCGAGATACTTCTCAACCTGGCCATCGAAATTGCAGACGCGCTCGATGCCGCCCACGGCGAAGGCATCGTCCACCGCGACATCAA
>PMAA01000266.1:0-183 GCA_003152355.1 Acidobacteriota bacterium | reverse complement strand
TCTCCTTCGGAGCGGTGCTGTACGAGATGACCACCGGCACGTTGCCCTTTCGCGGAGAAAGCTCGGGAGTCATCACCGACGGAATTCTCAATCGCGCGCCGGTACCGGCGGTGCGATTGAATCCGGACATTCCGCCGAAGCTGGAAGATGTCATCAACCGTGCGCTGGAGAAAGACCGGGAAC
>PMAA01000196.1 GCA_003152355.1 Acidobacteriota bacterium | reverse complement strand
GCAGCACGGATCATTTCGCCCACGCTGCGGTGATGTGGAAGCCGGTGAAGCGGGTAACAGCAATGGTGGGTTACAGCGGCAGTTTTGTCCGCGGCAATACGATTTTCCTGAACCCACTAACACCTTCCGGAACGCTTGATTTCAACTACCAAACACCGTACGCGTCGATCGCGATTGACGTTTATCAGAACTTCACCTACAAGATGGCGTGGAATTACTTCGGGTTCAACGNNACGAACCCATTTGGACTTGCGGCCATCCAGCTACAGGATTTCAACGGAAGCAACGCGACATTTTCGTTCAGGTATGCGTTCTAAACTGCACAGATCGGACGCAATGCCGGCCTTATGCTATTTCTCGGCGATTCTCCTGGGAGGGATGAAATGAATTATCAAATGGTTCGAGCAGGGTCTGCCGCTCTTCTGTTGGGCGCGCTCGTCTTGGCCGTCACCACGCCTGCGCACGGGCAGGACGCGGCCACTCTTTTCAAGGCCAAATGCGCCGCCTGCCACTCGGCTGACGGGAGCGGCAGTGGCTCAATGGGGAAGCAATTGGGCGTGACCGATCTGCGCGCGGACGCAGTTCAGAAGCAAACTGACGCGCAATTGAACGACAGCATAACCAACGGAAAAGGCAAGAAAATGCCGGCCTATAAGGGCAAGCTGACGGACGATCAAATCAAGGGGCTGGTGGGATACATTCGCGAGTTAGCGAAGAAGTAGCTAGAGCCTCGCACGGCGCGGAACTACCGCTGCTTCCATTCGTGGGGAAGCAGCATGAGGTCTCGTGATTGGAATTCTTATCTGTCAAATAGCCGTCAGCATCGTGCTGGCGTCCATTTTTCTGATTCGCCCTTCGGTGACGACAGGTGCGGCCTGGAAGATCCTGGCGTTTATAGGATTGTGCGTTCTCCCGGCTCTGTGCATCGTGGGAGGGATGAACACTCACGTGCAGCGCTCCGAACAAACAAAATTCTGCATTTCCTGCCATGTCATGGCTCCCTATGGGCAGAGCCTATACATTGACGACGCCGCGCACATTCCCGCCCAACACTTTCAAAACCACAGAGTACCCCCGGACATGGCCTGCTACGCGTGCCACACCGACTACACCATCTACGGCCCGTTGAAAGATAAAATGCAGGGCTTGAAGCGAATTTATGTGCAGTATGTGAGCACGCCGCCTGATCCGGCCTCGATCCGCATACAGGGTGGATTCAAAAATGCTCAATGTTTGCATTGCCATCTCGGCGCTCGCAGTTTTGAAGAAAATCCAGTCCACGCCGCAATTATGGATTCGCTCACGTCGAATCAGATGTCCTGCCTGACCAGCGGCTGTCACGATACCGCGCACGATGTGGCGAATCTGGCCCACGATAAATTCTGGAAGCCTGCCCAATGAAACTGAATGAAATCGGAATCCGGCGTTTCCTACAAGTCTCCAGCAGTTTGGTGATCGCTGGTCTTTTACTCGAGATCGTGAGTCTGCTGTGGTTTCATCCGCTCTCGTTCGTCTTATTTGCGTTCGTAGCCGCAACTTTGATTGGCCTGGGCATTCTGGTGTACTTGGTGTCGCTTGTCTTCGTTGCCACGCCGTCGGCCGAGTCTCACAACATCCGTCAGCAGTCACGCTGAAGATCGCACTCAGCGCGCTGCCGGGCCAGGGTCTTAGCTGGGTGGCCTACCGCATGATTTCGACCAACAGCACCCACGCGTTAAACATGCTGACCAGCAGCGGCAGAATCAATCCCGGCACGAGCCAATACAAGCCTCCGCCCCCGTGCAAGAGAAATGACACAGCCCCAACGAGCGGCGGCAGCGTGGCGCCCTGCGAAAACGCGAGGCGCTGGTATCCGTGGATTGCCGTATCGTAGTGGCGCCGCCACAACGCCCGAACATCGAGATACGTCGCGATGCCCCACACGAAGCAGCCGATGGATAGCAACTCGATCCCAAACGCCGCCGGCGGCTGCGGCACCAGCCCCAACAGCGCCGATGCCAGCACGCCCCCAAGATAAATCAGCGTTTCGCCCGCGCGGTCCGGTATGCCTGGCAGGCTGATGATTCGAGCCAGATTGATGGAGAGCCCGACGAACAGCAGCCCAGCAAATGCAGCAGCAGCGCCGCTAACGGCGACGTAGAAATCCTTCCACTCCGCGACAGCGTACGAGTCCATGGCGCTCCGATGATCACGGCCGCCAGATAATTAATCGCCAGACGCAGCCAGCGAATATTTCAGGCGGCGGGCGCAGTCTAGCGCGGACTCCAACGCGATTCAATTTTTTCAGAGGAACACGGCACGCGGCCAGCCTCGCCGGTCGCCACCGTGAGCCGCCAGCGATTGCCGGCGCGCGAAAGAGGAAAATCCACGAAACAGCCCAAACTGAAGCGGCGCGTGCAGAGATAACGCGTGAAATATTGGCGGGTGAATCTGTAAGCCGGATTCTGTCAAGCGCACTCGAACGTTGAACGGCCGAAACCGCAAAACGCATCGACGCGCGCCGCAGCGACCATTCTTCTAGGTCCCGGATCGCTCCGGGACTCCAGCAGCCTACCCGAGGGTCGTCGCAGCGGCTTCTTGCGAAGCTGCTGCATCGGGCCGGGCCAGCCCTCCCCTCCTATTTGGCCTTGCTCCACGCGGGGTTTTCCGTGCCCCGGATGTTGCCATCCGGGCGGTGGGCTCTTACCCCACCTTTTCACCCTTACCAGGCTAACGGCCGATTGAGGCGGCTCGTAAGGTTTCCCTTCGACCCGCCGCAGAGGCGCGTTTCGCACCGGCGGTTTATTTTCTGTGGCACTTTCCGTAGCCGCGCCCTTTCGAGCGCAACCCCCTGGCGTTACCAGGCGCGTTGCCCGAATTTTCGGCATTGCCGAAAATTCGCCCTGAGGCGTTTCCGCCGAAGGGCTTTTCTGAGTCACTCACCTTTCGGTGGCAACTTGGAGTCCGGACTTTCCTCCCGCGCTGCTCTCTTCCGAGCGCAGCGCCAGCGATCGCCCGACTCACCCGCCAACTTGATTATACGTGGCAGATTCTATCGTCACAACGACACTTCGTTTCTGGTTGCAGGGTTAGTTCGCGATTTGCGAAATACATGTCGACGAACTTGAAAACCTAGCTCGGACCAATGGGCGGTCAGTTCTACTCTAGCGCTCTGTTCGCGATTTTTGCGACGGTTGGCACGACCGTCGGGGTTCTGCGTTTGATGTCGCTGTAGAGAAGTCGGGAGAAAAGTGCGATGAATGCTAGAAGAAATGCTCCAGCAGGAAGAGCCCGCTGCCACTCGAAATTGCCTCTAATCGTTTGGAAAGTGCCCCAAAGTAGACCACCAGACCAAACTGCAATCAGATATCCCGCCACCGCCCTAAGCACCCACCGCCGCGCAGACGGGGTTCGTTCACGGTCTCCGGCAGTGCGTCACGGGAAATTCTTCGGCTGAATATCGTCACGACGATTATGGTTCCCAAAATGTAGGAAAGGCCGAAATATGGGAACCAAGTTGGCAGAGGATGTCTCTGAATGCGAAGGGCCAAGTACATCACTAGGGCGAAGTAGGGCAGGATAAGACCAAACGCTAGTGCTAGAATCTTACTTTTTGGCTTCACTCTTACTCCTCTCGAGGAGCGATCGGGTTGAAGCTCAACTTTCATCTGCCCGGCCGTGACGTTACATTTCTGTCAACAATAGCAAGCCCACGTAGCGAGTCCTAGACGATTTATTTGGCGCCGATGAGTTTTTCGAATTGGGATTCGTCGAGGGTCTTAACGCCGAGTTCGCGGGCTTTGTCGTATTTCGAGCCGGGATCGGTGCCGACGACGACGTAGCTTGTCTTCTTGCTCACCGTCGAAATTACTTTGCCGCCGTGGGCTACGACTAGCTCCCCGGCTTCTTCGCGCGTTCTGTGCGCGAGACCGCCGGTGAAGACAAATGTCTGGCCAGCGAACTTGTTGCTTTTCGGCTCTTTGCGTTCGACTTTCGGATTGATCCCGGCATCACGCAGGCGCTTGATGAGTTTTTGGTTTGCCGCCTCCGAGAAAAATTCCTCGATGCTTGCGGCGATCGTCGGGCCGACTTCTCCCACTTCCTCCAACTCCACGGCGTTTGCGTGCGCGACTTTGTCAAGCGAGCCGAAATGCTCGGCGAGCAATTGCGCGGTGCGTTCGCCCACCATGCGAATCCCAAGCGCATAAATTACACGCGACAGCGAATTCTTCTTGCTGGCGGCGATTTCGTCGAGCAGATTCTGCGCCGATTTTTCAGCCATTCGATCGAGTCCGGCAAGGGTCTCGAGATCGAGCGAATACAGATCCGTGAAATCGTGTACGGTTTTCTTGTCCACGAGTTGCTCGACGATTTTTTCGCCCAGGCCGTCAATATTCATCGCGTGACGCCCGGCAAAGTGCAAAAGTGATTCCTTCAAGCGACCTGGACAGACGGCATTTACGCACCTATACGCGACTTCGCCCTCGACGTGATGAATCGCGCTGTCGCAATCCGGGCATTTCGTGGGCATGCGGAAGGGATGACGGTCTCGGCCCTCCTTCATCACCTTTACGATGTGGGGTATAACGTCGCCCGCACGTTCGACCAACACCGTATCGCCAATCTGGACGCCGAGACGTTCGATTTCATCCATGTTGTGGAGCGTCGAGCGGCTGACGGTGACACCGCTAATTTGCACCGGTTCGAGGAAAGCCATCGGCGTTAGCGCGCCCGTGCGGCCTACGTTTACAACGATGTCTTTAACAACCGTGGTTTCCTGACGGGCCGCAAATTTATAGGCGATCGCCCAGCGCGGCGCCTTGGACGTATATCCTAGCTCATTCTGCAAAGCGATTTCGTCCACCTTGATAACGATCCCGTCAATTTCGTACGGGAGTTTGTCGCGCTTCGATTCCCACACGCCGATGTAACGCTTCACTTCCTCGATTCCATGGCACAGTTTTGAGTCCTGCGCCGAGCTTCGAAATTGCATTCCGTCGAGGGCTTTCAAGGCTTCCGAATGACGCTTTTCGGGTTCCCGGCCTCGAACCAAGAGGTAATACGCAAAGAAGTCCAGCCGGCGCGATGCCGTGACTGCGGGATCGAGTGCGCGCACAGCGCCTGCCGCGGCGTTTCGCGGATTCGCAAAGCGCTTGCCTCCTTGCTGTTCCTGCAATTCGTTCAGCGCTTCAAACGCCTTCGCAGTCATGACGGCTTCGCCTCGCACTTCGAAATCCGCGCCGATTCCAGCTTTTTTCAAATGCGCGGCATCAACGCGAAGAGGAATCGAGCGTATAGTCTTCACGTTTGGCGTCACGTCCTCGCCAGTCGTCCCATCGCCACGAGTCACTCCACGTACCAAGACGCCGCCCTCGTAAATGAGCGACATGCTGAGACCGTCGAATTTTTGTTCGGTCACGTAATCAATGCTCTCGCGCCCCGCAAGCTCACGCACGCGCCGGTCGAAGTTATCGAGTTCGTCAAACGAAAATGAATTGTCGAGGCTCATCATCGGCGTGTTATGCCGCACGGTCTCGAATCCCTCGCGCGGCGCTCCGCCCACTCGTTTTGTCGGAGAATCAGGTGTGACGAGTTTGGGATACTCTGCTTCCAGTTTCTTCAGTTGGACCATCAGTTTGTCGAAATCGGCGTCGGAAATCTCCGGATCGTCGAGAACGTAATACTGGTATTCATGGTGGCGGATGTCGTTACGGAGTTTCTCGATTCGCTTCGCGACGATTGTGTTCTGTTTAGGCATCATGCCTCGAAGGAACGCGGGCGATAGAAGCAGCCAGCTATTATACAATGCGCGTTTGCTCCGGAGAATTTGACGCTGACCGGGAATCTTCCGATGCTTGAAAACGTTCATAGCGCGCTTTTGATCTATAACCCGGCGTGCGGTCGCCGACGGCACACGCGATTTGCCGAAATCGAAGAAGCCACGCGCATACTCAAGACCGACGGCATCGCCGCCGAACTCGCGCCAACCTCTTGCCGCGGAGCAGCGACTGACATAGCTCGACAGGCAGCAGCGCGGAACGCCGATCTCGTCATCGTGTGCGGCGGCGATGGAACGATCAACGAGGCCATCAACGGCCTCGCGGGCAGCCGCGTGCCCATGGCAATTCTCCCCGCCGGTACAGCCAATATTCTTGCGAAGGAGCTCGGAATTCCGTGGGACATCTCCGCAGCCGCGCGCCTCATTCGTCGCGGCACAGCTCGTAGGATCGCTCTTGGCTCCGTGATGAATTCAACTCCGCAAGGCGAAGTGGACCCGTCACAGGGCTGCCGCTATTTTCTTAGCGTTGCCGGCGCAGGCCCGGATGGGGCAATCGTTCACGCGGTTGATCTGGGATTTAAGGACAAAACTGGAATCATCGCCTACTGGGCCGCGGGAGCCCGGCAGCTCGTTCAATACCGGTTCCCGGAGATGGCGATTGCGTCGCGCGAGGAACAACACAGCGCCACGCTCATCGTTGTCGGCCGGACGGTGAACTACGGCGGACCATTCAAGATTACAACCGGCGCGAACCTGTTCGTTGACGAGTTCGAAATCGTCGCATTCGATACGCGCAGCCGGTGGCGATATCTGAGCGCGCTGCCAGCTGTCTGGATGGGGCGGCTGCGCTCGGTTCGCGGCATTCACGCTTGGAAAACTCGCGAGCTTACGTGCTCCTCGACGAACGGCTCGACTATTTACGCACAGGTGGACGGCGAACCGATTGGCACGCTCCCGCTGCATTTCCGGATTGTGCCCGACGCGCTGACATTGGTTGTGCCCGCGACGGCAAACAAGTAAAGTCACGCTCGAATGGACGTTGTTACACAGGCGCTCGCGTCGGTGACGCTTTCGCGCGCGGCATTCGCTCGAACCACGCGACTCGCCACGCCGATTCTCCTCGCAACTGCTCTCGCACCCGATCTAGATTTGCTCAGCTCATTCGGCGGAGCAGTTGCGTATTTGCGGTTTCATCGGTCATTGTTGCACTCGCTCCCGGCTGCGCTCATCATCGCCTTTGTGATCGCCATCGGAGCGTATTTCGCCGATCGCCGCTTCACGGGGTCGACCGCCGCTGAACCGCTCGGATTTGTTTGCGCGTTCGGGATTTGTTTGCTTGGCGTCGCATTTCACGATGTTCTTGATCTCGTTGATAGTGGCGGCGTTCAGCTTTTCTGGCCGTTTCATACTAAATGGTATGCGTGGAATCTCACCGCGAACCTCGATCCGTGGATTCTGGCAGTGCTCGTTGCCGGACTGCTCTTGCGCGAGTTGTTTAATCTCGTAAGCGAGGAAATCGGCGAGAAGAAGAAAAAACAGTCGGGCCGGAAGCGCTGGGCGATTGCTGCGCTCGCGGTTGTCTCCCTGTACATCGTCGGGCGCAGCGCGCTCCGCTCACGCGCCGTGGATCTTCTTGAGTCTCGAAGCT
>PMAA01000156.1 GCA_003152355.1 Acidobacteriota bacterium | reverse complement strand
GATAGGGGGATGGTCGCCATGAGCATGGAACGCTAGCTAACCCGCCGATCTTTTTTCGAATTGGTCTTTGCCGCTTTCCGCCGCGGCTTCGGATTCTTCAATCCCGTCTCGAGCTTGTTCTGCACCTCCCGCAGCACTAGCGGCGCCAGAATCGTCCTTCGTTCGCTTAAGTAGGCGCGAACAGCGCGAGGCTGCACCTTGGCCAATTCGCGCAACGCCCACGACATCGCTTTCACGACCATCGGGTCCCGATCTTTTTCGAGGATGCGGCACACCTGTAGCGTGCGATGCGAATCGCCCTCGCCGCCCCGCGCTTTGCTATTCAGGGGAACGGTGCTGACCAGCGCAATTCGCCTCCACCAGTGGTCGGCCGAGCGCGCCCAATCGTGAATCAGGCTTGCGGGCACGCGCCTTTCGCGCCAGACCGGACCCGCAAGAAATATTCCGAAGCAGTCCGTCGCGGGCCAGCTTGAAATTCCGCGCCCGAGCCGCTCGAGTTGCCAGGCGTTCAGTTTGTAGAGCGCGCTTTCGTGGTGATGAATCAGCTCGTAAGCAAAAAAACGGTATTCCTGTCCCGGTAACTCGAGCAGCAGCATCGCAAGTTCGGTGACGACGTGGGGCGCCGCACGCTCCAATCGCTTGGAGAATTCCCGGCGCACCGCACGGACATTTTCCGCCTTTCGGCTGCCGAGCTCCTGCAGTTGCTCGTCAATCTCCTGCGCCAGCCCCGGCACGCCAACTATATTGTTTTCTGGTTCCTGTGCCATTGATTCGGCCTCAATCGGACCGCTCGGCCTTGGATGAGTCGAGGTTAAACGGAAGCGAACTTCAAAATTCGCTGAACATCTCCTGGAACCACCCACGGCACGTCCTGATTCCTTAGACGCAAACAGCCCAGAATGGACGTGCGCCGCCTTTATCGTTTGCGCCACGCGAGTTTCGTCAAGCATAAGAATTGTGACGCCTCGCACTGATGCAGCCGAGCCGCCCTCTTTGCCGTTTCACGAATTCCACGGCACGCGCGTGAGCTGCCGCGGCCGGGATACCCAGCTTTCGTCCGAGAAAATGCGCGGCGACACCTCGACCAGACGCGGAAAGACGTTGTAAACCGAAAGCGGCGTCCAGTCGCTGCCGCTCCGCGTCTTGTAGCCTCGGCGGTTCAGCTCTTCGGCGATGACCGTGAGCGAAGCATCCTGTACGACCAGTTCCATCATTACGAAGAGAATCCGCATTTCGGCGGGATTCTCTTCGAGGCGCGCGCAATCCTTCGCGATTTGCACGCCGAAGGGGATCTCCTCATGCGGCCGCTTCGCTTCAGCGGCGCCCGGAGCCACGCGCTCCCACTCGATCGCCAGCGGCTTCCACCCGGCGGTTTTCATTTCCTCGATGTGGTCCGCCTCGAGCGAACCCGTCAAGATTTCTCGATAATGTTCGTTTGCCATGTTTTCTCCTTCGAATTCGCCCCAGTCCATCACACTCAAGAAATCCGAGTCGGCGGCGTCATTCGTAGCGAAGCGCCACCAACGGATCCACGCGCATCGCCCGGCGCGCCGGGATGTAGCAGGCCAGCAGCGTTACCGCGGCAAGCAGGATCGTGACGCTCGCGAACGACCACGGATCGTTCGCACTAACGCCGTAGAGCCAGTGCTCCAGTGCACGAGAAAGCGCCAAAGCTGAAACCAATCCGATTACGGCGCCGGCAAGAAATAGTTTCAAACCTTGCGACAAAACCATTTTCAGCACATCCTCGCGCCGCGCGCCCAGAGCGATGCGAACGCCGATTTCCTGTGTTCGCTGCGTCACCGAGAACGAAAGGACCCCGTAAATTCCGAGCGCGGCAAGAAGCAATGCCAATCCTGCAAACGCGCCGAGAAGCGAAGTTTGCATTTGGCGGGGCGTCAGATAGTCGTCCACCAGATCGGCAAGCGGCATAACGCCCGCGACTGGCTGCTCGCTATCCACGGCCCAAATCTGTTGCCGGATCGCTTCCGCCATTTGCATGGGATCGCCCTTGGTCCGTACCGTGAGGTATTCAGGTTCAAATCCGAAATCCTGTTGCGCGTAAGGCATGTACAACTCGGCGCGCGCGGGTACGTCGAGACCGGCTTGATGCACATCGCCAACCACGCCGACAACGGAGATCCACGGAGTCTTGTCAGTGTAATCTCCCGTTTTGAAATGCTTACCGATCGGGTCCTCGCCGGGCCAGATATTGCGCGCCATCGTTTCGTTGATGAGGGCAACCGCAGGCGTCCCCGTTCCATCGCGGCTCTCGATGAGGCGGCCTTTCACCAGCTTTATTTGGAGCGTACGGATGTAGTCGCGGCTGATGATGCGAACGTTTGGAATCAACACCTTGCTATCGAGTTCCGGGTGGCCTTCCACCTGAATGCCCGACGCGCCTCCATAGTTCGTCAGCGGAACCCAGGTGGTGTAACCCGCTGCCTCAACGCCCGGTAGACTCTCGACGCGGCTGAGAACCTGGCCGTAGAATGCGGCTCGCGGCGCGAACGCTTCATACTTCTGCCGCGGCAAAGGCGTGCGCATCACGAGGACGTGATCGGCGCGGAACCCCGGATCGTGGTGGTAAAGCGATTCGAAGCTGTGAATCATCAGCGCCGCGCCGGAGAGCAGCACGATGGCAAGCGCCACTTCGCAGACGACCAGCGCGTCAAGCAGCCGCCGCCCTCCCGACCCCACGCCGCTCTGGCCTCCGCCTTGCTTCAACGAAGTGACGAGGTCTATGCGCGAAACTCTCAGCGCCGGGATGATCCCGAACAGAATTCCGGCGGCCAGGGAAATTGTGATTGTGAATGCAAGCACGCGGCCATCCAAGCCCGTCCCGCTCGCGGCAGCGAATTCCTTCGGAATCAAGCGGCCAAGAAAATCTGCCGCGAAAACAGATGCGAGGAGACCAGCCGCGCCGGCCGGCAGCGCCAGCACGACGCTCTCGACGAGAAGTTGCCGCGTGATCCGCGACCTGGTCGCGCCGAGAGCTAGTCGCATCGCGAGTTCGCGTCTTCTGCCCGTGGCGCGCGCGAGCAATAGATTCGCGATGTTCGCACAGGCGATGAGCAGCACGAACCCAACCGCGCCCATCAGGACGAACAGCGCCGACTTCGTTGCTCCGGCGAATTCATCGCGCAGCGGAACCGCATACGCGCCAACTTTGGAGTTTTCGTCCGGATGTTCGCGCTCGAGTTGCTTCGAGATTGTGGCGAGGTTGGCATTCGCGGCCGCGAGCGAGACGCCCGGCCTCAATCGCGCCACAACATTGAGGGAATGATTTCCGAAGTTCACCAGTTTTTGTTTTGTAAATTGCGAAGGAACCCAAATCTCAATCTCGCGATCCGGAAACTGAAATCCACGGCGCATGACGCCGATGACCACGTATTTCTCGTATCCCAGCGATATTTCTTTTCCCAGGATTTGCGGGTCGCCGCCAAACTGCCGGAGCCAGAGCCCGTGACTCAGAATAGCCACGTGGCGCGTGCCCGGGACGTCGTCCTCAGGCTGGAAATTGCGCCCGAATTCGGGCGTCACCCCGAGAACCGAAAAAAGATTTGCCGTCACGCTTCGCCCGGGGAGTTCCTGAGGCTGCCCTTCGCCGGTGAGATTGAACGACCCGCCAAAGGAAACGGCCGCCACGTCCTCGAATACCTGGTTCCGCGATTTCCATTCAGCAAAACTTCCCGCTGATGGTGTGTTGTGCGGGAAGCCATACGCCGAACTATCCTCCCACACCATTACGAGACGATTTGCATCTCGGTAAGGAAGCGCGCGAAGCAGCACGGAGTTGGCGAGGCCGAAGATGGCCGTGTTCGCCGCGATGCCCAAGCTGAGAACGGCTATGGCGAAAATCGTAAAGCCCGGGCTCTTCAGGAGCATCCGGATGCCATAGCGAACGTCTTGCCAAAATGTGGACATTACGCCGCCCCCACTTTCGTCTGGCCGCTGATGATCCAGCCGTCAGCAAGCTGGATGATTCGGCTTCCGTACGCCGCCCAATTTTCGTTGTGGGTCACCTGAATGATCGTCGTGCCGGCTTCGTTCAACCCCTTCAGCAGGTCCATGATCATTTTCCCCTGGCTTGAATGCAGGCTGCCTGTCGGTTCGTCCGCCAGAATTAGCTTGGGATTTCCGATGACGGCCCGCGCCACGGCAACTAGCTGCTGCTGGCCGCCGGAGAGTTGATTGGGGAAGAGATCTTTTTTGCCGACGATCTGAAACCGGTCCAGAACGTCCGCGACCATCGAATCCCTTTCGGACTTTTTGATATCGCGGTAGGAAAGCGGGAGATCGAGATTTTCCGCTACCGTGAGACTGTCGAGCAAATGATATTGCTGGAACACGAAGCCGATGTATTTCTTGTGCAGTTCGACGCGGCGGCGGTTATCGAGTTTGTGCACGGCGTTGTCGAGCAGGTAGTAATCGCCCTTCCACGCACCGTCGAGCATTCCGATGATCCCCATCAGCGTGGATTTGCCCGCGCCGGACGGCCCCATGATGGTGATGAAATCGCCATCGCCAATTTCAAGATTGATCCTCCGCAGCACCCACGTCTTGCCCGCTCCCGACTCGTACGACTTCTCGACATCAACCATTCGAATCAAATCGCACCCACCTTTTCGCTTGAACTTGAAACTTCTTATTCATATCGCAGCGCGACCATCGGATCCACACGCGTCGCGCGCCGCGCCGGGATGTAGCACGCTGCGAGCGCTACCCCGCCTAGAACCACCGCTCCCATCACAAATGTAAGCGGATCCATCGGCGCCACGCCGAATATCAGCGTAGCGAGGAATCTAGTGAGTGCCGCCGCTCCGATAATTCCGATGGCAATTCCTGCAGCCGTGAGCGCCATGCCGCGGCCCAAAATCAATCTCGAGATGTGGCGGGGCGCCGCGCCGAGTGCGACACGAATTCCGATTTCGCGCGTGCGCTGGCTGACGAAGTACGCCATCACGCCGTAGATTCCGACGCCCGCAAGCAACAACGCGGTGGCCGCAAAAAATACGATCAGACGCATGGCGAATCGCCGCGAAGCGAGAGATTCCGATACGACGCTGTCGAGAGTCCGAACGCCGAACACGGGAAGATTCGGATCGACCGACTGCACTTCGCGGCGGATGGGCTCTTCGAGACTCTCCGGCCTGGCGTTGGTGCGGATGTAAACGTCGAGCGCGTAGCCCGGGAATTGCAATTCAGAAAGGAAAATGTGCGGCTCGTACGGCGCGTCCAGACCGTCGGTCTTCGTTTTTCCCACGATGCCCGCAATCGTAAGCCACCGCGGATTCGGTCCGCGAAAATATCCAGGGAGAAGGCGCTTGCCCACCGGATCTTCGTTGGGCCAAAAACGCTCCGCCGTTGTTTGGTCGATCAAAACCACCGGCTGACTCGCGGTATCGTCAGAATCGGTGAAGGATCGTCCGCGAATCAATGGCGTTCCCAGTACGCGAAAGAATTCGGGAGTCACCGAAGCAAATTCAGCAGAGAGCGCGTCGCCGGCTTCGACGGGCCGGCCTTCGATCTCGAAAGCGCGGCGATTTCTTTGGGTGAGAAACGGCATGCTGTTGCTTCCGATGGCCGCATTTTGCACTCCGGGCAGTGCCGTCACACGCCGGAGCGCTTCGCGCACAAATGCCGCGCGTTTCTCTGGCGGACGATAAGGATCAGATTTCGGGTCGTTCGGCACCGGCAGCCAGACGCGCGCGATCACCACGTGGCTGGAACTGAATCCAGGGTGCACTTCGAGAAGATTCCAGAAGCTCCGCAGAAGAAGTCCCGCGCCAACCAACATGACCAGCGAAAGCGCAAATTCGGATACCACGAGCGCCGAGAGAAATCGGCTTTGACGCGAGCCAATTCCGCTGCCCCGCGTCCCCTCCTTTAGATTTTCGACCAAGCGCGGATCGGACAGTTGCGCAGCCGGCGCGAGGCCGAAAAGCACGCCCGTGAGAATCGAGAGTCCCAGCGCAAACAGCAGGACACGCGGATCCGTCCCAACTTCCGCCGCACGCGGTAGGTTCGAGGGAACCATCCGAAGCAGCAAACCGGTTAGCCACGAATTCAGAAGCAGTCCAAGGACGCCTCCCGCGAGCGACAGCACGATGCTCTCGGTCAAAGTTTGGCGAATCAAGCGTCCGCGTGACGCGCCCATCGCGCGGCGCACCGCAATTTCGCGATACCTTGAAGACGATCGAGCCAGCAGCAGGCTCGCGATATTCACGCACGCGATCAGCAAAACCAAACTGACCGAGCCCAGCAATACGATCAACATCACGCTCGCGTTTCCAACCACTTCCTTTTGCAGTGGCACGAGACGAATCGCCCAACGAGCCCTCTCAGGATAATCGGCCGGGTACTGCGCGCGTAATTGCGCGGTGAACGCATCGAGCTGCGCTTGCGCTTTTGCGACGGTAAGCCCGGGCTTGAGCCGCGCAACGCCTCCGGGAATCATCCGCATTGTGCGTGCGGGCGGCACGGGAAACGGCGCAGCCGCAAATCCAGCAGCGAGCCATACGTCCACATCATTTTCGAGAGTAGCGCCGGGATGGCGAAACCCGGGTGGCATTACACCGACGATCCGGTACAGGTCTGAATCCAGACGCATCGGTCTGCCAATCACGCCGGGATCAGCGCCAAACATTTTCCGCCACAGACTGTCGCTGATCACCGCGGCTTCGGTGAATCCGAGTTGATGGTCTTCGGGCTGGATAGTCCGGCCCAACTCCGCCTGCGCGCCGAGGAGCGTGAAATAATTGAAGCTTACGGCTTGCGCTTCCACGCGTTCCGGCTTCTCGGCTCCCGTCACGTTCGCATTGATCGGCCAAACGGCAGAAATCTGATCGAAGACGCCCGACCGGTTCTGCAGGTCGTCGAGCTCCGGCTGGGACATGCCGGTTTCCGACAGGATTAGCCCCGGCAGATCATCTTTTACCGCAACAAGTTGTTCTGGGTGATTGAACGGCAGCGGGCGCAGCAAAACGGCATCAACGACCGAAAAAATCGCCGCGTTCGCGCCAATGCCGATGGCGAGAGTCAGCACCGCAATCACCGTAAATCCCGGCGAGTTGCGCAGCATTCGAAGCGCATATTTGATGTCTTGCATTAGACCGCCCATCCCGACATCTCCTTCGCCCCTGCGCCCCGCCCCTGGGTCGCTACATTTCTCCGATTCGCTATCCTCCTGTTGGACTCCACGTACTCCGTTTTCGCTCAATCGGCGT
Organism: Acidobacteriota bacterium; assembly: GCA_003152355.1. Lineage (GTDB taxonomy): Bacteria > Acidobacteriota > Terriglobia > Acidiferrales > UBA7541 > Palsa-147. Next base: position 45,932 of record PMAA01000156.1, on the reverse strand, counting down.
GCGGCTTATTCGTACCGCAGCGCTACCATCGGATCCACACGCGTCGCGCGCCGCGCCGGGATGTAGGCGGCGAGCGCAGCGGCCAGCGTGACGAGCGCAAATACCGCGAGAAACGTCGGCGGATCGGTTGCGCTCACTCCAAACAACAAGCTACTCATCCCGCGTGTAATCGCGAGCGCCACGGCCGCGCCGGCGGCCGCTCCGATGGCGGCCAACTTGAATCCAGCTCCCACGACCAGCCGCAGCACGTCGCGCGTCTGCGCCCCGAGCGCGATACGAACGCCGATTTCCCGGAATCTCTGGCTGACCGTGTACGACAGCAGCCCATAAATCCCAAGAGCCGCCAGGAACACGCCCAATCCGCCCAGAAGCGACGCAATGGCCGCAGCCGTGCGGTTCGCAAACATGGATGCGTGGAGCAACTCGGTGAGATCATCGCTTTCAACCGGCTGCACCTTCGAATCGAGCGACTGCGCTACATCGTGCACCATGCCGATCACCGCGGACGCCGGCAATTGCGAGCGCACGAGGATGTTGGCTTCGGTGTCTTCCGTTTGCAGTTCAGGCATGTACATGAACGGCTCAGGCTCCTCATTCACGCGGTGATACTTGATATCGTGCGCGACGCCCGCCACAGTCCTCCATTCGCCCCACAGTCTCACGGCGTGGCCCGTGGGATCCTGTCCCGGCCAGAAGCGCTTCGCCATTGTCTGGTTGACAATCATCACTTTGGGCGCGCCACTGCGATCTTGCTCGGCGAAATCGCGCCCCGCGACGATCGGAATCTGCATGGTGTGGAAATAATCGGAGCCGACGACGTTGAGGTCTATACGCATATCTTCGTTCGGCCCGGGCGTATAACCTTCGACTTGAATGAACGAATAGGAGCGCCCGGTGAACCATAGCGGCACATACCTTTCGGAAGTCGCCGATTCAACGCCCGGCATCGCTCGGACGCGCTCAAGTATGCGATCGAAATAATTCGTACTTCGTTCGCCGGAATATCCATTTCCGTGAAGATCAAACGCCGCGAGAGCAACGTGGTTCGCGTTAAATCCCGGCCCCGCCGCTTCCGCATTTCGCAGGCTGCGCAGGAGAAGTCCCGCGGTTACGAGCAGCACCGTAGCGAGCGCAACTTCGGAGATCACCAGCACATCACGCAACCTATGGTTCCTCCCGCTCGCTGATCGTCCGCCTTCCTTCAGCGACTGATTCAAATCCGTCTTCGATCCGCGCAAGGCCGGCACAAGTCCAAACACAATTCCCGTCGCGAGAGATAGCAGCAACGTGAACACGAGCACGGGCGCGCTAATTCCGTTCGCGAATGCTATGGGCAAATGCGTAGCGGGCATTAGAACCTTGAGAAGATTTACGCCCCAGAGCGCGAGCAGCGCTCCTCCGGCGCCGCCCACAAGCGTCAGCACGAGGCACTCACTCAAGAGTAGACGCACCAGCCGCTCGCGATCCGCTCCCATCGCCGCACGAATCGCCATTTCTCTTTCGCGCGCCGTTGCACGGGCGAGCAAAAGATTTGCCACGTTGACGCACGCGATCAAAAGCACCAGCGCCGCCGCAATCATCAGGAATCCGAGAACGCTGCGCAGAAAATCCTGCACGCCGTAGTGCGCCTTCCACACCGGCGCCAATGAAACTCCAATATTTTTATTCGTGTCCGGATATTCCCGCGCGAGATTCCCGGCAATCGTGCCCATCTCCGCTTGCGCTTGTGCCATCGTCACGCCCGGACGCAGCCGCCCCATGATGTGCACGAACGTTGGCGAGCGCTCCTCGATGTCTTCTCCCGGCAGCGCTTGCGGCTGCATCATCATCGGCACCCAATACTCGGCCGCGATTCCGACGATCGTGCCGTAGAATCCCTGCGGCGCTACTCCAATCACTGTGAATGGATGCGTGTTGATGTGGACGACGCGCCCGACGATATTTGGGTCCGAACCGAATTGCCGCGCCCAAAGCCCCTGGCTGAGAACTATGTAAGGATCTGAATTCAACGCTTGATTCGGCGCGGAATGAAATGTCTGCCCAAGCGCAGGACGCACGCCGAGCACGTCAAAATAATTTTCCGTAACGAGCAATCCCCAGACGCGCTTCGCCGGCGCGTCCTCTCGAAGGCTCAAATCCGCGCCGACAAATTCGAAACCGATGAGCGCCGAGAACACGTGATTCTGATCGCGAAAATCTTTGTAATCGGGATAGGAGCTGGTGTGCAGTTCACCGCTCGGCATCACGGTTTCGGCGACGACCAGCTGATTTGCCTGCGACACACCCGGCAGCGGATTCAGCAGCACGCCGCGAATCCAACTGAACACGGTCGCATTTCCGCCGATTCCCACAACCAGCGTCAGCACCGCGACGATCGTGAACCCGGGGCTCTTGCGCAGCATCCGCAGTGCGTACATCACGTCCTGCCAAATGGTGGCCATGCGTCTGACTCCTGAGATCTAAACTGCTTCGCCTTAGTGTTAATCGTTCACAGATACAACAAGCAGCGTCGCGTCATCTTCCAGTTCGCCGCTTGAAAATCCATCGACGCCGCTCATGACATCGGCCAATAGCCTCTTCGCGCTTCGGTCTCCATCCACACTGGAACTCCGCAGCAAACCTGCTTCGCCGAATTCGTCTCCGTCGGCGTTGTGCGCCTCCGCAACTCCGTCAGTAAAAAGAACAAGCCTGTCGCCCGGCTCGAGATAGATCTCGCCGCCCTCGAAGCGATCGCCGGGGAAAATGCCCAAGACGCCGCCGCCCTCGCGCAATCGTTCCGTGCCGGCGCTTCGACGAATGACCACCGGCGCGGGATGGCCCGCGTTGCAATATCGCAACCGCTTGCTTTGCCGATCGAGAACCGCGAAGAAAAATGTGATGAACCGCCCGTCCGTGATGTTCCTGCACATCAATTCGTTGATCTGCGAGCAAAGTGTTTCTGGCGCGAGCGAGCTCGAAGCTAGTCCGCGCACCGTAGCCTGAAGATTCGACATCAGCAGCGCGGCCGGCAATCCCTTGCCCGCGACGTCGGCGATGCAAAATGCAAGCGTCTGCTCGTCGAATTGCAGCACATCGTAATAATCGCCGCCCACGACGCGCGCCGGCCTCCAAGTCGCCGCAATCTGGTAACCGGCCGCCTGCGGAATCTCCGCGGGTAGCAATCCTTGCTGGATTCGCAACGCTTCTTCGACCTCGCGTTCTTGCCAGCGCAATTTCTCGGCGATCTCGATCCGCCGCAATTCATCTTCGCGCGCATGGCGCTGTGCTTCGCGCCGCTGCCGGCCAAGTGCGACCTGCTTCTCGAGAATGTCGAGCAGCCGCGCATTCACCCACGGCTTCTCAACGAAATCGCCGACGCCATGCTGCATCGCCTCGACGGCCAGCCCGACGCTGCCCCATCCGGTCATCACCACAACAGGCGGGCGATTGTCGCGCGTCTGAATCCGGTTCAGCAGCTCGATGCCTTCGCGCCCCGACGTGGTGTCGCGTGCGTAATTCAAGTCCATCAGCACGAGATCGAAATCGCGCGAATCCAGCGCGGAAAGTATCCCCGCCGGCGAAGATGCGCTTACGATTTCGTATCCGTTGCTTTTCAGCAGCAGACGCAACGCTTCGAGCACGTCCGGCTGATCATCCGCAATGAGAATTTTCGGGCTCACGCGCGCTTCCGGTTCGACCAATTCTTGGGCTGTGGTAGTCATTACGATTCTAAGGCTCGAAGGAAGAGGCTAAAAATCCTCTTCGGGGACCCACAGGAGTGACGGCACTTCGGCGACCAAGGGACAACCGCGCTAAGCTGTTTGCTGTTATTAAGTTACATAACTTCCCTGACTGCAGGATACGGCCTCGTGACCACTTGCGGGATACGCTCGTCCCGGAATCGGACACCGCGAAAATGCCGACTGCGACATCATTTCGGATGTATCCGATTACTCGTATCGCAACGCGACCATGGGATCCACGCGCATCGCCCGCCGTGCCGGGAAGTAACACGCAAGCATCGCTACGCCCGCAAGCGCGGCAGCTCCGCCGCCGAAGCTGATCAGGTCGGTTGCGCTCACGCCAAAGAGCAAGCTTGCGAGCAATCGCGCGAGCGCGAATGTCAGCGGCAGCCCGATTGCGATTCCAATGGCAGTGAGCACGAGACCGCGCGAGATCAGCATCCGCATCACGCGCCTTCTCTACTCGTATTTCAATGGTTCGGCTTGCGGCTATCCTGGATCGTTATTCTCATCTGACTCTCGTGCCTTCGGTGTCCAGACACACGCTCAGCGTCGCGGATTCCTCAGCTGCAACCCGGGTTGATGAATCGCCATACGCGCGAACAACGCGCAATGTTCAATGAATGCGGTTAAACGCTTTCGACCTTCGCGCCGATCGTATCTTCGACGATTCTTCCGTCGAAGAGATGGATCGAGCGGTCCGCGATTTGCGCGTAGCGCGGGTCGTGCGTAACCATGCAGATGGTCGCGCCTTCGCGATGGAGTTGACGCAACAGTTCCATCACGGCTTCGCTGTTCTTCGAGTCGAGGTTTCCAGTCGGTTCGTCCGCCAGCAGGATGGACGGCTGTCCGACAAGCGCTCGCGCGACGGCCACGCGCTGCTGTTGGCCGCCTGATAGCTGCGATGGGTAATGCTTCATGCGGTGTGCCATCCCCACGCGCTCGAGCACTTCCTGCACACGCTTCTTGCGTTCCGCGGACGGCATGCTGCGATACGTCAGCGGCAGCTCGACATTTTCGAATACCGTCAGATCGCCGATGAGATTGAACGCCTGAAAGATGAATCCGATTTCGCGATTGCGGATTCGCGTGCGGTCGGATAGCGAAAGGTTCGACACGGCCTGCTTGTTGATCCAGTAGCCGCCTTCGCTCGGCGAATCGAGCAGGCCGAGAATCGACAGCAGCGTTGATTTGCCGCAGCCCGATGGCCCCGCGATCGACAAAAATTCGCCGTTCTGAATCTCGAGATGCACTCCCGCCAGCGCGTGCGTCTCCACCTCATCCGTATAGAAAACTTTCGTCACGCCTTCCAGCCGGATCAATGCTTCGGTATTCGCCATGCTCGCGCTCCTCTTTAAAATGTCCGCGCCGCTTTCGCGCCCGCCCGCAATTTACTTTAATTGAATTCGATCGTAATTGTCCCACTGCGACATGTCTGACAGAATCACGGTGTCTCCCACTTGCAGCCCCTTCTTGATTTCCACCGTGTTCACCGACGTTTTCCCCAGCGCCACTTGCACGCGCGTCGCTTCCGAGCCGTCTGCCGTGACTTTGAAGAGTCCCACCGTGCTGTCCGCTTCGCCGTGCACCGGGCGCCCGACGTACATCACGTCCGTCAGCCGCTCGATTTCGACTGTGCCTTCAACACTCAAATCCGGCCGCGCGCCTTCCGGCAGCGTGCCTTCGAGCGAGCAATCCACTGTCACCGTTCCGTTCACCACCGCCGGATCGATTCGCGTCACATGCCCCGAGATAATTCCATTGTGCGTGTCAATGCTGGCTTTCTGTCCGATCTGAACGTCTTTCGCCTGCGTCTCGGCAATTTTCAATTGCGCCTTCAAGTGCGTCGGCTGCGCCACGCGCGCCAGCACCGTGCCCATCGTCACTTTTTGCCCCACTTCCACATCAAGTTCTTGCAGCACGCCGTCAATTCCCGGCGTCACGCGCAATTGCGCCACTTGCGAACGTTTCAGATCCGACAGCGCTCGCAACTCATCAACTTTCGATTGCTGCACCGCAATCTGCGGCTCCATCGAGCTCGCAAACGTAGTCACTTGCTTCTCGGCGATATCATTTTGCTTCGCCAGCTCTTCCGCTTTCACTTTCGATGTTTTCATCACCACGTCGGAGATCAGTCCGAGCTTGAATAGCTCCTCGTTCGTGTCCGCTTGAATCTGTGCCTGATGAAATTCGGACCGCACGCCCGCGGCTTTGGCCGTCTGGTCCATTAACAAATTTTGAAGCTGCGCTTTCAGGTTTTTAAGCTCAGCTTCCGCGCCCTTCTGTTGATATTCCGTGTCGAGCGCCGCCTGCTGCAATTCCGGATTCTGCAACAGCAGGATTGCCGTGTTTGCTTTGACGGGCACGCCGGGCAGAAGATAGCGTTCTTCCACTTGCCCATCTGTTGCCGCCGGGATCAGCCGGATTGTCTCCGGCACCAGCGTACCGAGTCCTCGCACCTCGCGCAGCATAGAGCCGCGTTTCACCGTGTCCGTCCAGACCACGCCCTTATCCACCGTCGGCGCCGCAGGTTTTAACGTGTGCAAAGCGTAGGTAACCAGGGGAATGAGGATCAGCGCCGCCAGCACGTACACGGCTTGCCGGATCCTTTTCTTACGCTTAACGTCGGGGCGCGCTATATCCACAGCAAGAGTCTCCAGAAGAAGTATCGCAACTAGCCTTCCCCCGTTACACGCAACTTAAGTTGTTTATTATATTGTACTTACAACAGAGGTGAGAACGGTCACCCACTATTCTTGCCCGCTCGTGGGATTATTCCGTCCCGAAATCGAACATCAATTTTGCCTATTGCTCAGTCCCTGTTGTAGCTCACGCCTGCCCTGAGCTTCGAAGGGTCCCCGGCGCGACGCAGTCGCGACGAGACGCGAGGCCTTTCGACGCGCCCTTGCGCGATGTGTTAGCCCTCGCCTGTAGGAACTCGGTTAATTCACCGCCCCGATCAAGCCAGCTGGGCCTCGATCAACTACAAGACCACGCTCCACCGGCCGACCCAATCGCGCGATCAGCCGCCGAATCCCGTCTAACAACACCTGAGCGCTGAGGCCCTACCTCCGGGAATAACTCGATTTGTCGAAATTACGCCAGCGCCGTCTTAATCCGCTTCGACGTCTTCAGCAACTGCCGCTTCAACGCATCCAGCTGCTTCGAAATGGCGTCCAACTCTTTCTTCGCCACCGAACCCGCCTTTACATACTTGTGCGCCTTCGCGTCCGCCGAACCGACTGCAGCTCCAATCTTCCTTGCAAACTTATTCAGCTTGCTCCTTTTCGCCATGTGTTCCTCCCGTTTGAGAATTTATTTCCAATGCCATCGTACTCGCGCGTCTCGCACCCCGTCAACGTAGCGTCGCTCTTTAGGAAATCTCGCCAGGTTACTTATAGGGCCTGATCCCGAATTTCCTCGCTCGTTGGATAATTTAGAGGCTCTCAGAGTTTCATTGTATTCACCGCTGGCAACTCTTGTAGCGTAGGCGTCAGCAGCAGGACGACGTCATGCCAGGAGACCAAGCACTGGTGTGTCGTTGCGAAGATCCTATTGAGAAGCGCCCTACCTACTATTGAGCGCCCGCCGGGGCAGCGGCCGCAGGCGTGTCCGGCTGCTTCGTGAAATCGAAGGTGCAGGGACGCCCGAGAACGCCCGCGCCTTCGTCCCGGGTTCCCGTGCCTTTCGTATCGGTGAATTGGGCTTTGATGTTGTAGCTATAGTTGTTCCCCTTCAGGGCGAAGACGCCGTGGGCATGGTTCTGAGTGACGGTGCCTTTGGCGGAAAGCTTGGCGCTGCCGTCATCAGCTATCTTTCCTTCAATCAGCAGGTAACCCGGCCCTCCCGGTTCGCCGTGCACTCCGTGAAAGTTGTTGTCTTTAATTGTGCTGGGAAACTCCCATTTGTAAGCCTCAGTCTGTCCATGAGCATCGCAGGCCAGGTGTGTGGTCCAATTGCCGTCGTACTTTCCCCCCGCAGCCGAAGCCCCCGGCAAGAGCATCAGCGCGCAAATTCCCACAAGCAGCACCACCTTCCGCATCTCCAAGCAGCACCTCCTTAGGCGCATAGCCGCATGATCAGCCCAGTCCCCAAAGCGCGGAGATAATATCGCAATAGCTCCCAAAGCCATATGCGTGTGCATCAGTCATTCGTAGCGCCGGCATCTTGTTTACCCTGAGCCTCGAAGGGCCGGCGTTTTTCCGTCCGGGGGCCTAATGTTCCCCATTTCCCGGGATGCGCTGCACCGTCGTCATTCTGAGGAGGACCCGACGAGGGTCCGACGAAGAATCTGCGGTACCTTCGGCCCTACGGCCTCCGCGTGTCAACGTCTGCGCGGACAATTCGTAAATATTCGCGGGCCGTCTCGAGAGCTCGTTCCGCGTCCTGGCGAGAAACCGATCCCGTGTCGTCATAAAGAGCCATGTTTCGCTTCCGCCGGAGACGGTCGAACATGGCGAGAAGACCAGCATGTTTCTTGTCGATTCGCACCCGAACGAAATCAATAATCGCAATGTGATGTCCCGGCTGACTCCTGGCGCGGAAACCGTGACTAAACATAAAACCGAGCGAGGCCTTAAGCATCGCTTCGTAGGCCAGCTGGAGACAAGCTTCTTCATCGAACGCCAGAATCTTTTTGGCCGAAGCGAGTTTCTTCTCTGCGCTTCTGAGAAAGCGTTCGATCTGTTCCCAATCCACTTTATGTGGCTTAAGCTTCTTCATGCGGCACCGGCGACCAAGACGCGCTTGTTGTGCCAGACGTTTTGTAAAAAGGCGTCTTTGCGGTCGAGCCGCGACTTCAGTTCCTTGCGCGTCGTGACCGTGTAGTTGATTTCGCGCCCCAGTTGCCGTTCGAGCCCCTGAACCGCTTCCGCCAGAACACCCGCTTTCGGCTTGCCAATTACCAGCACATCAATGTCGCTTGCGGCGTCCTGTTCGTTTCGCGCAAATGAGCCATACAAGTACGCCTCGTCAATGCCTTGAATGTTCTTGAAGGACTCTGCCAGAACAGACGCCGCACCAATTGTTTTCCTCACGATGCTGCGCACTTCGTTAAAGAGGGGATAGTCGCGGTTAAGCTGAAAATATTTCTGCCGGCCGCTTATTTCTGATTGAAATAAACCCTCGCGTTCCAGACGCCCCAACTCTTTCGAAAGATTGGATGGATCAATATTGAGCCGTTCTGCCAAGTCCCGCAGATGGCGGCGGCCCGTCGGATTCGTGAAGTAATACACAAGCAGCCGCCGCCGCGCCGAAGATCTTAGGTCAAGCATATAGTACAAATCTACCACAAATGTGGTATGACCAGACTACACGCTGGCATGCCTGTTCTTTTCTTGCAATCACGCCCACCAGCACTTGTAGCGCCGGGCTTCACGCCCGGCACGCTGCTCGCAGGCAACATCAAACTTTATCTCCGCCGAAATAAGACGCGTCCCCCCACTCACCGCATCCGCAGTTGCATGAGGACGCCTACTTCTGCAGCAGTCAATTCAACGCCGCTATCTGCTGATGCGTCAACTTCGCGCGCAGCAGATCAACTTTCATCGGATACATCGCGCCATACTCAGTGATCTTGTGCGCCGCCGGAAACATCGCGCTGATGTAGGCGTCCCGGTACGCAATCCAATCCTTTTCAGCAGTCTTAATTTTGGCAAGCCCCACCGGATCGCTTTCGGCCTGTGACAGCACTTTGGCATAGACCGCATCTAGCTTCGCATCAACGCGTGCCGCCTCTTCATGCGCACAAGCATTCATCTCCCCCGGAGTTTTCGCCTTCTCGTTGCACGCCCGGTATTCTTTGGAGCTCTGACAAAACGACGAAGTGGAAGTAAGAGCCATAAAGAAGAGGACCGCTACGTATCTCACCTGCAAAACTCCATGTCGACGCACGTCATCCGGCGCTGCGGAAAAGTGCCAGGAACACTCATAGCCACTGGCAGCAAACCCTCATCTGGAGCATTCTCCGCTCAAGGGCGGCGGACAACCAAACCCGAATACTACGGAGCGTATTTGCAGCCGCTGTTCGATCGTTGGCGCGCTGCTCGCCGCGCCCGCTGTTCGGTCGTAGGGGCGCTGCTTGCTGCNNGCCTTTTCTGAAAGCAGTTTTGAAAATCTATGTGGAGTGTCCAATCCCATTGAACTGGAAGCGTTTGGATAGTACTAACAATGTTACGATATTTGCTGGTACCCCAGGGTCGCATGGTAATGTGACAGTGCAAAATGTTCGAGCGTAGAACAACCCGAATCAGGCCAGCGCCACTAGGCCGTGGTCTTCCGAGGCCGCTTACAAGAGAGAGTCTCCGCAAAACCGCGGAGTCCAGTACTCAATTTCTAATCGATAGACCAAAANNAAACGATTAGAAATCGCCGCAAGCCCTAGAAAACATGGAGCCGAGACCAATTCTAATCGATAGAAAAACACCAACTCTGCGGACAACAAATCACAATGCGCGATCACGGCAATCACGCAATCGTAGCGCCAGCCTGCCCTGAGTTTCCGAAGGGCATCCTGCCGGCGATTTTCCGCGCGGCCACCGCACTCAAGATTTCTAGGCAATATTCCGCGCCAAGACGAATCGGCACCGCCTTTTCCAATCGCTACACCAAAACGATTAAAAATCGCCGCAAACGCCAGAAAACACAGAACCGATGTCATTTCTAATCGCTACAAAAATAGAGGGGTCACAAAGCGCGTCGGGCAGCAACTCAACGCGGACTCTCAGGCCTACGCCCCGAACGCGATGCGCTCGGCGTTCACGGCCGCGCCGATCACTCCATCTTCATCGCTCGTGGGAATTACCTCGAAGAAACTGCCCTGCAGGGGACTCATCCGCACCATCTCTTGCAGAAACCGGTCGAGCATCCCTATGTCCACGAACTTCGCGTTCGGACCGGTAATGAAAAACTTCCCCGGTCCTTCCATGTGGACATTCGAAGCCGCCGCCGCAGCGAGCGCGCGATGCCACAGTACGACGAACTCAGCGCAACGGGCGTCGCCCGTCTTCGCGTTCTCGAAAACTTCCTCGGGCTCGAGATCGAGGAAGCGCAGCCTCATGGCGCGATTACCCATGATGCCTTCCATGTGCCCGCGTCCTCCGCAGCCGCAGAAATTTTCCTTCGCGTCGAGCGTGACCACGGTGTGCCCGCCTTCCCAAATTCCTTGCCGCCAGGGATACCGGCCGAAGCCGATGCCGTTGCCGAGCGTCCAGACGCGAATGAGCTTGTTGAGTTCGCCGCGCGTGGCGGCGATGCCCGCCGCCGTCGCGTCGGCATCGTTGAAAACTTTGACCGGAACCGCTTCGCCGCCGAAACGAAGAGAGGCGGAAAGCGCCGTTTCCATATTGAATCCCTTCACCTGGTGTAAATTCGGAGAGTCCTCGATCACGCCGTTCTGGATGATTCCCGGGAAACCCAAGCCCACCGCGCGAATATTTTCTCCGCCGGCGGCTTCCTCGAGTTGGCGGCGAATCACTTCGGCAATGCTTTCCGCAGGGAGCGTCTGCAAAGGATCCATGGAGCTCGATTTTTCCGGATACACGCGAACGCGCCCGACAACCTTGTTGTTCTCGACGAGCGCCACCGAGATGTGCTCCATCACCAGAACACCGAGAGTCTTGCTCATCTTGCGCCTGCCAATCCTCGTTCGTCATTGCTCTGCGAGCGAAGCATGCTAAGACCTGCTCAACTTGTTGAGACCGTTGAACGCGGCGGCTTTGTAACATTCCGCGAGCGTTGGATAGTTGAAAACATTGTCCACGAAATATTCCACCGTGCCTCCCAGCGCGAACACCGCCTGCCCGATGTGAAGAAGTTCGGACGCGCCTTCGCCGATGATGTGGACGCCGAGAAGCAATTTCGTGTCCGGACTAAAAATCAATTTTAGACGCCCGGTTGTATCGCCGCGGATTTGGCCGCGAGCGATTTCGCGGAAGTAGGCGATGCCAACTTCGTAGGAAACGCCTTCATCGGTGAGCTGCTCTTCCGTTTTGCCGATGAACGAAATTTCAGGAATCGTGTAAATGCCGTAAGGATAATTGGCGCGATTGGAATGAACAGGCAATCCGAACGCGATCGAAGTGGCTATGCGGCCCTGCTCCATCGAGACGGAGGCAAGACTCGGAAAGCCAATCACGTCGCCCACCGCGAAAATATTCGGCTGCACGGTGCGGTAATTCTCGTCCACAGCGATGCGGCCGCGAGAGTCGGACTCCAATCCGGCGGCGGCGAGATTCAATTCGTCCACGTTGCCTTGCCGGCCGACGGCGTAAAGCAGCGCTTCGCCCGCGAGTTTTTTCTTGCTCTTGAGATTAGCGCTGACCGCGCCTTCGGGAGTTTCTTCGACGCTCTCGACTTCTTCGTTGAGACGGAGCGTGACGCGCCGGTCGCGCAAGTGGTAGCAGAGAGCTTCGACCATCTCGGAATCCGCGAACTCGAGCAGGCGCGGCCGCTTCTCGACGAGGATCACGCGCACGCCCAGCGTCGCAAACATGCAGGTGTACTCGACGCCGATGACGCCGCCGCCGACCACGATCAGCGTCTTCGGAATATCCGGCATCTGCAAAATCTGATCGCTATTAATAATGTTTCGATTGTTGAATGGAACGAGCGCCGAGTGCGCGGGCTTGGTTCCCGTCGCGATGATGATGTTGCCGGCTTCGTATTCCGATTGGTTGCGCGAGCCGACCACGCGCACGTGATGCGCATCGATGAAGCTGGCCACGCCGGTGAGCACTTCGATGCCGTTGCGCGAGAGTTGCGCGCGAATCACGTCCATTTCTGTCTTGATCACATGCTGCGCGCGAAAGCACAGATCCGCCATCGTGATCTGTTCTTTCACACGGTAGTTGACGCCGTAGATGCTCTGGTAATGGAAGCCGGAAAGATGCAGCACGGCTTCGCGAATCGTTTTGCTGGGAATCGTGCCGGTGTTGATCGCCGCGCCGCCGACAACTTCAAGCTTCTCAATGAGCGCGACACTCTTGCCGTATTTCGCGGCCTGAATGGCGGCGCGTTGTCCCGCGGGCCCGGACCCGATGACGACAAGATCGAATTTTTCCATGCTCAGGAACTCAGCAGTGACGATTCGGATTCAAAATCACGATTGGGATTCGAAATCGCGACTCGGATTCAAAATCACGCATGCCAATAAAATGAAGACAGGAGGTGCGAGTATATCACCGTTGAAGTTACGCCCACATCACATCGCGGTTACTGTGCCGCCGGGCGGCTGATTGCGCGCCGCCGCAGTCGAGCGCCCCGGGCGCGAGCGGCGAGAGGCAACTCGAAAAAAATTCGCTGAAAATTGAAATGCGAAATCAAAAGCGCGAGATTTTCCACGAACGGGATCCTGCGAGATAATCCGGTCGAGAAGACTCCAAGCCTTGCGGCTTCGCTCAATAATTTCGAATGCGTGAAACGATTACCTGTCGCGTCCGCCTCGGCCGCGCCCACCGCCACCGCCGCCGCCGTAGCCGCCGCGCCCGCCGCCACCACCGCCACCAGGTCCCCGCCCGCCACCGCCACCGCCGCCACCCTCGCGCTGCGGGCGAGCTTCGTTGACCACAATTTTGCGGCCCTTGAAATCCTTGCCGTTCAGAGCGGCGACAGCCTTTTCGGCTTCGCCGTCCTCATTGATCTCAACGAATCCGAAACCTCGAAGTTGGCCGGTGAAGCGATCTCGAATAAGCGTGACAGTTCCAGACGTGATCCCGTTTTCCGTGAACAGCGCCTGCACATCTTCTTCCGTCGCCTGAAACGGAAGATTGCCCACATACAGTTTCTTCACTGGCTTCTCCTTCGCCCTTTCGGGCGCACAAGTATGCGAAGCTGAAGAGGCAGTATCACGGCCACGGGCAGTCAGAACGCGCCTGGCAACCTGGGCTGAAGCTAACGCTCCAGCAACTCGCCCCAAATCTTGCTGCAAGTTGCTTCCCCAGTCAACAAGTGTCCATTTTGCCCGGGGTGTTCGAGATGGCGTGCGCCGCGACTGCGGTAAAATTTTGGGGCTGCGGCAAAAGTTGCATACGTACGGCCGCCGCTGAGAGACTGTCGCTGAAGAGGGATTTGTTTCAAATCGTAGGAACCTAATTCGTAGCGGCGGTAATCGAATCAGAGTACGCGAAACGCCGATGCCCGCATGGCGCATGGCAGTTCCCGGCAGGGGCCAATGGAGGATTCGTGAGTCGCAAGGTGATGCGCGTCGTCGGCTGGACCGTCTTAGTCATTGCGATTATTTGTACGCTCGCGTCCGTGGCACTGACGATCGGTCTCCACAAGTATGTGAAGAGCGCGGTCATTACGGTTCTTCGCGAGCGTTACAACAGCGACGTGGAGATCGGCGATCTCCGGATTCTTATTTTTCCTCGCGTGTTTATAACTGCCACCAAAGTCGTGCTGCGGCATGAAGGCCGCACCGACATTCCTCCGTTTCTTAACGCGGACAAGCTTACGGTTTCAGCGGATCTACTTGCACTCTTCAGATCGCCGCGCAGGATCGCAAGCATCCATTTGGAAGGATTGAAGATAAACATTCCGCCGCGCGATCCTAACGCGCAGCACGGACCGCGCAAAGTGAAGATGCCCGTCGTGCTGGAGGAAGTCACTGCGGACGACACCGTGCTCGTGATGCTGCCGAGAGATCCGAACAAGGTTCCACTCGAGTTCGATATTCATAGTCTTGTGATGCATGAATTCGGTCCCGTCCAGCCCGCGGAATTTCACGCGCTACTGCGCAATCCCAAGCCCGTCGGGGACATCGACACCGAGGGACAATTTGGTCCGTGGGATGCGGATAATCTGAGTCTCACTCCGATTCAGGGAAAGTTTTCGTTTTCGAACGCCGATCTTTCGACGCTGAAAGGAATCTCGGGAATTTTGTCCTCGAAGGGCCAGTACAACGGCCCCCTCGACAAACTCGATGTCACCGGCGATACGGACACGCCCGACTTTGCGCTTCAGTTTGGCGGAAGTCCCGTGGATCTCAAGACGCATTACATCGCCGTGGTTGACGGCACGAACGGGAATACGTATTTGAAACCTGTTACCGCGCACTTTCTGCATTCAACCATCGAGTGCAGCGGCGAAATCATGGGTGTGCGCGGCTCGAAACATCGCAAGATTCTTTTGGAGGCGACCGCCAGCGATGCGCGCGTCGAAGATTTGCTTCATCTCGTCGTGAAAGGCGATCAACCGGTAATGACGGGCGCAGCCACTCTGAAGACTAAAATCGATCTTCCGGCCGTCGGCGGATCGCTTTTCGATAAGCTAATCCTCGACGGTCAGTTTGGCATCGCAGGCGCGCATTTCTCGAGTGAGGGCGTGCAGGGGAAGATCGATTCACTCAGCAGGCACGGGCAAGGCGAGCCAAAAAATGAAGACATCGAAAACGTAATTTCGAATTTGCAGGGAAAGTTTATCTTGAAGGATAAGGATGCGACGTTTTCGAATCTTGGGTTCGATGTCTCAGGCGCGAAGGTGCAGCTCACGGGAACCTACAATCTCGAAAACGAAAATCTCGATTTTCGCGGCCACCTGCTCTTGCAAGCGAAGCTCTCGCAATTGACGACGGGCACAAAATCTTTTTTACTGAGACCCTTTGACTCAATCTTCAAGAAGAACGGCGTGGGAACTTCGCTGCCCATCAAGATTTCGGGAACACGGTCGAATCCGTCGTTCGGCCTCGATCTACATCACAAAGACAAGGACGACAAGAAAAATCAGCAAGGCCAAGTCAAGAATGGCAATTAGCGAGTGGAGTTTCCGCGCGGAAAGCGTATTGAGTGAACGCTGTGAAGCATTGCCCTAGCGTGAATCTGGGCTGAATTCTTCCGTGGATTTGGTGGTCTAAATTCCCAACACAAAAAAATTGCGGGGCTGCCATCGCTGGCAACCCCGCAGATTTCGTGTGGCCTCTGCTCGCTTTATGCGAAGCAGGGCTGAGCCATTACGGCTTCACTGGGACGTGCGACGTCAACGCAACGATCTTGTTGGCCTTCTTCGCTGATTTCAGTTGCGTCTTTTTGGTTGCCATTTTCGTGTATCTCCTCGCTTTGGGTTGGCCCTCGTGGGCGACGCATATCTATAGTGCACGCCCCGTGCCAAACCTGCGTCCGGAAGGGGCCGCCATAATCCATTGAAATTCAATTGCTTAGCGATCGCGCGAGTTTTAGTACCCGCGCGCAAACGGCGGCGGATGTATTGAAGTTTTCATCGATTGTTGGTTTTTTCAACAGAATTACGGCTTGGCAATAAGGATTGGCTGCGGGTCGGCCTCGCGACGATAGAACACGCGAGGGCGTTGGGTTTCGCGATCGTCGGGCGAGACGCCGCGCGCCTGTGCGCCTCGCACAATCGAAATGTCGCGGCCCAAAGCGGCCATTCGCTTCATGCCATCCGTCTGCAACTCCGGCAGCCGCAGCGTAGTGTAGTCTAGCCATTCGCGCAGGAGAATTTGACCGTCCTTCGGTGCGTAATCCGCTTTGCCCTGCTTCAGTCCCTCTTCAACGAGAGCATAAGTGAGTAAACCGTGGCCATACTGCGAAAGTTCCAGCGCAGCTTCATCTCCCTGTGCGGCGGCGAGAATATACATTCCCTTTTCATAAGCCAATTGCGCGAGACCTTGCGAATTCATCGGGCCCTGGCGCGGATCGTCGGATTCGAGCGTCTTGCCCGATTGGCAGGCATCGATTACCAGCACGATGTAATCAGCGTCAATCTTCTCGATGACGGAAGCCAGCTCACGGTCGTTGATCGCGCCTGAAAAGATTTCATCAGCGGCGGTTCGCGCGGCTGGAGCATCCGGCTGAGGCTCGAAATCCTGCGCGATCAGATAAAAGCGATCGCTCTCCTTTCCCGGAGCAGCGCCGTGACCGGCGAAATAGATGAAAATCGCGTCCTCTGGCTGAGCAGTTTCGATTTTGCCCAATTGTTTTGGAAATCCATCGGCCAGAGGGCCGGCTTGCGAGCCACCGAAGCGCGCCAAAGCTTGCAGGATGTTTGCCTTCGTGGCGTCCTGATTTTCGAGCAGGATCACGCGGACATCGCTGAAGGCGCCGATTTTTGTTTGCTGAACACGCAATTCATCACTGAACGCGCGCGCGTCATCCACCGCGTAATGCAGATTGAATTGCGGTTGTGTGTATTCATTGATTCCGACGGCGAGAATGTAGGCTATCCCGGGCCGCTTCAAGTCCTCCGCGCCATCAAAAGTGATTTCAGTGTCCGCGCTTTTGACATCCTCGTGATTGAACGCGTAGGCGACCAAATGTTGCTCGCCAGCGACCGCGGAAATCGTGGTTTCCAAGGTTGTCTCCGATTTGCCGCTCGTCAATACGTCACCGTGCCAGATTCTGACGAGAGATCCGTTGCGGAATAGACGGACGTCACGAACTCCGCTGCCGCCTCGGTGAGTGGAATCCGCCGGCGCCTCCTGCACGTTTATTTTTACGGTCACAGAACGGGCAGAATTGCTCACGCCTTCGCCCGCGAGCGCCGCTTCGAGCGATAACTCGAGCTGCGGCTGCCGCCGGTCCACTTGTGAGATCTCTCGCTTGGTCCGCGGAAATCTTCCAGCCAAAATTTCCGCGAGCAAGCCTGGATGGTAAAACTCCCGAAGGAAAACCTCGACGGGAGCCACGTTAAACGTATTTCCTTGGAAGCGCCATAAGATGCGCTGCCATCCGCGCGGCGAACCATCGAAGAGCCCGTTGGGACTTATCACCAACCAGTCCGCGCCCGTTGCTAGCGAGACTAACGTGGCCATCAACTCGCCCGTTTGGGGATCCCACACGCGAGTGCCGCTATCCTCGCTTGTCGTGAAAATCCATCGTCCGTCCGCGCTAAAAGCGATATCCCAGGCGGTGCTGGGCGGGTGGATTGTCCGCACTTCGCGTCCAGTGGCCAGTTCCCACACCTTTACGTCACCTCCTGCCGATGCCAGCCAGCGTCCATCAGGACTGAAGGCGACCGCATAACCGCTCAATCCGGGGAGTTCTCGCATGACGCGGCCGGTGTCGACATCCCAAAGACGAACGACGCGATCCATAATCCACTCGCCCCGTTCGAACCGCTGAATGGCTCCCGACGCGGAAGCGAGCGTGCGACCGTCGGGACTGAAAGCCACCGAGGTAATTTCACCTTCGCTGCCAACTAACGTTCGAATCTCGCGTCCGGTGCTCACATCCCACAATTTTATCGTTTTGTCGGCGGGATGATCGTTTCCTTGAGGTTTGCTTCCGTTCAAGACGCCGGCACCGGACGCAAGAAGTTTTCCGTCGGGACTGAAAGCCACTGTGTTGATTTCTCCCGTGTGGCCGGTGAGCGTGCGCAGTTCGCGGCCCGATGCTGGGTCCCACAGTTTTATCGTTTTATCGCTGCTTCCTGATGCGAGAAGCATTCCATCCGGGCTGAATGTGACGGAATTGACCGTGTCCTTATGGCCCACCAGTGCACGCTGGAACTGCCCGTCACGCGAATTCCAAATCCGTATGGTCGCGTCAAGTTTAGTTTCGCCGGGGTATGGCTGCCCAGCCGCCGACGCTAACCACCGCGAGTCGGGGCTCATGGCCACGGTGGCGATCATACCAGTGTGTCCAGTCAGAACATGCATTTGCTGACCGGCTGCAAGATCCCATAACCTAACCGTATGGTCGCTGCTCCCGAGCGCGAGAGTTTTGCCGCTGGCCGCCCTGGCAAGGGGGCGGATTTGATCAAGAACCTGACCGCCAAGAACAGGCTTTTCCCGCCAATTACTTGCATCCCAGAGCGCGATTCTGTTGTCCGTGCCTGCGGCCAGCCAGTGCCCGTTAGGGCTGAAGCTGACCGCGAAATTCGTTGTGTGGTTGCCAGGAAGGGCGAGTGACTTCATGGGGCGTCCCGTATTTGTCTCCCAAATCTCAACGCCTTTTCCCACCACGGCGGCAAGCAGAGCTCCGTCCGGACTAAATGCCACCGCAAAAGAAGATTCGCCCCGCTTTGCCGCCCACGCGTGAACTTCATGCCACGTATTCGTGTCCCATAGTTTGACGGATCCGTCCAAGTCGCAAGAGGCTAGCCAGCGACCGTCTCGACTGGCGGCGAGTGCCAAGACAACATTCTGGTGTCCCGCGAGGGTTTGAATCTTTTCTCCGTTGCTCATCTTCCAGATGTCGACATTCTTACCGACCGATGCTGCGAGCCATTCCGCGTTACTGCCGAACGCCAGACCGGTGACTTCGATTGGTTCGTGCAGCGTCTTCATTTTTTTTGTTGTTGAAATGGGCCAGACTCGGATCAAGCCGTCTTTGCTGCCGGCCGCAATCGTCCGGCCGTCCAGACTCAAAGCCAGCGCCCATACGGGAGTTCGTCCACCCAAACTGCTCACTTCCCGGCCTATCTCGATGTCCCAGGTTTTCACCGCGCCGTCGGTGGCAGCCGAAATTAATGTTTTTCCGTCGGGAGTCACTGCGGTTTTTTCGACCATGCCGGGGTGACCGGCGAAGGCCCTCAGCTCGCGGCCTGTCTTGAGATCCCATAGTTTGAGCGTGGTGTCCTGGCTTGCTGATACGAGCCATTGGCTGTCGGGTCCGAATGCGATGGACATGACTGGCTTGTGATGCCCTGATTCCATGACAAGTTCGGGTTTCGCATTTTGATCCGGCGGCGCGGCGGCGCCATTGGAAGAAGATTGGGCAAGCGCACTGATTGCGCTGAGAAGAAGGGCAAGACCAAGAGTAAGTGGGCGCACGAAATTGCTCTGTTATGGAACCGGTGATAGCGATGATATTTACTTCTTTATCGTAGATTCGAGACACTGTGTTCAGGCCGGAAATGAACGCCGGGGATGACAAATGGTAACTTCCCGGCCGGGTTCCAATCGAGTTGGAGTCGGTTTGCGGAGGCGCAAATGCGAGCGATCTGGATATTTATTTTAGTTATTACGGCGATCGTAACTCCAACGACGGTGAGCGCCCAGAATACAATCGGTTCGCCCGAGAAACTGGCGGCGAAAGCTGGAACCGCACAAACGCCAAGTGACGCCCAGGCTGAATCTGCCGAGGAATCTTCAGCCGCCAAACTGCCGGTGCGACGCGTGATTCTTTACAAAACGGGCGTCGGCTATTTTGAACATCTCGGGCAAATCCGCGGCGATCAGAAAGTCCAGATTGATTTCACCAGCAGCCAGCTCAACGACGTTCTGCAATCACTGACGGTTCTTGATCTGAATGGCGGGCGAATCGCGGGAGTCAATTACAACTCCGAAGCGCCGCTGAGCCAGCGGTTTGGCATGCTGCGGTTGCCTCTCGAGGAAAAAACCGATCTCTCGAAGTTTTACGCTGCGTTGCGCGGAGCGCGGCTGGAAGTTCGAAGTGGAACTTCTGTGATTACAGGGCGATTGCTGAGCGTCGAACGGAAGACGCGCGTCAGTGGAGGAACGACGCTTGAGGTGGACTTGGCGACACTGGTGACGGATGCGGGCGAAGTGCGCAGCGTCGAGATCACGCCGGCCGTTAGCGTGCGCCTGGCTGAACGCGATGTGACGCAGGAAGTAGGCCGCTATCTCTCTCTTCTCGCCTCAGTGCGCCAAGAAGATCTGCGGCGAATGACGATTGCGACGAATGGGACGGGCGAGCGGCAGCTCTACGTGAGCTACATCAGCGAGGTGCCTGTCTGGAAGACGACTTATCGGATTGTGCTGCCGTCCAAGAACGAAAGTGAACCTTTGCTGCAAGGCTGGGCCATTGTGGACAACACAGTCGGCGAGGATTGGAGCAACGTGGAACTTTCGCTCGTTGCGGGAGCGCCGCAATCGTTCATTCAACAGCTCTCACAACCTTATTATGCGAGGCGTCCCGTGGTGCCGCTGCCGCAGAATGCCGAACTTGTGCCGCAGACGCACGAAGGCGCGATGTTAGGCGGCGTCGGAGGATTATCCGGCGCGGTTTTCGATCCAAGCGGAGCAGTCATTGCCGGAACTAACGTCCAGGTATTTTCGCCGACAGGCGAAAAAATAGCTTCGGCATCAACGGACAATGCGGGGAAATACGAAATCGGTGATCTGCCAGCTGGAAACTACCGCGTGGAGTTCACGGCAGGTGGCTTTAAGAAGACCGTAATTCAAGGCGTATCCCTTGGAGGAGGGAGAGGGCAAACGCAGAATGTGACGTTGCAGATTGGAGCTTCAACTTCGACAGTTGAAGTCAGCGCAGCGCCCTCAACTGTTGAAACCGAAACCGCAGATATCGCGTCGGGAGTTGCGACTGGGCGGCACGCTGGATCGGGAGGCGAGCTTGGAAGTGGGCGCGGGGTCGGAGGCGCCGCTGGCGGCGGCCGCGCGGTTGGTGCCGCTGCCGGTTTCATTTCCGATGTGGCTGGAGGGATCGCCGATGCGCGCCGCGCAATGTCCGCCGAGGCGGAGGGATCGGACCTGGGGGATTTTTTCGAATACAAGCTCAAGGATCGCGTGACGATTCACAAAAATGAATCCGCGCTAGTTCCGATTGTTCAAGTGCACGTCACGACCGAGAAAGTTTCGCTGTGGAATCCATCGCTCAATTCTCCGCGGCCCCTTCACGCGCTTTGGCTTACGAATTCGAGCCCGCTGACGCTTGACGGCGGAAGCTTCAGCGTTCTGGAAAATGAAGCGTTTGCGGGCGAGGGCTTGACCGATGCAATCAAACCAGGCGAAAAGCGCCTGCTCTCCTACGCGGCAGATTTAGGAATCCGCGTGGATTCCAAAGCGGAAAGCGAACCGCAGCAAGTCACACATGTCCGCATCGTGCGTGGGGCGATGATTCAGACAAGCGAGCTACGACAAGACACGAACTATACGATCCGCGACGACGATACGACTCCGCGTTCCGTGTTGATTGAGCACCCGCTGCGCGACGGATGGGTAATTTCCGAAGGCGGCCCCAAGCCCGAAGAAACCACTTCGAGCGCTTACCGCTTTCGCCAAAGCATCGAGCCCAAGGCCACAGCGAAATTTACCATTCGTGAATCCAAACCGCTCGAAGCTCGCTTCGAGTTGACGAATCTGACGGACGATCAAATCACTTTATTTATCCAGCAGAAATCCATAAATCCCGAGATCGAATCCGCGTTCCGGAAAATCGTCGAACAGAAAAATCGCATCGCTGCCCTGGACGCGGAGATTACACGCCGGGAGGACGAAACCCAGAAGATCTACGACGATCAGCAACGGCTGCGCGAAAATTTGAAGGCGCTGAAGGGAAGCGCGGAAGAGCGCGCGCTAACGCAGCGTTACACGAAACAGCTCGCGGATCAGGAGACGCGGCTCGAGACGATCCAGCACGAGTCGGCGGACTTTCAATCGAAGCGCGACCAGGCTCAAGCAGATCTCGATGCCATGATCGCGAATCTTACTTTCGATGCGACTTTGTGAGAGATTTTCAAGCGACGATTCACTTTGCTGAAGGTTAGCCGCTCGGGAATGTTCGTTCGGCTATTGTCGACGATTGAAGGCGAGCGACGAGGCGATCAAGGAATCCGACTTGGCCTTTAAGAATGCGGGCACGCGCATCTTCGAGCGAAAACCAGGCGGCGCGATCAATTTCAGGGAATTCTTGCGTCTTACCGGATTTCGGCGGCCATTCCATGGAGAAATGATTGCTATGAATTTCTGAGGGAGAGCAGTCGCCCTCGAAAGCCCACGCTGTGATGATTTTTCCGCTTGGCTGCTTGATCTCGTCGAGAGGCATGAATTCGCCGGCGGGTTTTATTCCGGTTTCTTCTTCGAATTCACGTTTCGCCGCTGCAAGGGCAGTTTCGCCTTCCGTGTATTCGCCTTTGGGGATTGACCACGCGCCGAGATCTTTTTTTCGCCAGAACGGCCCGCCGGGATGCGCGAGCAGAACTTCTACTTCCGAGTGACGTCGACGGAACATCAGTAAGCCTGCGCTGACGCGTTTCATGTGCAGATTATCTTATGACGATCCTTAGCTGAATACGACGGCTCATCTTAATAGCCAAGGAAAGTTAGCTAGGGTTTCGATGGGCAGGGCGGAATGTAGAGAATGCGAGCTGAAGGCCGTTGCACAGGCGCTATGTTAATATTGTTGCGTCTCGCTAGGCCCGTAGCTCAGTTGGTTAGAGCGCTACCTTGACACGGTAGAGGTCTGGGGTTCGAGTCCCCACGGGCCTACCATTCTTTTCAATCATTTACATCGACGGCCCTTGCCGCCAAAGAGGAAGTTAAACACAGAAACGCTCATTTCAATGAAACCGCTGGCGATGGATTCTCTGCCGGAACCAACGCCGGCAAAAGCTGTTCGACCGCTTTTCGTTTCGCCTCTGTTCCATCATTCTCCGTGAGACGTGCCCGGCGACGCTCAAGACCCGCAAAATTAACTCGAGAAAAACTCTGATCTTTTATCCCGTCTTCGCACGAATGAGACCGATTTTGTTGCCCGCGAATCCTTAGGATGATGGATCAACGGTCTGGCCGCCACAGAACCGGCTGGGGCTTGGCATGTAGAAAACTCACGGCCTGCAAAATGCCGTGCGAATCATAGTCGCCACGCGCGAGGACCGGTTCGCCGGCTACGGCTTGAATGGCAGCATGACGCGCGATCGCCTCGGTGAGATCGGCTGTGATTTGCTTGCCGTCCCGCGCCTCAATCACAACGCTCGTTCCCGAAATCTTGCGAACGAAACCCGAAATTTGATGCGGCGACAAGGCCGGCTGAACCGGTGCCGCCACCCGAACGAACTGGGACGCGGGAATAAGCGCGTCAACCGCTGCCCCGACACCAAAGATCGAGAGCATCCGATAGCTCGCCACATAGACTTTACCGTTCGCCACCATCGGTACGATGTTCGCGTTGCCTGTCGTGTTTGGCCAGTTCCCTGCAACGCCCGAGTAGAGTTGTGCGCCGCTGGCCGCATTGAAGGCGTATAGCGTGACGTCGTTCGTGCTGTTGTACGGGCGACCAACTGCCCAGATCACCGCGGATCCGGACGTGGTTCCGTTCGACGAGACACTGGTGAAGAACCCGGGGTCCTGCGCGCCACTCACTGATGGCGACGTGAAGTCAGGATCAGCTACCAGGGCGGTGCTAGGCGAGGTCTGCACTTTCCAGACATTAATATTGTTCCCTCCGCTCGACACCACGCGACCAATGCCGTCCGACCCCGTGAAGAACGACGGGCCGCACCAGCAGCCGCCGACGGAATACTCGCCGACTACATTGCCAGAATTCTCGCCACCGAGACTGCCCGTTTTCATGAGATACATAATCCCGGCCTTACCCGCAGCCACGGCGAGGTTCGGATCGGAACCAGGCTGTTTAGGCAATAGCATCACGCCGCCTGAACCGAAATCTTCATCATTCTGGTCCAGTTCTGCCACATCCGCTCCTGCGTCCGTGGGGCTGAAGTACGAGACAATCTGATTGAGTGTCGACGATATCTCGATCACGCTCTCCGAAAGATTCACTGCCTTGGTTTTGTCGTACGTCGTGCCGGAGGGATCAGAATTCCCGGTGACAAAAAACACATTGCCGCTGCCTTCGGAGGACGGACCGTAGCCCGACATCCAGATCGACGTCAAGTAGAAATCGTTCGGCGAGTTGACTGACAGTACTTGGTTATTAAGCTGCTTCTGCGTGACGGGTGCGAGCGTAGTAGCGTTCCAAGCGAGCATCCAACCGCGTGAAACGTTGGCGTTGATGTCACAAAAGCTGCCGAAACCCGCGTAGATATTTCCGTTCGCCTCGAGCAGAGCGGGACGCTGGCGGCTTGATCCCGCGGTGAAGCTGTATTCGGTTTTGCCGTCAGAGAGCGTATGCGTTGCCGAGACCACGACGGGGGTCACCTTATCAGCTAGAGTTGTTAGGTTAAGAGCGTGCAAATTAAACTCTTCTGAATTGTTAGCTGAATTATAGATATAGGCAATTACGTAAAGCGTCTTCGACGATACATTGATGACGGGCGTCGAATTGATGCCGACATTGCTGCCGTTGTTATTGCACTGGCCGGGCAGTGCTGTCATGGGAACGGGCGTACCCAGATTGACATGCAGCAGGATCGCACCCGATGACGCGTCGATCGCATAGACCGAGTTGCTTTCGGTCGCGACGTAGACCACGTCATGTGTGCTTCCGCCGATGGTGAGGCTGGGGACGAGGAGAGGCTGCGCATCGACCTGATCATCGAGCGCGACCTGCTTTAGAAGCCCGAAGCTCGAGCCGCTGACCGCACTCGGCGTTAGCGAGGTTTCGCTGCTGTTCCATCCAGTGCGCCGCGTGTCATTGTGATAGGTAATGACGTCGATCTTCGCTGCGCTCGCGTTCGAAATGGAATTCTGAGATGCCTTTGGGCTGACAATGCTCGCCGCCGCTGGCAGTGCAGTCGGGCGGACTGCGAACTGCGTGCTCTGCGCGCCGGCCGACGAAGAAAACATACAACACAATAAAAGCGCGCACAGCGTTGTGACAGCCGCCTCAGTTGCGCGGCATTGGCTGCTAAATGCGGCCGCGCGAACCGATGACCACTCGATGAGAAATCGCCGCGCAAAGCGATGCGTGTTCATTGATGACTCTCTCCTTATCTCTTTCTAGGGAACCAAAACTCGCGGACCGTTCCAAAATGTTAGATAGAAAGCTCCAAGGCAACTTGGTTATCCTGATTTCTACGCCCAGCGCAGCCATTGTTCAACAGAATTCGGAGTTCATGGGCGCGCCTGCGGAAAAATCCGAGCCTCGCGTACCCCCCGTACTAGACCGGGACGCGAGAATCCGGGATGCGAATCTCAATTAACGCGTGACGTTCTCGCAACTCGCACTCATCTTTGTCACCCTCTCATAATTCGCAGCCCGAATTGACGCGGCAGAGGTCTGGGATTCGAGTCCAACGGGCTTACCATCCCATTCCCTTGAGCAGCTTTGACTTAGAAACCGTAGCTCGGTCGGTTTTACAAAGCCGATCGTGGGGTATGTAGTTCCAAATAACACTTCTAGACGTACTCGCTGCCTGCTAGCCTTCTGCTGAAACAACCGCAATCCGAAACGTCGTTATTAAATTTATTATGTATAATATGTTATCATATGATATATAGATATATCGTTTCGCAGCTAATGCAAACATGGTCGCGTAGTTCCCAACTTGAAGACTGGAGTTTCCTCAGTATGTGATTTTGATGCAACTGCTATTTGCAACTTGGAGGCATCATGTTTGCAAAAGGCTCTTGGTCCCCTCTTCACGCTAGAACGGTCCAAACTTTTCCGGCAGGCGAACAAGTCGTTAATCCTTGCCCCGGCGATTTCATTCTCACTCACGGCAATAGTTGGACTAGTCGCCTTATACGCTTTGGCGAAACGATCCGATACTGGGGTCCCGACAAAATATTCACGCGCTGGAATCACGCGGCTATCTTCATCAATACAAAAGGCGACATTATCGAGGCTCTTGGTGGCGGAGTTCAACAGCGCAACATTTCGGTCTACAAACAGACCGAATATCATGTCATCCATCTGGAAAACGTTGTCGATCCAAATCGCGATCATGAAGTCAGGTTCGCTCAGGCCTGTCTTAACGATCACTACGGTTGGCTGACTATTCTCAGCATCGCATTCTGCCTTCTCACGGGTTCGAAACTTGGCTTCGGGGTGGACGGCCAGGAGATCTGTTCTGCCCTAGTTGCCCGCTGCCTTGAACGTACCGGTGAAATCTTTCCCACAGACCCCTGGCACATCATGCCCGCCGATCTTGCCAAGTTCTTCGACGTCCGACCCGCTGACCGCAAAGCCACGATCGGCACCGTCCCTGACGCCTCCACGGAGGTCCAAGCGCGCTCCACTTAGGTGCAAGCGCAGGATTCGTGTGTTGATTCCGCAGCGCGATTTTATTTTAGAGTTTTGGCGTAGAAGCTGGTGATGCGCGACCAAGCGTCGGCGGTGGCATCTGGGCGGTAGCCATCTTTGTTATTCGGATTCTCGAATGCGTGGCCGGCGCCGTCGTAGATTTTGACGTCAATGGATTTTCCGTCGGCCTTCATTGCTTTCTCGAAGGCGCGCACGTTGTCTGGAGTGATGCCGCGGTCTTCCGCGCCGAAATTGCCGAGGACGGGCGCCGAAATTTTCTGAATGTCGGCGGGATCGGTCGGCATGGCGCCGTAGTTCACCGCGCATGCGGCAAGACGCGGCTCGTGAATCGCGAGCTGCAGCGAAAGTCCGCCACCCATGCACCAGCCGATCGAGCCGATCTTGCTTTGAATGACATCCTTGCGCGCGGCCAAATAATCGAAGGAAGCCTTCATGTCGCGAATCGCGCGATCCTGCGGCAGGCCGCGCATCAGTTCGTGCGCCCCGTTCGGATCTGTCGCCACTTTGCCGCGATAGAGGTCCACGGCGAGAACCACGTAGCCCTGATCGGAGAGTTTTTCGGCTTCTTCTTTTACCCAGTCGTTCAAGCCCCAATATTCGTGGATCGCGATGATGCCTGGATGCTGGCCAGGACCCGGCACGTCGAGAAATCCGGAGATGGTTTCGTCTCCGCTTTTGAATTGCACCATTTCTGTTTTCGATTTGCCGGAAATACGCGACGCGCTGACAATCGCAAGTGCTGCTATGAGCGCCAAGCCGGCAACGCACTTCAGGACTTTCATGGTGGTCCTTCCTTTCGACACCAAAGAACCAGATTCTAACGCCGCAGCGCACGCCGAGCCAGACCTCGCGAGCCTCGCGAACCGGAATTTCGCGGAGTGCGGCCCGCGTCAGGGAGCGCGCTCGACAAGGACCGCGCTGCCGTATGCGAGCACTTCCGTGACGCCCTGCATAATTTCGTTCGCGTCGTAGCGCACGCCGACTACGGCATTCGCGCCATGTTCGGCCGCGTGCTGCATCATCAGCTCGAGCGCTTCTTCGCGCGTCTGCTCGCACATGTCGGTGAAGAGAGTAATGTTACCGCCGACGATTGTTTGCAGCGACGCGCCAAGCGTGCCGAAAATGCTGCGCGAACGGACGATGATCCCGCGCACCATGCCCAGATTTCGCACAATGCGATAGCCCGGCATCTCGAAGAGCGTCGTAACCATGCTTGGTTCCACTTTTACGTTCATAGGGCCTCATGTTCACTGCACATTTACCGTACAACGGCGGTACACGCAGATGCGCCGGCTCATTGCAGGACTGCCTCAGATGGATTTCAAACGCGCCTGCGATATGGCTGCAAAAGCGTCGAGGATAGCACATTCGCATTGGCTCCCCTCGGACGCATGCTAGAATAAGGATGAGTTCGTTGCGCTCGCCATTCTTCCATTTGGCTCCGTTTGGTCCAATTGGCTCAATTTGGAATGAAGAAGGGATGCAGGAACGTGTGCAGCCCTTCTTATTTGCGCAGACAGCCGATATGACGCCACCGATTCGAAACATCGCGATCATCGCCCACGTGGACCACGGCAAGACCACGCTTGTGGATGCCATGCTGCGCCAGAGCGGAATTTTCCGCGCGAATGAGGCGCTGGTCGAACGCGTGATGGATTCGAACGACCTCGAGCGCGAGCGCGGCATTACGATCCTCGCCAAAAACACGGCGCTCTTTTTTCACGAGACGAAAATCAACATCGTGGACACGCCGGGGCACAGCGATTTCGGCGGCGAAGTCGAGCGCGCATTGCGCATGGTGGATGGCGTGCTGTTGCTGGTGGATGCGAGCGAAGGTCCGCTGCCGCAAACGCGCTACGTCTTGCAGAAAGCGCTGGCGTCGAAGCTGCCGCCCATCGTCGTGCTCAACAAGATTGATCGCTCCGATGCGCGCACCGCCGCTGTCCTCGACGAAATCTACGACCTGTTTATCGATCTTGACGCGACCGAAGACCAGCTCGATTTTCCGGTTCTCTACACGAACGCGAAGATTGGCGTGGCGCATCGCCAGATGGGCGATTCCGCGACCAACCTCGAAGCGCTCTTTCAGACGATCGTTTCGGCGATACCCGCGCCGGTGGGCGATCCGAAGGCTTCGCTGCAGCTTCAGGTGACGAATCTTGATTACAGCGACTATCTCGGGCGCATCGCGATTGCGCGCGTGTTCAATGGCACGCTGCGGCGTGGCTCCGACGTTGGAATCGTCAAAATCGGCGGCACGATTCAGCCGACACGGATCACGAAGTTATTTACGTTCCGCGGCCTAGATCGCGACGAAGCCGAGGAAGTTACGGCGGGCGACATTGTCGCGATTGCCGGCGTCGAAGGAATTCAAATCGGCGAGAGCATCACGGACGTAGAGAATCCGGCGCCGCTCGAGCCGCTGACGATTGACGAGCCGACGCTTGGGATGGTCTTTACGGTGAATACATCACCGTTCGCCGGGCGCGAAGGGCAATATGTGACTTCACGCGATTTGCGCGATCGCTTGCAAAAGGAATTGCTGACGAACGTCTCGCTGCGCGTGGAAGAGACGGATACGACCGACGCATTCCGAATTCTCGCCCGCGGCGAACTTCAACTTGCCATTCTGATCGAAACCATGCGGCGCGAAGGCTACGAGCTCATGGTTGGAAAACCGGAAATCGTGGTTCGCACGGAAAACGGCAGGCGGCTTGAGCCGCTTGAGGCGTTGGTGATTGACTGCCCCGAGACTTTTATCGGCATCATCATGGAGACGCTGGGAAGCCGGCGCGGCGAAATGACGAAAATGGTGAATCATCATTCCGGCCGGGTGCGCATGGAATTTCGCATACCGTCGCGCGGATTGATCGGCTTGCGCGGACAGTTGCTCACCGACACTCGCGGAACCGCGCTAATTCACTCCAATCTCGAGGGCTGGACCGAATACGCCGGAGACATGGCGATGAGGATGACCGGAGCGCTGGTCGCGGATCGTCCTGGCGTTTCGACGGCGTACGCGATCTGGAATGTTCAGGAACGCGGGGAACTCTTTGTCAGCCCGGCCACGGAAGTGTATGAGGGCATGATACTCGGCGAGAATGCGCGCGAAGCCGACATGGACGTAAACATCACGAAGGAAAAAAAGCAGACGAACATGCGCTCTTCGTCGGCCGACGAGGCGATCAGGTTGATTCCGCCGCGCGAGTTGACGCTCGAAAAAGCGATCGAATTTATTTCCGACGACGAGTTCGTTGAAATCACGCCAAAATCCATTCGACTGCGGAAAAAAGTTCTCGACGCGAAGAAGCGCCCCAAGCGCTGGCAGGAAATTAAGGCCAGCGCCGAAACTTAGACACTGGCCCTGCCCTCCCCGACTGCGATTTAGATTCAAGTCTTGAAGACGCAGGCTTCTGACGCGATACTTCCCACATGCCTGATTCCGCGACAAAAACGATGACAGGCGCAGCGCTTCGCGTGGAGAATCTGCGAAAAGCATACAAAGATGTAGTCGCCGTGGACGGCCTCGATCTCGACGTGAGGCTCGGGGAATGCTTCGGGCTGCTTGGGCCGAATGGCGCCGGCAAAACGACCACGATCGAAATCTGCGAGGGTCTGACGGAATCGGATTCGGGCGAAGTGGAAGTGCTCGGCAAGCATTGGGCTTCGGATGCCGCGCGGCTTCGGCAACAGCTGGGAATTCAACTGCAAGATACGCAACTCTCTGAAAAGCTTACCGTGCTCGAAACCGTGCGCTTGTTTCGGAGTTTCTACGAACAAGGGCCGGAGGCAGCCGAAGTAATCGCACTCGTTCAACTCGAGGAAAAGCAGAAATCGCGGGTGGGTGAACTTTCAGGCGGCCAGAAGCAACGGCTAGCGATGGCCTGCGCGCTGGTGGGTGATCCTGAATTGTTGTTCCTCGACGAGCCGACCACCGGCCTCGATCCGCAAGCGCGGCGGCAGCTCTGGGACTTGGTGGAAAAATTCAAGAGCGAGGGGCGAACGATTCTGCTCACGACGCATTACATGGACGAGGCGGAGCAATTGTGTGACCGCGTAGCCATCATGGATCAGGGGAAAAAAATTGCGCTGGGCACGCCGCGCGAGCTGATTGCGTCCATTGGCGCCGAGCATATGGTGGAATTTTCTGCGGGCAGCGCGACGCGAGCGCTCGAACCGGAGGCACTGCGGCGGATTGAAGGCGTACGCGATGTGCGCACGGAAAACGGCAACGTGCAATTGCAAGTGACGGAAATGCACCGCGCCGTGCCTGCGCTGCTCGAGGAGTTGCGCCGCCAGGGGGTTCCGCTGACGGAGTTGAGCACGCATTCGGCCACGCTGGAGGACGTCTTCGTCGCGCTGACGGGACGGCATTTGCGCGATGTCTGAAATCACCGCAACAACGGACGTCCGCGCGAAAAAGGCGGCGGCACAGTCTCCTCGCGGGAGGACGTTTGCCGATAATGCGCTCGTGCAACTTACGTTGGTGCGCTTCCGAGAATTCACGCGGGAGCCCGAAGCGCTTTTTTGGGTTTTCATTTTTCCAGTCCTGTTGGCCGCGGGCCTTGGAATCGCGTTTCGCAATAGGCCGGCCGAAGTGCTGAAGATCGCGGCTGTGACGCCGGAACTGACGAAATCGCTGCGGCAGGACAAATTGCTCGACGTGGAGCAACTGGATACAGCCGCGGGAGAAGAAGCGTTACGCACGGGCAAAGTGGCGCTGCTGGCTGTGCCGGGAAGCGGCGGGACCGTGGTTTATCGCTACGATGACACGAATCCCGAAGGGCGCACGGCGCGAATGCTCGCGGATCGCGCGGTTCAGCAAGCGGCAGGACGCGTGGACCCGGTTTCGACGAGCGATGTGCTGATGCGCGAACCTGGGTCGCGGTACATCGACTTCCTGATTCCGGGGCTGCTCGGAATGAACTTGATGGGCAGCGCGATTTGGGGAATGGGATTTGCGATCGTGGATGCGCGGCGCAAGAAGTTGATGAAGCGTCTGATCGCCACGCCGATGCCGAAGTCGTATTACTTGCTGTCGTTTCTGTTTTCGCGATTGCTGTTGCTCGTGGCGGAAGTCATCGTGTTGCTGGGGTTCGGCGCGCTGGTGTTTCATGTGCCTGTTCGCGGATCGCTCGTCGAACTTGTATTGCTGTGCGTGCTGGGTTCGCTCTGCTTCAGCGCGCTCGGATTGCTGATTGCGTCGCGCGCGCGAACGGTCGAAGCCGCCTCAGGACTGATGAATACGGTGATGCTGCCGATGTGGATCGCATCCGGCGTTTTTTTCTCGGCGCAGCGATTTCCGGATGTCGTGCAGCCGTTCATCCGGGTGCTGCCGCTGACCGCTGTGATTGATGCGTTGCGCGCGAATATGCTGCAAGGCGCGGGGCTGGCGCGGTTGGCGCCGCAATTGGGCGTAATGGGAGCCTGGACCATCATTTGCTTCGCGCTGGCGCTCAAACTTTTCCGCTGGCGGTAAGCTGCCTCTCGCCGCAATTACTCCGAAACCGAAAAGAAATATGGAACCCCCAGGGCGCAGCTGCATCTTTAGATGTGGGCAACGAATTACGGACAACGAAATTCTTTTGCGACTACTGAGGGGAAATTCAAGTGATCAAGCGCAATTTGGGCAAGTCAGGACTCCAGGTATCGCTCGTCGGACTGGGGTGCAACAATTTTGGCTGGAAGCTTGATCTCGAGGGCGCCCGCAAGGTGGTGCACAAAGCGCTCGACGCCGGAATCACGCTTTTCGACACGGCCGATATTTATGGCGGAAATGGCGGCTCGGAAACAATTCTGGGCCAAGTGCTGGGCGATCGCCGCAAAGACGTCATCGTGGCCACGAAATTCGGCGGACCGATGGATGATGCCGGAACGCTGAAGGGCGCGTCTCGCCGATATATTTTGTCGGCCGTGGAAGCGAGTCTTCGCCGGCTCGGCACCGACTGGATTGATCTTTACCAGCTCCATTTCCCCGATCCGCTGACGCCGATGGAAGAAACACTACGTGCGTTGGACGATCTGGTGCGGCAAGGAAAAGTGCGCTACATCGGTTCGTCCAACTTGGCCGCGTGGCAGGTTGTTGAGGCGCACTGGATCGCGCGAGAGCTTGGGCAGAACGCGTTTGTCTCCTGCCAGAATGAATACAGCCTGGTGGTGCGCGAGCCGGAGCGCGAATTAATTCCGGCGATGCAGGCGTATGGACTGGGACTCTTGCCGTATTTTCCTTTGGCGTCCGGGCTGCTTTCCGGGAAATACAAGCGCGGGAAAATGCCGGAAGGCGCGCGACTGACGGACACGAAGCGCCTGGCGGATCGTTATATGACGGACGCGAACTGGAAGTCAGTCGAGGCGCTCGATGAATTTGCCACCAAGCGCGGGCACAATTTGCTCGAACTAGCGTTTAGCTGGTTGGTGGCGCGGCCTGTCATTTCAAGCGTAATCGCTGGGGCAACCAAGCCGGAACAGGTCGAGCAGAACGCCAAAGCCGCCGATTGGCCCCTGACGCCAGACGACATCGCCGAAATCGATCGCCTGACCAAGAAGACGTAAGAAAGCTGTTTTCAGTTCCTTTGAAACAATCCGCGAAACAACCAACGAAAGACTGCCGCTCGACGTAACCTCTCTGAACGCTACCCGTCCTACTTATTGGAAGGCACCAATGATGCTTGAGCATATTGCCGTCTTGTTTTGGAAATCCTCGACGGTGTCGAAGACCGTTTCGCACTGGTTTCTTCATCTTGGCGGACCCGGCCTTATTCCGCTGGGCGTGCTCGACGGCTCGGTGATCCCCATCCCAGGCAGCGTGGACATCGTCACCGTCATTCTGGCGGCGCATGAGAAGAATTTGTGGCCGTATTACGCGCTGATGGCGACTTTGGGATCGGTTCTTGGCAGTTTCCTGACGTACCGGCTCGCGCGCAGGCACGGCGGCCACCACTTGGCGCAGCATTTGCCGTTCGCAACGATGGAAAAATACAACGCGCTCTTCAAGCGGTGGGGATTCGGCGCGATCGCGGTTCCCGCCATGTTGCGTCCGCCGATGCCGATGGTTCCGTTTGTTCTGGCAGCGGGCGCGCTTAAATATTCGTGGAAGCGATTTTTGACGGCGTACACGCTCGGGCGCGCCGTGCGATATTCCGCGCTGGGATACCTCGGGGCGCGCTACGGAAAGCATATCGTGAGGATCCTCACGCAGTATGGATTCCGCATCCTTTACGTGGCGGCTGTGCTGGGCTGCATTGCCGGGATCGTTATGCTTATTCGCAGAAGCGTTGTGAAATCACAAACGCAGGGTGCCGCCGGTTTTGGATCCCGAACGCGAGTGCCGGACAATCTCGCGGGATTTCAGCCGATCAAGCGGAAGCGGCTTGTTGTTCCGTAACGGAATCTGGGTTATCGCGGGTTACAGACGTTACTTCCTCCGCAATTCCATTCACATATCGAAATCTTTCGAGCGTCGCGGATTCGACGCCCTGTTGAACGAGTGCAGCGAGATCGAGGTTCGCCTCAGCATGAGCGACTGACTTGGGAGTCGCGTACAGCTCGGGCGTGCGCGGCATGAAAATGGGGCAGCAATCGTGGAACGGCTCGGAGGAAATATCGTAGGTTCCAATTTTTCGCGCGATCGCAAGGATTTCGAGTTTGTCAGTTCCGGCGAGCGGACGGAAGACGGGCATAAGCGTGGCATCGCCGACCGCGACCATATTTTGAAGCGTCTGCGAAGCCACTTGGCCGAGGCTGTCGCCGGTAACCAGCGCGAGCGCGTGGTCGCGGCGGGCAAGGACTGCGGCGATGCGCATCATCATGCGGCGATACAGGAGAATGCGATAGCTCTCCGGCGCGTAGCGAACGATTTCGCGTTGGATAGGCTCAAATGGAATCCGCCAAAGCTTCACGCCAAGTTGATAGAGCGTGAGGCGCCGCGCCAACTCGCGAGCTACGTGGATGGAAGATTCGCCCGGCCGCGCGCCTGTTCCGTAGAAATGAGCGAAGCTCAAGTGCGCGCCGCGCTTCATCATTAAATATGCGGCGACGGCGGAATCGTAGCCGCCGGACAGCAGACACAGCATGCGGCCGCCCGTGTTCGTCGGGAGACCGCCCGCGCCGGGGATTTTTCGCGCGTACACGAGCGCCGGCCCCGGCGTGATCTCGACGCGGCATGTGATGTCAGGCTCGGAAAGATTTACGCTGGCGTTCCTTCCGGCGGCATGCAGTTTGTCGAGGAGAAAGCGGCCAACCGTCGCCTCGATTTTCATGGCGTTGTGCGGAAACGATTTGTCGCTGCGCTTGGCGCGAACGGCGAACGTGGAGAATTTCAGCGGCTCGATTTCGGCCCAGGCCGCGGCGCAAAGAGCGTCGAGATCCCGCTCGATGGTTTGCGCGACCGCAAAATAGACGATTCCGAAAACGCGCTCGATTCGTTCGACGGCCGCGGAAACCAACGCTTCGGGCCGGAGCCGCACGAGGAAACGATCGCCGGGCTGTTCGATGCGCTCCACTGGAATTCCATCGAGGGCCTGCCGCAGCGCCTGCGCGAGCTTGCGCAAAAAGAATTTTCGATTGCGGCCCTTGAGCCACAATTCATGGTAGTGAGCGACGATGACAGGGCTATTCATGCAAGACAAAATTCCGCGCTGGCTTAATTTCCTGATTTGAGTATATCAGCCAGGTCTGTAGGGGAGTAGCGCGGGCACGCCGAGCGCAGTGCTATTCCCAGCGCCAGTCCGCGTATTGCTCGCGGAGGCGCATTTTGAGGAATTTTCCGACGGAAGTGCGCGGTATTTCTTTCGCGAATGCGAATCCGTCGGGCAATTGCCATTTTGCAAAACGCGTAGCCAGAAAATCTCGTAATTCTTCGGACGTGGCGGCTTCTCCGTCGTTCAGGACGACGACGGCGAGCGGGCGTTCCTGCCATTTGGAATGCGGTATGGCGATGACCGCGGCCTCACGCACTTTGGGATGCCCCATCAGCGCGTTTTCGAGATCCACGGAGCTAATCCACTCGCCTCCCGATTTGATGAGATCTTTGCTGCGATCCACGAGTTTGAGGTAACCCTCAGGATCAAGGGTGGCGATGTCTCCGGTTTTGAACCAACCGTCAGGCGTCCAGCGATCTTGGTTTTCGGGAGAGTTGTAATACGCCGAGGCGACCCAGGGGCCGCGAACTTCGAGTTCGCCGGGAGTGAGACCATCCCACGGCGCGATGCCTTCCTCGTTGCGTACGCGCATCTCGATGAACGGAGCCGGGAGACCCTGTTTAGCGCGAACCTCGTATTTCTTGTCGTCGCTCCAATCGGACATCGTGGATTTCAATTGGCCCGTGGTGGCGATCGGCGTCGTTTCGGTCATCCCCCACAGGTGCGTGATGTGAATTCCGTGTTTGTCGAGCGAGCGGATCAGCCCTTCGGGCGGAGCGGTGCCGCCGCAAGGAGCGCTCAGACCCGAAGGAAATTTCCGGCGCCCGGGATGTTTCTCGAGTGCCGCAAGAATGCCAATCCAAACCGTCGGAACTCCCAGCGCGATGGAGACTTTTTCGCGTTCGATAAGTTCCAGCAGGCTTTCGGCATCGAGATGCGGGCCCGGCAGAACGAGCTTTGCGCCAACCATCGCGGCCGTGAACGGAATTCCCCAAGCATTGGCGTGGAACATCGGGCAGGCTGGAAGAACTACGGCGTGGTGATTGATGCCGAACGCCTCGTCGAGTGTGGATACCAACGAATGAAGAATGAGCGCGCGGTGAGAATAGAGGACGCCTTTCGAATTTCCGGTCGTACCGGAAGTAAAGCACATCGCCACAGCTTCGTTTTCATCGAGACCCGGATAAGTGAAATTTCCTGCGGCGGTCTTCAGAAAATCCTCATAGTTTTCGTAGCCGACGGGCAGAGGATTACCCGTGAATGGCACCACGATCACACGCTCGAAATTCGTTTTCGATTTGAGCTGCTCGTAAATCGGCAGGAGGACGTCGTCGACGATCAAGAAACGATCCGCCGCGTGATTGGCGATGTAGGCGATTTCCGCCGGGTGCAGCCGAAGATTCAACGTGTGAAGCACGCCGCCGCTCGCCGGTATTCCGAAATACGCCTCGAGGTGCGAGGAGTGATTCCACATCANNTTTCGATTGCTCCAAACAGATGACCGGCGCGCTCGAGAATTTTGTCGAGTGTGAGCGGGAAATCCATCATGAGTCCCTGCATGACCCGGCCTCCGAGAGGGTAACGGCGCGACATCCTACCACTAACGTAACTTCGCGGGCAGAATGCATCTTCTCACGGGCATCCCGTAACGACTGAATGGAGTCTCATGGACTTGCGTGGGTGGAGTGGATTTTCCCGCTCTCACGCGAGTGTAACGATGCAGCAGTACTATCCCGGATTGAGGGCGCTCGCTGCCTATCAAGCATTAACCGACTGGCGACACTGTCCTCTGTGGAGCGACTCTTTTCTTGCCCGAGGGTTAGAATCGTCAAACCCTTAGCCCCGGAGTGGGACGCGTTCGGGCGCCGTGGAACTTTGGCGGCGGTAAGCGCATCCAATCTGTCGAGAATGAAAGGTAGGAAGGGCCCATGTGGAGTCGCAAAGATTGGGCTGATTTTTTTGTAATCGTACAGGGACCGCGCCGCTCGCAGCGGCCGCCGCGCCCGTTGGACACGTCTGCGCGGAATCGCCTTGTGCCCGCCGAGGGCTATAGCCTGGCGGAATTGGACGACGCGGGAATCAGCGTTGAGCTGGCGGAACTCCTTGGGCTGCCGGTAGATGCGGGTCGCGTAGGGTCGTATAGCCCCAATGTGTCGACGTTGCGCGAATATCTAAGGGCAACTCGTTCACGTTTCTAGGCTGACGCCCGGCCAGACCGCGCTTGAAGCGCCAGTCTGCCCTGCCGCTCGCAAGCTCCCCAAAATTCAGGATCTCGAGATTGGGTCCATTTTTACGGCCCAGTTTCTATTAGGCATCACTCGGACTTGACGGCGGCAAAAAAACCCGTAAACTGCGGTTTCTCGCTATGGCGACTCAACTCAACATGCTTCCCGAAGCCCCGGTGGAAACGGGGCGGGATTTTGAATTCCCGCAGCGCGAGGCGGCATTTTTCTACGGCCTCTTTCTCCGCGGCCATTCCGCCGACGAGCTTCGCCGGGACATTCAGATTCCGGCGCCGGTCCTCGCCAAGTGGGACCGTGAAACGGCGCGCGAGCCGGGACTACGTGCGATGCTGGAGCGGATCGTCGAATATCGCCGCCACGTCTTGGCGATCTTTGACTCGCTGATTGACCACGATACTTCGGGCCAGCGGCTGCAGTAAGATTTCCTTCCTATAATCGTCCTTCCGCCAGTCGCGCACGATCGCCATCTGATGACGAAAAAGATGTAGCGCTCAGACTCGTCGTAGGTTTTCGGCATCTGCTGTAGATCCGAGCGATCTTTTGCTTTGCGAATTTCTCACGAGTATGGCGCAGGCAATCCGCAGCTCAGCCGGTAGGCGCGCATCTCGGTTTGCATATGAGTTCGAATCCGTAAATTTGAGCGAGGCCGGGCCGTACAGAGCAGAATGAAACCGGCCTCACGGTCTTGAGGGTAATAGGCGACGGCGTCTCTCTGGTCGAATTCGCCCGGCGCGCTGAGTTTCCCGGCGCATGTCAAGCAGCGTCCCTGATGGCAAATCGCCGGGAGATCAATTCCCGCTCGCTGAGCCGCATCCCAGATGTGATCCTTCGAATCCACCGTGATCACACGCTGCCCGTCCGGCATTTCGAGCGTCACCTCGAAAGATTCCTTAATGGAAATCTCCTTCTGGTGAAATTATGGCGTGAATGTGGGGCCGCGGCCGCCTGAGTTTGCGCTCCGGCGTACGCAGCCCCAGACGATACAGCAGTTTCACGGGTTGTAGAAGCCGCGGTTCTTGCTGTACGGGGCTTCGCCGGGAGTGCCGCGGCGGAAATGGCCTGACGGAATGGATTTACCGTCGCGCTCGTGAGCGAGAAGCTCGATGAACCAAGCCTCGTGTTCGATCTCCTCATTCAAGATGCGGGCAGCCATGTCGTAAGTCCGGGGATCTTTGCCAAACGTCAAATCGCAAATCTGAATCCAGCTCCGGATGGCGCACCGCTCGGATTCGAGTAGCAGCGTCAGAATGTTGACGGCCGTCGGTGGATCGGGCAGTTTCGCCGCCACGCATCCCGCTTGATCGTGGAACACCTTCAAGTCGTTCGGCAGTTCACCGCCCAACTCGTAGATGCGCGGCACTATCAGTTCCCAGTGGGCGCGGTCCTCGAGCCGCGCGTCCTCGCAAATCTCCTTGTAATCTTCGTGGCCCGCGAGGTGCATGCGGAGGATCGTATAGTAATAATAAGTGCTCGCGAACTCCGCCGCCGCATTGGCCACGAGCATTTTGATTAATTTTTCGACGTCCACTCCGCGCGCTCGAATCACTTCCACGCCCACGCGCTGCGTGACGTCTCCGTGTTTCACTACTGCGTTGTCAGCCATCGTTTTTGGCCCTCCGAGGCAGAGACTAGAGATTCTTGAGCCAAAGGTCTAATATTTGTATCCTATGGAATCCATAGTTCTAAAGTATGGCAACGCTTGGGCGCACGCATAATCCATGGAACTGCACCAATTGCGCTATTTTTGCGCCGTCGCTAGAACCGGAAACTTCACGCGCGCCGCCGAAGATCAGCACGTCGCTCAGCCATCGCTTTCGCAGCAGATCCATAAGCTCGAAGACGAACTGGGGGCCAGGCTTTTCGATCGCTTCCCGCGTTTCGCGCAGCTCACCGAATCCGGCAAGGCCTTTCTGCCCAAAGCCGAGAACATACTTCGGCAGGTGGGCGAGGCTCGCACTGAAATCCAGGAAAAATCTCGCATCGAAGTGGGCACTGTTTTCATCGGTTCCATCCCCACGATTGCTCCCTATTTCCTCCCGTTGGTCTTGGCCCGCTTTGCCGCTCGCTATCCGGGCGTATCGGTCCGCGTCATCGAGGACATCACCTCCGGTCTGCTCGATCATCTGCATCACGGCCGGGTAGACTTGGTCCTCCTGGCTCTGCCTGTTCGCGGCGAAGAACTCCAGTTTGAGGAACTCTTTCGCGAGTCTTTATTTGCTTGCCTGCCTGAATCCCATCGTCTCGCGTCGCGCAAAGCGATCGGCCTCGCCGCGATTCGCGACGAGCCGTTTCTGTTGCTCAAGGAAGGTCATTGTTTCCGGGAAAACGCGATGGCGGCCTGCCGGCGCTCGCGCGTTGATCCCAACGTGATTTTCGAGAGCGGCCACTTTTCGACGATTCTTTCCATGGTGGCGACAGGGATGGGAGTGTCGGTGGTTCCCGCGATGGCGGTGAGCAAACATTCCGGTTGCCGCTTCGTGCGTTTAAGCGACGACCGCATGGAACGCCGTGTTGGTCTGGTCCAACTGAAGCATCGATTCCCGACGCGCGCGCAGCTCGCTCTCATCGAGGAGTTGCGCCAGCAGGCTCGCGCGAATCGCAGTAAGCAGGCTCGTTGACCGAACTCGCCGCAAGTTGACCTTCGAGCAAGAATTCGTGAAGGATGCCGTAAATTCCGCTCTGCGCGCTGCTGGGTGATGAAATCAGAGTCCGCGCCGCGTTGACTCAGATTTAGCGTTTGTTTACACTCGACTTGCTTGGTACGCTGACTTCTTCAGCCCGCACCCTCAGTTCCCCGGTAGCTCAACGGTAGAGCATTCGGCTGTTAACCGAAGGGTTTGGTTCCACCTCGATTCAGCTCCGGAAGCACGTGCTACCAAAGTGGACGATCTATGATGAGCGTCTGCCTTCGGTGCCTTACAAACCAACAGGGCGATTGAAAATATCCATTAACGAGGTCCCATACGACAGCAAGATCCGGCATACATGGCCGGACGGTGCGATTCAGCGCCTCGAAAACTGCCTCGGAGCGTTCGTGGCCGGGCTCCACAAATCGCGGCCCTGGCGCTCAAGAAGCATGGCGAAGAACGTTTGCGGTGGGAACGTGATCGGGACGAAAGGAAGAAACGAGCGGAAGCGGAACGGCGACGACAAGCCGAATTCGACCGCAAAGCCAAAGTCATTTCCGGAGCCGCTGATGCCTGGCAAACGAGCAATCGCATTCGTGATTTCGCGATGGCGCTCTCTAAGGCTGGTGAAAGCCAGGACTGTTCGAGAGATCACGTCCGCGACATCTGCGCACCGCGCAATCAGTGCCGGTGTACGTTGCACCATCGCGTTCCAGATTTTATGCGCTCCAGCGAATTCTGGATCGCTCGCGCGAA
Organism: Acidobacteriota bacterium; assembly: GCA_003152355.1. Lineage (GTDB taxonomy): Bacteria > Acidobacteriota > Terriglobia > Acidiferrales > UBA7541 > Palsa-147. The sequence goes on along the minus strand of PMAA01000156.1, from coordinate 5,125 downwards.
TCAATTCTCCCTGGAACTTGCCGCAGAGCGCCGAGGAATTCCTCGATTGGAATCGTAATGCCCGGTAATGTGAGCTAATCACAGATGTGAGGGTTCGCGGAAGAGGCGAGCTTCCTAATAATGCAAACTTGTGAACTTTTTATTTCGTGCCGCCGTATATACGTGCCGCTGTGTCGTGCAGGTAAGCGTGAGCCAGTTCGAGGGCTTTCGGCTCGCTGATTTCGTGCTCGGAAACCATCTCAGCGAGCGCAGCGGCGAGTGCGGTCCGCGCGGATTCAACCGCGAGCCAGTAGCCCTCTTCCGCGCCCACTGCATCGCTTAGCGGGAAAGTGTCTGAGCCAAAGACGATCTTGTCCGGAAACGTCTCGAGCCACTGTCTCAGGATGCGGTGCAACTCGTCCGGGTATACGAAAATGCCCATCAGCGAGGAATCGAGGTAGACGTTTTTCCGCGCGGTGAGCCAAATGGCTTCGCGTTCATATGGAAAGCCGCCGTGGAGCAAGTCGAACGTCACATTTTCGTACTGCGGATCGCGTAAAATATTTTCAAGGCCCATGATATTGCCGTCGTGCATATTGAAATAATCGCCGCCACCAACTGCCGTGTGAATTTGAATGGGCAGGCGCAGTCTTCCCGCCTCGCGCAAGAGGTAGCGAAAAATGAAATCCTGGAAGTCTCGGTAATCCGCCCTGGTGGGCACGCCGCCTGAGCGATATTTTAAGTAGATTGCTGCCGCGCGCTCTTTCGGCGGATCGTCAAAATGCAATGAGCGAAAATATGCGATCTCGAATTTTATTCCCACGCAGCCCGCTGCTTTCTTCGACTCCACGATACCTGTGACGAATTTCAAGTAGCTGCCGAGATCCGCGGGCAATTGGCCGGCGTTCTGCTGTGACAGCGCTCCCTCAAGCAATTTTCTTTCGAGCGGCACATTCAACTTCTGATCCGGATCGCGCGCCTCGAGCCGCTCGGAATCAAATGGGAAGAGGAAATAGTCCACGAAATAAACCCAACGAAACCGAGTAGGATCCAAATACTCCGGCATGGACACACGATTTGCAATCGCCGTCTCTATCCCGAGTTGATCAAGTATGTGGGAGAAATAAGCATTGCCGAGTTTTTTTTGTTCTTGTGCTTTCCGATCGGCAAGCCACTTCAAGTGTTCCGGTGAGAAATCGGGATAAGGATAGTTGAAGAGTTTACGCGCGGCGCCCAGCATCTCGGTGTTATCGTCACGAAGACGGAACGGCGCGGAACTATCCTCTGGAATTTGCATGGCGTCCACATCGGGATCGTTCGGAAAGCCGGGGTGTCCGTGATTGTCGAACACCGGAATTTCATCGATTTGCGCGAGCAGCCGTTGATAAATTTGCGGAACATCAGGCCCCGGAAGCGGCTGGGCCTGGCCGAATGAAGCATCGCACCCGAACGCAACGGCGAGCAACGAGACAAGCGCGACGCAGCAAAGCGCCCAATGCCGTGATTGAGAGCGTTGGCCCAGCGCGTTACTCGCCGCAGACATTTCTCGACGATTAAAACTCATAGCGCAATGCGAATTGAATCACGCGCGGCGTACCTGCCATCGACGTGATCTCGCCAAAGTTCGGTCCACTAACGTCCACGTACGTGGGATTGCTGAAATTCGGGTGATTCCAGAGATTGAAGAATTCAGTTCGAAATTCAACTTTCTGGCTTTCTCTGATTGAAAACATTTTTGAAATCGAGAAGTCCCAATTTTGCTCGAACGGGCCCCTAAAAATATTTCTTCCCAGATCGCCGTAGCCAGTGGAACCATCCGGGCCGACCACCGGCGCGGGAATGAACGCCGCCGGATTGAGATATTGGTTCACGCGCGAACCAATGCTGCCGGAAGTGTACGCGGATTGCGCGTTGAAGCCAGGCGCAATGCTGGCCGTGGATTGATCCGGACCGATCGGCGTGTACGTCGAGCCGCCCTCGGAATCAATGACGGTGAAAGGCCTTCCGGATTGAAAAATCACAATACCGCTCACGCTCCAACCGGCGAGTACGGCGCGCTCAAATCCTGAGGCCTTTGAGAAAAATGGCAGGGCGTAGACGTAGCTGACGATGAATCGCTGCGGCCTGTCAAAATCAGAGAGGCCGCGCGAATCCCGCAGATTTGTCTGGTCGTTGATCACAGTATTGAATGCGGTCGTGTCGTTCGATACTTCATCAATGGATTTCGAAAACGTATACGCCGCCTGGAAATACATGGCGTGGTACCGCCGCGTTACCGACGCTTGCAACGAGTGATAGATTGATGTTGCGTCGTTGCAGAAGCACTGCATTCCGGAGGGGCTCAGTCCAAGGACACGCGAGCGCGCTGGCGCATTCGATACTGTATTTTGCGTGATGACGTATTGATTTCCGCTCGGGTCCGTTAACGTGACTGGCGCCGTTGGGCTGACGAGGTAAGGCTGGATCGTGGTGCTCACTTCACGCAGATGAGTGCCCTTCGTGCCGACGTAGCCGATGTCGAACACCCAACCTGAGCCGATTTCACGTTCCACCGTGAGGTTCCATTGCTGCGCGCTCGGCGACCTGAAATGAAGCGGCGCTTCGAGTGCGATCAGGTTCTCGCTGTTTCCGCTGAATACGGGAGTTTGGGTGGTATCGGTAGTCGGCGCGCCGGTCACGTTATTCACGAATCCTTGAAATACCCCGAGTTGCGGAGTAAACGCAGGGCTGATCACACCGGCCGGTGGAAGTCCCGCAAACGCCGGCAGGTTCGCCAGGCTCCCCGGCGGAGCGGGTCCGAAACCGCCCGCCAGAAACGGTGAAGAAAATCCGAGGTTGTCCGAGGTCCCGTTGTCCTCTCTCTCGTAGTAGATTCCGTAGCCACCGCGGATTGACGTCTTGCCGGTACCGAACGGATCGTACGCGAAGCCAATGCGCGGCCCCCAATCGGAAGCGTAGCCATTGTTCCTTAGTGTGGGCGATCCGGTTCCGACGAGCCCCGGGATGTCCAGACTATTGACGCCTTTCGGATAGATCCACGGCTCCTGCCCTTGCGCTACCAGGCTCGGAACCAGATTGCCGATTTGATTTAACGCATCCGAGACCGCGCCATCGAGTTCCCATCTCAGGCCAAGATTGAGAGTCAATTTTCGGTTCACTTTGAAATCATCCTGGCCGAAAAGCGCGAAATTATTGATCCGGTACTCGTGATTGAAAACCCCGCTACCGGCGCCGGTGAAAACAGGCGTTCCTGTGAGCAGGTTCTGGAAATCACTGAACCCGTCTCCGTTGGGCGCGGGCGGAAATGGCACGAACGCTGCAAACCCGTTGAACAATTGCGGATAGTTCTTGTCCAAATAAATACGATCGACCTGCCCGCCGAAGCGGAATGCGTGGCGTCCCGCCGACAACGCAACGGTATCGAGAAATGTAAAGTTGTCTTGCCCGGACGCCTGGTTCGCGGCCGGAGTCGGCCCGCGTTGATAGCTTGCCAGCTCGAAGCGATAGATGTTCGTGTCGTAATTGCTATTTGGGCGGTTGATTCCAAGATCGTTCAGGTTGACGAGAGGCACGTTGTCCGTATCGTTGGCGATGCGTACTAATCCGAAACGAAAATCATTTACCAGTTGAGACGAGAACGTGTGCGTCTCGGAAAGTGTCAGGAAGCGGTTGTGCACCGGCAAGAAAACAGGGAAGTCCAGATCGCTCGTGCTGATGGAAGCGCCGAACTGCGAGCCGAGATTGCCCGCTCCGTAGGGAAGGTAGGAATGGAAATTCGAGAAGAAGAAACGCTCTCGAAAAACGTCCCGGCCTCCATTGAAATTCCGATCCCAATTGGCGGTGAACTGATCGTCGTCGAATTGCCCCGGATGGCTGACGCTCAGGTGTGACTGTTGTTCGTATAGAGGCAAGGAGGGATCAATCGGAGGCAAGGAAGGAATTAGCCAGCCGCCTCCCGCGCCGCCGAATTGATTGCTCTTGAAATTCAGCAGGTTCACGATGACCGGGTCGAGCGTCGCCGGATCCTGAAAGCCTGGTGGAAGCATCATCGCAAGGCTTGCCGGCGAGCGATCGGAGGGAACCGTCGGGAAAATCCCGTTGATGAACGTGCCCGGAGAAATTCCGCTTTCCTGCCGGGTGCCCTGGTAATTGACGAAGAAAAATCCTTGGGACCCGGCGTGGGCAATCGGGCCGCCGAGGCTGCCTCCAAAAATGTTCTGCCTCACAGCAGGCCGCGGCGCTCCGTTCTGGTTAAAAAAGAAATCGTTCGCGTTCAAGACGTTGTTGCGGAAGTATTCGAAGAGCGAGCCGTGAAAATCTCGCGTGCCGCTGCGCAATACGGCGTTTACGTTGCCGCCTCCGTTTCGTCCCTGTGTCGCATCGTAGAGACTCGTTTGGACTTTGAATTCTTCGATCGCATCGGGGCTTGGCAGCGGCGTATTGGTCAATTCGCTCACGTTGTAGTCGCTGACGCTAATGCCTTCGATCTGGACGTTGTTGTATCCCTCGCGCTGGCCGTTGACATTCATTCGAATGTCGCCGCGGCCAAGCTGTCCGGCGTCGGTCAAATCGGCTGACGCTCCAGAAGAGAGCGTGAGGAGCTGCTGGACGTTGCGCGTGGGCAGCGGAAGATCGGTGATGGTTTGAGATCCGATGTTTTCGCCAGTTGCCGCGGTGTTCGTCTCCACGGCAGTCACTTGTGACGACACCTGCACGCTCTGTGTTAACTGGCCGACTTGCAAAGCCATTTTGATCTGGGTGGTTTCCGTGACACGCACCGCGACGCCCATCGTTTTTGCTTCACTGAAACCCTTTGCGCGCACCTCGATCACGTATGATCCGACGGGCAAAAGCAAAGCGTTGAAGTTGCCGTGCTCATCGGTCGTCACTGTGCGAACGCGGCTTCCGGAGGACTGCTCAATAATTTGCACATCGGCGCCGGGGACGGCGGCGCCACTGGCGTCTTCGACGACACCGGCCAACGCGCCTGTTGCGCCGCCCTGAGCAAGCGCGGGAGCGCACGTGCAAAGTGATAAAAAGATGCTGAGCAATACTCGCTTCATGGTCGAAACCTCCTCATAGCTCCGGCCGCGTTCATTCCTGCGTGCTGATTTGCGCGGCCGTGCTGGCAACTGGCGGCAACTCT
>PMAA01000177.1 GCA_003152355.1 Acidobacteriota bacterium | reverse complement strand
GATCGAGCAGAAGAATGTCCGGCTTCAACTTCGCCAGCATCTTCACGCACTCGTTCCCGTTCGAGGCTTCGCCGATGATGGTGACATCATCAGCTCCCTCAAGCAGTTTGCGGAGGCCATCTCGAAAGATGGCATGATCGTCCGCGACCAGTATTCGAACAGGCGGTTTCCCTTTTGTCATTTCAACTCAGTGGAATTTCAATGGTTAGACGCGCACCATGCCCCGGGTTTGATTCTACCGTGAGATTCCCTCCGACACCACGGGTGCGTTCCTTAATTGAAATAGGGCCCAAGCGAAGCCGGTCGAGGTCCTCACTCGAGAACTGACCGGAAAAACTGAAGCCAAGTCCGTTATCGTCGATGGTGAGAGAGACTTTCGAATCATCCTGGCCTAGTTTTACCACGACGTGGCTGGCATGGGCATGCTTTTTTATGTTGTTGAGTGACTCTCGATATATCTGAAAGATCTCGCGGCAGACGCGATCGGGCGCCCGCAAGTCACGATCTTCAATGAAGAGATCAACCACGAGATTCGATTCCGTCTGGAAGCGCTCCGCGAAGCCCACCATCAACTCGCGCAGGTCCGCGCTCTCAATGCGCAGCGGCCGCATCTCCGTCACCATGCGCCGCAATTCGTCCGATTCGTGGCGCACCGTCTTTTGCAGATTGCCGATATCTTCGGAAAACTGCTTGCTTCCGTTAGGGAGGTTCCGCCGCATCACTTCCAGTTGAATCTGCAGGCTCAGGAGCGTCTGCAATATTCCGTCGTGTAGATCGCGCGAGATACGGCTTCGTTCGCCCTCGACGGCGCGCGCTCGCGCGTGCCGCATCTGATAAACATTTTCAAGTGGCGGCCCAAGATGCCGCGCAACTCGCTCAAACCATCGCAAATCTCCAGGCGACCATTTCTTGCGCGAGTTGAAAACCATCAAGCGTCCTACAGGCCGCCCGCTTGCATCTTCAAGCGTCGCTGCCAATAGCGCTTTTACACCAAGATCCTTCTTCATGGACTCCGGCGGGCGTGGAGGATTCGCGAAGTACTGCCCTGTCCGCCGGTCCCAGCCAAAACCCTCGCCTCGGCCATCGAGCGATCTCCAGCAGAGCGTCACCTCCATACAATCCAGCAAATAAGCGTCCGCTCGAACCATTGGCAGGGTCTCCGGCCCCTTCAAGGTTTGATCGGTTGGGCGCACACGCCATACGAAAATCCGTTCTAGCTCGTCTTCAAGAATCGCGAGGCAGGCCTGTTCGCCTTCGAACGCCTGCGCCACTTCGCCGAGCGCCTGGCGCACTGATTCGGATAGTCCACGGCCGAATTGAAGATGGCCGGCAATTTTTTCGAGCACGAAGCGCCGGTCCTCTTCTTCCTTCTCTCGCGATCCGACCCAAGCCGCGCCAATACAGCCCGCGGCCAAAGCGGCGCTCAGAACAATTAGATCCGTCAACGTTCCGCCGGTTCGTTGGGTGGCGATTGCGAGCCGTAGCGTTGCCGCCAGAACCGTTACGCCGACAAATGTATTCGCCCTTCGCGCGGTCGCATACGTGGCAACAGCAAACGCTGCGAAACACGATACGAACAGAATTGCCACGAAGGACGACGACAGCACCAGGAATGCTGCCAGCGTCGCTACGTCCACCCATACCGGCAGCCGAAGTCCCGATTGCGGCCGCAGCCGTTCCGCCGCTGCGAAGAAAAGCGCAACCAAAAAATAGCCGAAAAGGAGCCACTGGTCTGCCTGGATGGCGTGCCGCCACTGCGCCATGCTCGTGAGCGCGATGAACACGCACACCAGCCGCGCCATCGCGACTTGACGCCCCAGATGGGTCTTTTCTGCGAGATTTCTGGCCATGCGCCTAGGTCAAATCCCCCATCATCGAGGCTAGCACGGGCTTCGCCCATGCACTCCGCGGTGTTGCCTGTCGTGTAATGCCGTTTCCGCGATCACTCGCCAACATCAAATCGAACGGAAAAGTTTGACAGCCACGAGATAATCTTCGGGGAAGTCCTAGAGCCTCCTCAGAACGCGGCGAGGAACTATTGACCGAGCGCTACACGCGAGGAGAAGCACGGCGAATTGTGGGAGTTGATGATCGCCGGCTTCGCTATTGGGAGCGCTTGCGATTGGTTCGCCCGCGCATCCGCTGGGGCGAGCGCTTCTACGACTTCGGCGATCTCGCGGCGCTTCGCGTGATCAAGCGCCTAACCGATTCGCGCGTGCCTGCGCATCGTCTCCAACGCGCCGTCTCCGCGATGGCGCTCCAACTCGGCCAAGCTTCGCTGCGCGTCGAAAATCTTCAGCTCGTCGAATGCGGCCGGAGCGTCGCCGTAGTGCCGCCTGGGTCAAATTCAGCTCCGTTCGATCCCATCACTCTGCAATGGATATTGCCGCTGTTGCGCCAGGAATCACCGAAGTTGCATCAATTGGAATCGCGATCCGCCGAAGAGTGGTTTGAGATTGCCGCAAGCACCGAGGCCCAGCCCGATACAGTTCACGAAGCGATTTTTGCTTACGAGCGCGTGCTTGAACTTGCGCCAGATTGGGTCGAGGCTCACATCAATCTGGGCGTCGCTCAGTATCAAACGCGGCGCCTCGAAGATGCGCAACGTTCATTTCTCGCAGCGCTCTCTCTCGATCCGTCAAATGCGATCTGCCGATATAACCTCGGTTGCGTGTTCGAGGAAACGGGAAAGATCGATGAAGCTATCGAAAACCTGCGCATCGCCGTTGTCGCGATGCCCGCTCACGCCGACGCTCATTTCAATCTCGCTCTCGCCTACGAAAAAAAAGGCAATGCGAAGCACGCGTGCGAGCAGTGGACGCTGTATCTAAAATACGATCCGCAAGGAACGTGGGCCGCTAAGGCTCGCGCGCGGATCCAGCAGCTCGGACGCGGACGAAAGCCGCCTCCGCCTCCGATTCCCTTCCCGAAAAAATAGCAACTTAGGCGGGAATTCCGCGCACGGCACCGTAACCTTTGCGCGCCTCGGAAGTTATCCTTATTGAGAGCCTGATCCGCGGAGATCGCATTGAAAGCTCGCACAAACGAGCCTGACGAGCAGCGTATTGTCGAAGCGGCCCAAAAGGACCCAAGCCGTTTTGCGGAGCTTTACGAAAATAACTTCGACAGGGTTTACGCATTTGTTGCCTCCCGCATTTACGACCGTGATGTGGCGCAGGACATAACGGCCGAGGTTTTTCATCATGCGCTGGCGAACCTCGGCAAATTCGAGTGGCGCGGCGTTCCGTTCTCGGCGTGGCTCTTCCGAATCGCAGCGAACGCGCTCATGGATCGCCGGAAACATGCTGCACGAGAACAAGGAAAACCGGCGCCCGAAGCAGACGCAGTAGACGCTGGTGATCATGAAGTCGTCGAGCGTCGCGCAGCCCTATTCAGTCTCGTCTCGCAACTTCCGGAAGATCAACGCCGCGTCCTTGAGATGCGCTTCGCCGAAGAACGCAGCATTCGCGAAATTGCGCGAGAACTCGGCCGCAGCGAAGGGGCCATAAAACAGTTGCAGTTCCGCGCCGTGCAGACTCTCCGAGCGCGCGTGAGTGAATCCAATGACTGAGCGTAAGCAGATCGCGCAATTCGACGTGGTTGTGGACGCGCTCCTGGCGCGCCGCGATGGCGCACCTCCGTCCGTCGCGGCAGAGATCGTGCCTCTCGTGAATATCGCGATCGACTTGCGCAGTCTCCCGCGCGAAGCCTTCAAATCAAATTTAAGAGCAGAGCTTGAAAGGAGCATTTCGATGTCAGCCAGTGCAAAACCAACTGCCCAGCCCAAGTACACCGCGACTCCGCGTCTTTCCATCAGAGACGCTGCCGAAGCCATTGAATTTTATAAGAAGGCGTTCGGCGCAATTGAGCTGCTACGTCTGACGACTCCGAACGGCAAAATCGGGCACGCCACGCTGCACATTGGCGAGGCCGAGATTCAACTTGCCGATTCCTTGCCGGAATGGGGAGATCCAACCCCAGAGATGCTCGGTGGCACGCCCATTCGAATTGTCCTCGAGGTCCCTGACGTCGACGCCTTTGCGCAGCGCGCCGTGAACGCTGGGGCAAAGATTCTGATACCGGTCGCGGACCAGTTCTATGGTGCGCGGTCAGGGCGGCTGCAGGACCCCTTCGGCCACGTCTGGATCATTTCTACGCACGTGAGGGATGTCCCGTTCGACGAAGCGCAAAGAATCTTTTCCGAAATGATGACGCAGGCGGCGACACAATTGGCAGAAGAACCGGTACGAGTCGGGCCCATCCGCAAAGGCTTCCGCAGCATCACGCCGTACCTCGTCCTCGACAATGCGAACGGCTTCATGAGTTTCTTGAGCGCCGCGTTCGGCGGCGAGGAAAAATTTCGGATGCCGGGGCCCGGTGGCAAGATCATGCATGCTGAAGCGAGCGTGGCCGGCTCGATGATCGAATTTGCCGATTCGAATGCGGAAATTCCGCCGATGCCGACCGCGCTGCACTTTTATGTGCCCGACGTGGATTCGGCCTACGCCCGTGCGCTCAATGCCGGCGCCAAGTCAATTCAGGCGCCAGCCGACCAGAATTACGGCGAGCGTTCTGCGAGCGTGGTGGACCCGTGCGGAAATAACTGGTATCTCGCGTCGAGCCTCGGTCCAACACCGGTTCCGGCGAGCGTCCCGAATCTGATGATTTATCTTCAACCCAGCGATGCAGGCAGCCTGATTGATTTTATGCTGAAGGCTATCGGCGCCGAAGTTGTCGATCGTTTCGACGATCCCAATGGGCGCGTGGCGCACGCGAAACTCCGCCTGGGCGATTCCTTGATCGAAATGAGCGATGCTCACGGCCCGTACAAGCCCATGCCCAGCACGATTCACTACTATCTTGCGGACACCGACGCCGCGTACAAGCGCGCCATCGAGGCAGGCGCGAAATCGCTTCGCGAACCGAAGGACGAACCCTATGGCGATCGCAACGCGGCCGTAACGGATCCCGCGGGCAATCGCTGGTTCTTCGCCACGCATACTAAAGACGTCCAGTTCTAGACTGACTTCGCCTTCTAAAACGCCTCGCATTTATCGAGCTCAACGTATTCAGTAGCGACACCTGTCTCTCCGCAGTTTTCTATTCGCGATTGAAGTATTATTCGCTCAATTTTGTTCTATCCTCGGTTGTTCGAATGATTCGGAGGATGCCGATGTATCGAGTTTGGGGTGGACTGCTTGCGATGCTCGCGTGCGTATGCGGCGTGGCGTTGCCGCACGTTGCGCGTGCGCAGGAAATTTCGCCGAGCGCCTACCAGGACATGCGCTGGCGATTAATCGGCCCCTTCCGCGGAGGACGCACGCGCGCCGCCACGGGCGTCCCGAGCCAACCGAACGTGTTCTACATCGGCCAAGTAAACGGCGGCGTTTGGAAATCCGACGATTACGGCCGCACGTGGACGCCGATCTTCGATTCGCAGTCAACGCAATCCATCGGAGCCATCGCCGTCGCGCCGGCGGACCCCAATATTATTTACGTTGCGTCCGGCGAGGGTTTGCAGCGCCCCGATTTGTCCGTCGGCGATGGAATTTACAAATCAACTGACGCGGGAAAAACTTGGATGCATCTCGGCCTGCGCGACGGCGAGCAAATTCCGGCGCTCGCCATTGACCCGCGCGATCCAAATCGCGTATTCGCCGCCGTGCTCGGTCATCCCTACGGCCCAAACGAAGAGCGCGGAATCTTTCGCACCACCGACGGCGGCGTCACCTGGGAAAAAATCCTCTACAGGAATGAGAACACAGGCGGCTCGGACATCGAAATGGATCCCAAGAATCCGGACGTGCTCTACGCCGCACTTTGGGAAGCGCGCCAGGGCCCATGGGAATACGGCAACGGCTACAGCGGCACCGACGGCGGCCTCTTCAAATCCACCGACGGCGGCGCTACGTGGCGGCAGCTTACGAACGGCTTGCCCAAAGATCTCGTGCAAATCTACGTCGCAATCGCGCCGAGCGAACCCAATCGTCTCTACGCGACAGTCGGAACCACGAACCTCGGCGCGTACGAATCAGGCGCAGGCCTCGGCGTTTACCGCTCCGATGACGCCGGCGAACACTGGACCCAAATCACCACCGACCCGCGCCCCGCGATGCGCATCGGCGGCGGAGACCTGCCGATACCGCGAGTTGATCCGAAAAACGCAGACGTCGTCTACAGCGCGAGCATCGTGACGCATCGTTCGACCGACGGCGGAAAAACGTGGACGCCTCTTCGCGGAGCGCCCGGCGGCGACGATTACCAAAACCTGTGGATCAATCCGGAGAATCCCGACGTAATTCTTCTGGTGAGCGATCAAGGAGCAATCGTTTCCGTCAATCGCGGCCAAACCTGGAGTTCCTGGTACAACCAACCCACCGCGCAGATATATCACGTCAGCGTAACCAATGAATTTCCCTATCGCGTCTGCGGCGGACAGCAGGAAAGCGGCTCGGTGTGCATCGCGTCTCGCGGCAACGACGGCGAAATCACCTTTCGCGACTGGCATCCCGTCGGCGCGATCGAATACGGGTACGTAGCGCCGGACCCTCTCGATCCCGGCATCATTTTTGGCGCCGGCACGGACGAAGTTTCGAAATATTACGTGAGTACCGGCCAAGTACAAAACGTGACGCCAATCCCGATACGCGGCCAGTTCCGCGTCGATCGCACGCAGCCATTGATGTTTTCACCCGTTGACCCGCACATCCTTTATTACACCGCGAACTTCGTCTTCAAGACGACCGACGCCGGAGAAAACTGGCAAATCATCAGCCCAGATCTCGCGCGTCCTCATCCGGGAATTCCGGCGAGCCTCGGAAACATGGCAGCGAAAGATCCGAAAGCGGACACGCAGCGTGGCGTCGTCTACGCCCTCGCGCCATCGTTTAAGAATGCAGATACGCTGTGGGCCGGAACCGACGACGGAATGATTTGGTTGACGCGCGACGCCGGCAAGAATTGGAAAGATATAACCCCGCCCGAGCTGGCCGCCTGGAGCAAAGTAACGCAGCTCGCCGCGTCTCGCTTCGACGAAGAAACAGCCTACGCCTCCGTCAGCCGCTTTCGCATTGACGATCTGCATCCATTCATTTATCGCACGCACGACGCCGGCAAAACATGGAAGCTGATCGTCGCTGGGCTACCAGACAATTCGCCCGTGGACACCATCCGCGAAGATCCCTTGCGAAAGGGCTTGCTCTTCGCAGGCACAGAAACGAGCGTCTGGATATCATTCGACGATGGCGACCACTGGCAATCGCTGCAACTGAATTTGCCACACACATCCATGCGCGACCTCCTGATTCACGACAACGACCTAATCGTCGCGACCCACGGCCGCTCCTTCTGGATTCTGGATGACATCTCCCCACTCCGCCAAATTGACGCCGCAGTGTTGAAGGCAGACGCCCATCTCTTCAATCCCGCCCTGGCTTACCGCGTCCGCCGCGACACAAACACAGACACCCCGCTCCCGCCCGACGAGCCAGCAGGCCAAAATCCTCCCGACAAGGTAGTCCTCGACTACTATTTTGCGACGCCCGCGCGCGGCGAAGTCGCCGTCGAAATTCTCGATTCAAAAAATCTCATAGTTCGGCGCTTCTCAACCACTGACAAGCCCGAAGTGACAGAGGAAGACCTCGAAAAGCAGCTCATTCCGCTCTATTGGCTCCGCCCGGAACGCAAATTACAAACGGGCGCAGGAATGCATCGCTGGCTCTGGGATCTGCGATATCCGCCTCCGGACTCGGCCCACCACGGCTATCCCATCGCCGCAGTCCCCGGAGACACGCCTCGCGTTCCGCTCGGCCCGAGCGTGCTGCCGGGAGATTACACCGTAAGATTGAGCGCGAACGGAGCCACCTACACCGCGCCGCTCACCGTGAAGATGGATCCTCGCGTAAAGGCGACTATGATTGATCTCGCGCAGCAGCTTCAAACACAGTCCGAACTGGCGGATCTTCTGTCACGAAGTTCCGCGGCGCTCCTTCAGGCACGATCGTTAAGCAAAGAACTTGATGACCGTTCGGAGCGAGCCGCCGGCGCACTGAAAAATGCAATCGCTGATTTGCAGAAGAAACTCATCGCGGCAATCGGCGATCCGGCCGCCCAGAGCGCAAACGGAATGAAGAATCCAACGCTCACAAGCGTGAACGGTCAAGTCGGCACGCTCTACGACCAATTGGATCGAGCCGACGCCGCTCCGACCCCCGCCCAGTCAAAGGCAACGGCCAACCTATCGGCCGCATTCGGATCAGCAATCGGAGGCTGGGACGACATCGTTGAAAGCGATCTCCCCGCGCTTAATAAGGAGCTCCTGGGCGCAAACTTGCAGCAAATCCGTATTGAAGCTCACCCTCAACGGGAGGAAGTGCCGCAGGGCGACGAAGAATAGCCAGCGCGTATGGTTGGAACAAATTGAACTGAAGAATTGTTGTGAAGAATCGCTCCCGAAGACAATTTCCGCCGGCCCCGCAATCAAACGATTGCGATTCGGCCATTGACCCACTTCTCCATCACGCGATATTGGCGTAAACTGTTCCTAGTCAATCAGTGGTGAGCGTAGCTCAGTTGGTAGAGCATCGGTCTGTGGCACCGAGGGTCGTGGGTTCAAATCCCATCGCTCACCCCAACACCCTTCCAGTTTGATCGTTGGTATCCGTTAGTCTCGTAAATATTTTTGCGTTCATTCTAGATGTTCGGTTACGTTTCTATTCGCGATCGGGATTCTACTTCTCTTTGAGTTTTAGTTTGCCCTCGGCCTTGTTCTCCTCGAGAAACGCCATTAGTCTTGCGCTCGAGTCCAGAAGTCGAATCCACTGCTCGTAGTAAAGTGTCACCGGAAACCGGCCGAGTCCGTATACGCTCACTCCTCCCTTCTCTCCCACTCTAAATTCCAACTCGCCCGAACGGCGTCCGGCTCCCTGCTTTTCCAATTCAGCTAAACGCGCCTTCAACTCTTCATAAGACGGCTCCGCCATATCTCCTCCTTTGACTGACCGCGATATGGTTTGATTATATCCAAATATCCGACGTCTAGATTCGCGAGGAACGTCTGGGAACAACGAGAGAGAGATGGCCCGAAACGCAGCACGTCCTGCCGGCGTGGAGCAAAATCACCGGAAGGCGAAGACGTGCTCCGGCGTCACGCTGAAACGAGACAATTGCCCATTGAACTGTCTAACGGCCTATCGAAATAAAAAATCGCGTCTAATCTTGAGGTACCGGGGTCGGCACCGGCTTAGGTGCTTGCTGCGGCTCAGTATCCGCGGTCGCGGCACTCGGCTTCACTCGCTCCGCAGTCTGTGTTGCAGTTCCCTGGACTGCGTAAATCGTCAAGTACGGCATGAACGGCGTGACCTCAAACGGCATCTTTTCCCGCTCCGATATCAAAGCAACCGATTTCGTCTTGACCATGTCAACTCTGTCAGTCCACGGATCGAGTTTGATGCGTCCTCCGAGCGGCAATGCAGAGATCTGATCGAGGTTGGCCGCCTGCAGCTGCGGCGCCGAATTCACGAGTTGCTGGCCCAAAAACACACGGTCGCCAAGCTTCGGATTAATCAGGGCCGGTAGAGCCTTCTGTTCCACTTCAAGCTGCTTTAGAAAAAGACCCGGCGTCTTGAGCTTGTCCTTGTACGGCGAATTCCTCAGCAGATCGAGTGCTTTCTGGTTCGCCAGCTCCGATTCACGCGGCGAAGCGTGAAACGAAAAGCGCGCCACGATATCAGTCGTCGAAATGTTGCTCAGATCGTTAAATCCCCAAGCGTCGGGCAATCTCTTTGTAATGAGAATCTCTCCCATTTCCTGCGCCAGCATCGTCGCGAGACTTGCCTCATCCGGCAAGACGTCGAGCAAACCACGGCTGATGACGATCGTGTGGCCGATCGAAAATGTTTCGAGAGTCGAAGTCAGCAAGACTCTGCAGCGAATCTCCGGCTCAGTTTCCACACTATTTGTGATTTCGATATTGTTGACGACCGTGTCCAGCACCTTGTCGACTGGGCCCGTAGGTGCGACGAACCCGGACCGCTGTAGCCGTTCCAGCACGTTGTCTTCAGCCCTGCGCTGCCATTCTCTTTCGGCCTCCACGGGAGATGGATCTTGCGATGCGGCCGCGACGTCCTGAATCCCACCCGGCGCTTCCACCTGCACTGCGCTGAACTCACTTTCGTGAACCGCGCCCTTCAAATCGTAACCCCAGAGCCGCGTTTGTGACTTGAGTCGAACGGAGCTGGCGCCTTTCTTGCCTCCGGATTCCTGGCTGAAAATGTAAGTCGGCAGCCACTCGCCAGGGCGCATGTTGGTCCGCCAGCTATCAAAATGGAGGTTGAAGCCGTCCATNNTTGCCCAAACGCGCCCCTTGAAACGGCCCTTGCCCGTCTTCGGCAGAGGCGTCACATCAAAAACCAGGCAGCGCACTTCGCCCAGGAATTCCCGGCGTACAAAATCAAAATGATAGTGCGACCGGTCGATTCCCCGCTGGTCAATAAACACCATCTCAAGGAAGCCATCCGGCTCATACTGCGCGGAGAAAAACTCTGTGAGATGCGAAAGCGGGTTCAACTTTTCCATCGTTCCCTTGGGCTTATCCAAGAGAGAACGGTCGACCACTCCCTTTTTGAAATCCGCGAGGCCAAGAAAATAGTGGTCCTTGGACGGAACACTCCCGAGTTCCTTGTCCGGCCGCATTTCCTGGATGTAAGTCTCAATGATGGGACTGTAATGCCGGATCGTGGCAATCTCGCGATTTTCGGCTGCGGCGATGCGGTCTACCACCTGATCGGGGTTCGAGACTGCTTGTTGCGCTCCCGTCCAATGCGGGAGAGCGGCAGCTAATACCACCAGAAGAAATGCACCGAACCATACTCGCCTACTGCGCACACAGCTGCTCTTATCAACGTTAACGGAAATCATCCGGATATCCTCCCAAGCCCCGGCAAATACCGATGTCACAAACGAGACATGACGAATTCTCGCAAGATTCGAACCGGGATCTTTCCTGACCCCTCAGGAAGGAAATGGAATTCTACCCGCAGGAGCTTCAACTGCAACAACAAAATCTAACAACTTTTTAAAGGTACTGGCACTGTAACGTCTACTAGAAGGTATCTAGCATTTTTGCTGTATATAGGGGATTGCCACTGAGAACGACGTGACTTCCAGAAGGCTTCTGGCGCGCGACGCCTTGCACCGTCTCGGGCTAGCGGAATGCCGGGTGCAGGCCGATGCGGCCG
This sequence comes from Acidobacteriota bacterium, assembly GCA_003152355.1. Taxonomy (GTDB): domain Bacteria; phylum Acidobacteriota; class Terriglobia; order Acidiferrales; family UBA7541; genus Palsa-147. The sequence goes on along the minus strand of PMAA01000177.1, from coordinate 6,117 downwards.
TTGGTTTCGCCCGCGACGAGTTCTCGCATGCATAGCTCAACCAAGTTTGCGTTGCACTGAAAAATTTGAAACATAGGGAGATCCTGCGGCTGCACCACGTAGTTGCCCGACTCGATCGCGTCCGTATCGGGAAAATTCGCGATCACGATGCCGTTTCCAGGCGACGCGCGTACGCGGAACTGGCCCGATGACGGTTCGTAGTTACCGTAGCTGTAGCATTGCCCGATGCACGCGCGATCCACAAAATGATCGATCAGCACACGCGAGCCTCGCAGCGGCCAGATCGTTGCGACGATGCGTTGGCCGGGCGGCAGCACCCGCTCGTACTTCTCCGCCTGCGCTTCCATACGGTTGAGCGTGCCGGTATCAAAATACAGATAGAAGAAGAATAGCGCCGCGATCGCCGCAAATCCCGCCACGTGCCATCTTTGCGGCCGCAACGCGCCGATCGCGCACAGCGCAAGCACTGCACTCACAGAGGTGAGGCGCTCGGGCAGCAATCCCACCTGTGGGCCGAGCAATTGCGTCGAATACAAAACGCGGGGCAACAGCAACGCGGCAACCACGGCAATCACATACAGCTGTAAAGGGAGCCCAAGAATCCCCATCGATTCTTTCCCGCGCCATCGCAGAATGATGTCTATCCCTACGCACGCGAGCAGGAACACCAGCATGGCATTTGCAACGAGATGATATTGAGCGCCATATGTCACCAGCTGATCGGTGCCGTTGAGACTCATCAATTCGCTCGCCAACGAACCGGAGTTCCACACGACGTTAAAATGGCGTGCGAGGTAGACGTGCACTGCCACGAGAAATGCGATCGCGCCGCCGAAAATGAAAATTTGCGCGCGCGGCTGCAGCCGCTCCGCCAATGCGATATAGCCTCCGATGCCGACGAGCAACAAAAATCCCAGCGGATGCGCCAGCCATGCAAGCGCAGCCAGCAGCAACACCAGGGCTCGCTCCCAGCCGCGGCCGCTCACAAGTAGCGCCACTCCAGCAAATGCGAGCCCGAGCGACAAGTAATAATTCATGAAGCCTTGCTCGAACGTCCAGCCATACGCGAACGCTGCGAGCGCAGGCATCACGAACCATGCCGCACGTCGCGTGACGGCGCAAATGAATGCAAACGCGCCCCAGAAAAAGAACAGCACTAACGCCGACACAACGATTTTTTCGGCCGCGTGAATTCCGACGACGCTTGCCACTCCGTTCAAACAATAATCGAATAGAGCGTTGTTCCACTGCCGGGCCAGCCATAGGCCCGGAGCTTTTCCTTCGCTGATCAATTGGGCGAGCCACGCGTTATACGTGTGGCTGGCGAGGTCGCCGGCTTCGATGCGTTCGTGCCAGAAGCACGGAACGATCAACGCGAGGGAAATCGCAATTACGACGAGATAATTTTTCTTGAGAAATGACGACGCGCAATCGAGAGCGGAATTTCCCTGGCCCGCCGTTGTTCCGCCATCAAGAACTGAGGAGCGATCGAGAGGCACCTTCTGATCGTTGACGACGGACGCATCTGCAGACTCGCCGGGCTTGATATCCATGGATAGCTGCCATCGTAGCAGCCAGGCCATAACACGCGACCCGCTCGCCGTCAGAAAGTAGCAAAAGCGATACTAGAGATACTAAGGCCAGGTAAGCGCGGAGAACGATAAACGCAGAGAAACACGATAACCAATGCTACTTGCCCGACCCCTCGGCGATGGCGCTGAGATCGCTACGCTTGACGACCGCGTCCGTCTTCGCCTCTTTCTGAATGTCCGCAAGGGCCCGGCGCGCTTCATCGAAGTGGCTGGCCGCGCCTTTGGCATCGCCAGAAAGCTGCAGGTTGCGGCCCAGCAGATATTGGCTCTGCGCAATGAAGGCGCGAAGCCCCAGCTTTTCGCTGCGATTCAGCGCGCCGTTCAGTTCATCTTTTGCCTTCGGATAATTCTTCGCGTCTATCAGTGCCTCGGCGAGATAAACCGAGCAATCCACGGAAAGATACTTCAGCCCGAGCGCGTCTGCGTCGTTCGAGAGACCCCGAAGCGTGACCGCCGCTGATGCCGCGTTCCCTTGTTTAACCGCAAGTTTCGCCAAACTCACTTTCGAGAGCAGTACAAGGTGCCGGTCGCTTGTCTTCGACGCCGATTGCAGCGCCTGCTGATAAATCGCCGCGGCGGATTTGTAATCTCCCTGATAAAAGTAGCTGTCGCCTTCGTCGTTCAGCGCCTGCGCCACTTGAATCTCATTCTTCGTGTCCCGTGCAATCTTGAGCGCTTCGTCCAGGCTTTTTCGCGCATCCACGCTGTTGCCGATTTGCGCCTGCGCGCGGCCGTAATCAATCAACACCTCGGCAAGCCATTGGCCGGTTTCGTTGATATCGCGCATAGTTTTCAGTGCATCTTGTTCCGAACTTAGCGCCGCGCCGTAACGCCCTTGAAAGCCGAAGAGAACTCCCAGGCTCGCCGATTCGATCGCTGCGCCCCTTTTGTCGTTCGCCGTCCTGCGAATATCGAGCGCGCGCAGGTATTGCTCCGCGGCCTGATCGTATTGGCCGAGCCTCATGGAAGTCTCGGCCAGATTGTGCAACGTGTCCGCGATATCGGTCGGCACGTTGAGCTTTTCATAGAGCGAGAGAGTCTGCGAAAAATACGTCCGAGCATCCTCGTAATCGCCCTTCAATAGGTAAGTGTTCCCAATATTTTTCAACGCCAGCGCCTGGCTGTTTTCGTTCCCGGCATCCATCTGAATTTGCAAAGCTTGCTTCAGTAGCGTCAGCGCCTTGTCGAACTCACTATGATCGTCATAAAAACGCGCAATATCCGTCAATAAGTCGCCCGTGCCCGACTTGTCTCCGATCCCGCGCCGCACCTGCAAAGCTTCGTTGAGATCCTTCAGCGCCGCGTCGTTCTTTCCGAGAATCGCTTCCATCTGCCCGATCATTTCCAGGTTCACGGAGATGCCCTTCTTGAAGCCCAGCCGGCGGTTGATTTCGAGCGACTGCTGAAAATTCTGAAGCGCATCCTGCGGTTTGTTTAGGTCGGAGTACGCAATGCCGATGGCCTGCAGTATCTGCGCCTTCTCTTCGTCGTTGCCGAGTTCGATCGCCATGCTTTGCGCGCGATTCAAGTAATCGAGCCCCGATTGGTCGTTGCCTCGCTCGATTTCCACGCGGCCCATCGCCAGCAGGCCGTCCACTTGCTTCGGATCGAGCGTGAGCACCTTCGCAAAAGTGTCATGCGCCTTGTCGAAAGAGCCCGCGCTCTCCTGTAACCGGCCGAGATCGAACAGCACATCGGCGTTGTCGGGCGCCACCTTCACGATGCTCTGATACGCCTCGATCGCTTTCGGATAATTGTTCAAAATCTCGTCGTTCCGCGCAGCAATCAGATATCTCTCTACCTCGGGGAGCTTGTCGCTCAGCTCGACGGCTTTTCGCGAATTCTGCTCGGCTTCGTTGTCCTGCCCGAGATCTTCATAGGTCCGCGCGAGTTGCGAATAAGCCAGCGCAAAATTCGGATCCTCCGCAGTAGAGGATTCGAACAGCTTCACAGCTTCGAGATTTTTCCCCTGCCGCTGAAGTTGCAGTCCTTGGTCGTAATCGCGCAGCGCCGGTAGCGATGTGGAAGATGGCTTGAACGACTGTGCCTGCAATTCCTTCACCGCGCTGCTCGACAGATCGAGATTTTGCCGGATGTCCGCAGCGAGGTGATCCACTGTGGAAAGAATTTCTTTATCGCCAGCAGCTTCGGTCTTGAGTTTGGTCGAGTGCCCGCGCTTCAAATCTTGCACCGTCACGTCAATTCGAATCTGGTCTCCGAACTTCGCGTATTGGCCCGAGACAATCGTGTCCGCATTGCTGAATTCAGCCACACGTTGAATTGTCGGCGCGTCAAGCGTCGAGTCCGGCGAAATCCGTAAGTCTCTCAAGATCTGCCCGACGCGCTCGGGCGAGACCGTGCGGAGCCGCGCCGACTGGCCCACGTCCGTGCTCAGCATCTCCGCCATGCTCGACCCAAGCCAGTCGAGCGATTGATCGCCCGAAGCATTTCGAAACGGAAGAATCGCAAGCGACATCGCCGGCGCCGCCGTTCCCGGCGATCCCGAGAAAAGTCGCCCGCGAAACGCATAGCCCGCGGCCGCCAAAATCAAAACAACCACGGCCGCGCCGGCCGCTATCCATTTCTTCGACCCAGCCGCTACCGGCAGAGCGGCCGGCTGCACGGTCGTGCCAGCAGTCGTGCCAACGCTCGTGGCAAATGCTTTCGTCCCGCCGCCGCGCCAAATTTCCAAATCATTCAATATTTCTCGGGCGGACTGATAGCGCGCATTCGCGTCCATCTCGAGGCACTTCACGGTGATATCGCTCAACATCTTCGGAACAGTCGGATCCACCTCAATCGGAGCTTTCGGCCGCTCGCGCGTGCGCTTGAACATCGCACTCTGCACCGTGTCAGCCTTGTAAGGCATTTCGCCAATCAGAAGCTGGTAGAAAATCACACCGAGCGTAAAAAGATCCGAGCGCGCGTCCACGTGCTCGCCCATCACTTGCTCTGGCGACATATATTCCGGCGTGCCGAGCAGCGCGCCCGTCTGCGTCATTCCCCCCATTTCCGTCGAGCGTGCTATTCCGAAATCCATCACCGCCACTTTGCCGTTCATATCCAGCATGATGTTCTGCGGCTTCAAGTCGCGGTGCACCACTCCTTCGCCGTGCGCCGCTTCGAGCGCGAGACACACTTGCTCCATCACACGTACGATTTCTTCATTGCTCAGCTTCCCTTTTTCCGTGATGAGGGATTTGAGGTCCTGTCCCTCGATGAATTCCATCGTGATGAACTTGATCCCGTCGGCCTCTCCGAGATCGAAAATTCGAATCACGTTTTTGTGGGTTACTTGCCGCGCGAGGATGAGTTCCTGCTTGAAGCGCGCGAGAATCTCAGGGTCCATGGCCAATTGCGGCCGGATTACTTTTAACGCGACGAAGCGCTCGAGCTCGCGATCTTTCGCTTTGTAGACGGCGCCCATGCCGCCCTGCCCAAGCATTTGCACGATTTCGTAACGCGTGCCGAGGATTGTTCCGGGAGGAAGTGACGCGCCCATCGCCGCGACGCCGCCGGTTCCAGGTGCCTGCGCCGGAACCGACCAACCTTTTCCAACTTCGCTCGCAGGCGTAACCGCCGCAGTGACGGCCGCCATCGTGGCGCCGTCAAAATCAAACGCCGTCCCACACTTCGAGCAGCTAGCCGCCGTGGGCGGGTTGACGGTATGGCACTGAGGACACTCCATGTTTTTCGCGCCGTTGCTGAGGAGCTAAATCACAAGAACACTACGGCTTCCGCAGCGTGAAATCAAGCAGGTTTGCGCCGCTAGTGCCTCGCACAAACTCTCCGTTTCGTAAGTTAGGATATTTCACACTCTCGCCAGCACTCAAATCTCCCGAATTATGCAAAACCTTGCGATAAAACAACGGTGCAAGCCCGCAAGTGCCTTTCTGTCAGAGTCATAGCATTGGTGGCGAAAGTGCAAGCCTTTCCACGGCGCTATCCCGTCGATTTTAGTATTTCGTATTGAGGATCACGCCAGGGGCGATCACGAGAAAAATATTGGGCACTCAGATAATTTTCTTCGGGCGATCGAGGATTTAATTCAAATTTCGCTTGGCAGTTAAGAGCGTCACGTTTAAGCTCTTACCGGGCCAACACCTCAGAACCCGGCACTTGCCCAGGCGCCTGGTCGAATTTTCTAACTGGCCGTTCGCATAGTTTATTCCGTAGTCACAACAACTTATGCACTTGGTAGAGCCGCGAGTTTGTGCAGCGACGCGGCGTAAAACTTGTTCGGAGGAAGAATGACTTGCATGCCGGGAACACCAAAGATTACGGCGGATGATATGGAAGCGTGCTTGCATGCGGTCGAAACCGCGGGCGCGCCGCGCATCGCGTTGCGACAAAGAATCCTGCGAGCAGGATTAGTTGCGTTACTCGCTGCTGCGTCCGCGATGCTCTTCGTCGCCGCGCCCGCGCTGATCCGCGCCGTCTTCCGGCTGCGGAGCACCGCGGATACCGGCCTGGAGGCGGTCGCGAACAGAAAGCTCAAGGGCTTCTCGCTCGGCATGAAGCAGCG
>PMAA01000036.1 GCA_003152355.1 Acidobacteriota bacterium | reverse complement strand
TGCGGTAGCGAACGTACCAGCTCGTGTCAACATTGAGATGCATGAGGTTGGTGAGACGGCCGATATTCGCGGCTCCCGTCGCCTTGCTTCCTTGGAGTGTGCGGAACTTATCCAAGTTGACCGGCTCAGCACCTTTTGATTGCAGATAGGCATTCAGGAAAGTGGCGTGGCTCACTTCATCGAGCGTGTTGCTGGTGATGTATTGCGGGCCATCGCCATCGAGGTTCGACAAGGCAGCCTGATAGGCGTTCATCGTTTGATTCGGATCGACTTCGACGGGTGGATTGTTGCCGATACCACCGAGCTCCGCATACTGAATCCACAGATCACTTTCGATGAGTTCGGCGGCGGCGACAAAGCGAAGGATCGCGATATCGCCTTCCGTGAGTGGACGATTGTCCTCACCCGGTTCCTGTGCGAATGCGGGAAGCGATTGCGACAACAGTACGGCGCCGGCAGTCGCCGCACCCGCTGCCATAGCACCTTTTTTGAGGAACGACCTGCGATTTACCGTCACCGGCGTTCCGCGTTCTGGTTGCTTCATTTCTTTTTCCTCCAAGAATTGAATTCCTCGTATTGAATTCCTCGAATGATGAATGCGAGTAAAAGAGTGGCCGCGCGAAAATTCTCACCACCACGCTTCCCTGCTATCCAGCTTCGAAATGGTATGAAGTGCGGCGCCGAATGTTGTCACGGCGCGGTAAAATGGATGCAAGGTAGATGTCAAAGAAGATGCTGAGAATTTTCCATGTCTGAGCGATTCGTGCGGAAGACGAGAATCGAAGCGCCGGCGGAGATGCTATTTCGCTGGCACGCCGAGCCGGGCGCGCTCGAGCGGCTTTCGCCGCCGTGGGAGCCCGTGGAAGTGATCGAACGTGCGCCGGGTGTTCGCGACGGCGATCGCGGCACGTTGCGCGTGAGGATAGGTCCGCTGAAGTTGCGCTGGGTTTTCGAGCACCGCAATTGCATTCCGGGGCGGCAATTTCAGGACGTGCAAATTCGCGGGCCGTTCAAGCGCTGGGAGCACACGCACCGGTTCGAGCCCAACGGACCGGATGCGTGCTGGCTCGAAGACGAGATCGAATACGAATTTCCGTTCGGCGCGCTGGGACGATGGATCGCCGGGCGCATGGTGCGGCGGAAGCTCGAGCGATTATTTGAATACCGGCATCAGGTGACGGCGGAAGCGATGGCGACGTTACAGGGCCGCCGCTAGCGAGAATTCAGCGTGTGGCGAATGCTTGTGACTGTGACGGCGGTAAAAATGAATGGTGTAAGAATCAGCACAACAAGCACTGCGACAACAAGCCAGGACCAGCGATTTGCGAAGTTGATTGTGTAGCCGATGCCGAATCGCTTGGGCACAAAGAGCGACGGATCTTCGCGGTTGAAATAAAAGACGCCGCCTTTCCACGCGCCCTCGGGAACGGGCTTGCGGCCTCGGGCCGTCAAGTGGATGAAGTAAGACAGCAATCCAATCAGCGCAATCACGCCGACGAAGACCCACACGAACCCGATTGGAATCGGATTGAAATCAGGGCTCGACACGATGATCGAAGATAATTGCGCCACGAGACAATCTTAGCATTGCGCATCGCGGTTCTGGACTGACGCGATCGCGCGAGATGACGAAGAGTCAAGATTAGCGCTGAGCGAGAAGGAAAATTCGGCGGAATGCGAAGAGCGTTTTGCCATTCGACTGCTTCGGGTAAGCGCGAGCGGTTTTTTCTGCGTAAGAATCGAGGAACTCCTGCTGCTCGGCCTCGCTGAGGACGTGAAGGTAGGCGCGAAGCTGCGAACCTCGGAAGAATTCGACGACGGGACGATCGCCTTCGAGCTCGTGGACGTAGATTGTTTCCCAAATATCGAGCTGCGAAGCGTGCGGGCGGAGCCAGCGCCAATAATCCTCTGCTGAATGCACCTTGATCTGCGCCGCAAGCGGTACGAGACGAGTGGACCAGCGCAGATCGCGAGCCGTATCCAAGATGAGCAGGTGGCCGGCGCTATCAACATGGTGCGGCATTTGCACCGCGAGACAACCGCCCCCGCGTACCTGCTGCAGAAGATCGGGCAACAGAATCGAATGGTTCGGGACCCACTGCAGCGCGGCGTTGGAGAAGATCAAATCCGCAGGCGCGGGAGCTCGCCAGGAGCCGATGTCAGCTTCGATCCAGTCGAGATCCGGGAATTCGCTCCGCGCGTGCGCGAGCATTTCGGGCGAATTATCAATGCCGGTGACTTTTGCATCGAGCCAACGCTCATGCAGTAGATGCGTAAGATGACCCGTGCCGCACCCCAAGTCATACGCGCGTCCGCAACGCGTGAGCGGAATACGCTGCAGCAAATCCATCGCCGGACGAAACCGCTCGGCGGCATATTTCAAGTACGTTTGGGGGTTCCATGTGGCCATTTTTGCGCGCCCTCGCCGCCGGTCAGTCAGTATGAACGAGGCAAAACGTGATGCCAATACAAGCATCCAATATTAGACCCCATGACAAAATTCGCGCGCGTAGCAGGACGAACTCAGGAAATTGAAACTCCTCCCCTCGACGAAGAAGTTGGTGTAGATTGGTGTTTCGTTCCCCGCTCGCCGGACTCGCCGGGACAGAATTTAGGGAGGCCCCGAAGGTGAATGCAAGCAAACCAAGCGCGACTGCGGCCGCGACCGCTCCAGAGCAGTCCGCAACCACGGGCCGCGACTCGCTTTCGATCACCGACAACCGCACAGGGAAAAAGTACGAGATTCCGATCAAGAACGACACGATTCGCGCGATTGATCTGCGGCAAATTAAGGCCAACGCGGAAGATTTCGGATTGATCAGCTACGATCCGGCGTTCACGAATACGGCATCGTGCTCGAGCCGCATCACGTACATTGACGGCGACGCGGGCATCCTACGATATCGCGGCTATCCCATCGAAGAACTGGCGGAAAAAAGCACATTCATCGAGACGGCATACCTGATTCTCCACGGCGAATTGCCGACGCGCGACCAGCTCAGCGATTGGACGTACAACGTCACGCACCATACGTTCATTCACGAGAGCATCAAGAAATTCCTCGACGGCTTCCATTACGATGCGCACCCGATGGGCATGCTTATCTCGACCGTGGCGGCGCTTTCGACGTTTTATCCCGACGCAAAAGATATTTTCAATCCCGATTCGCGGCGGAAGCAGACCTACCGGCTGATCGGTAAGATGCCGACGCTTTCGGCGTTCGCTTACCGGCACAGCCTGGGAATGCCGTTCGCGTACCCGGACAACGATCTGACGTATAGCGCGAATTTCCTGAACATGCTGTTCCGCACGACCGAGTTGAAATATCGCGCGAATCCGACGCTCGAGCGCGCGCTCGACGTTCTTTTCATCCTACATGCCGATCACGAGCAAAATTGCTCTTCAACGGCGATGCGCGGCGTGGGAAGCTCGCACGTGGACCCGTATTCGGCAATCGCGGCGGCGACGGCGGCGCTTTACGGCCCGCTTCACGGCGGCGCGAACGAAGCTGTGCTGCACATGCTGCTCGAAATCGGCTCGGTGAGCAAAGTGCCGGATTACATCAAGAGCGTTAAAGCCGGCCAGCACAAGCTGATGGGCTTCGGGCATCGCGTGTACAAGAACTACGATCCGCGCGCGACGATCGTGAAGCACATTGCCTACGAAGTATTCGACGTGATGGGCCGCAACCCGATGATTGATATCGCGCTCGAGTGCGAACGAATCGCGCTTCAGGACGATTATTTCATTTCGCGCAAACTCTATCCGAACGTGGACTTCTACACCGGGCTGATCTACCAGTCCATGGGCTTCCCGGTGACGATGTTCCCGGTGCTCTTCGCGATTCCCCGGACGGCTGGCTGGATCGCGCAGTGGGAAGAAATGTTGCTCGACCCGGAACAGAAAATTGCACGGCCGCGGCAGGTGTATCTCGGCGCGCCGAAGCGCAGTTACGCTCCGATCGACGATCGCGGGTAAAGGCGTTCGGCGGGTTCGTCCTCAGGGCCAAACCCTTCAATCCCTGATACGTAACAGTTTTCGCAAATCGGTTGCAACTCCGTAGAATCTCTGGCACAAAGGCCTACAAGCCCCTGGGGTGGAGAGCGCGCACATGAACATGATCGTTCGTCAGGCCGGAGATGTTGTCATCGTGGATGTCGCCGGAGACATCACGCTTTACCACTCGCCAGAGCTGCGCAAAACGCTGCTGGAACTCATCAAGGAGAAGCGCACGCCGCGCGTGATCGTGAATATGACGCAAGTCCCTTATATTGACAGCGCGGGTATAGCTTCGTTGATTGAAGGATTGAAGGCGTCACGCGATGCCAAGACGAGTTTTGCGCTATTCGGGCTGAGTGCCGTCGCGCGAGAAGTTCTCGAATTGACGCACCTGACCAAAGTATTCGAGATTTACGACGCCGAGTCTGCGGCGGTTGCGGGGAAGCAATAGATTCTGCCTGGGCCCGGCCGGCGATTCGCGCTTCATTTCTTTTGAACCGCTGACTCCCGATCCAGGCAAAAATCCTGATGGCATTCGTGGAGAGCATCGGCCGCTCAACGATTGACGGGCTGGCCTACGTTGGGCAACTCGCGCGGCTCACGGGCCGCGCCACCCGCGATATATTCGTCACGCCGCCGCAGGGCCGCGGCTTGCGATACCGGCGCGCGGTTCACCAGGCAATGTCCGTGGGCGTCGAGTCCCTCCCGATCCTTTCACTCATCACGTTCTTCATCGGAGTAATTCTGGCGCTGCAATCGGCATACGAACTGCGAAAGTTCGGGGCGCTCGACCTGGTAGCGACCGCCGTGGCGATCTCGCTGACACGCGAACTCGGGCCGCTGATGACAGCGATCGTGGTAATCGGGCGGTCGGGTTCGGCGTTCGCCGCGGAAATCGGGACGATGAAGGTGAGTGAAGAGCTTGACGCCCTGGAAACGATGGCGCTCGATCCCGTGCGATTTCTCGTCGCGCCAAAGCTGGCGGCCATGCTGCTGATGATGCCGTGTCTCACGACGTGGGCCGACTTCATGGGCGTCTCCGGCGGCGCGCTTTTTGGCGTGACAAGCGCCGGTTTCACGATTTCGAGTTATTTTCACGCGACGCTCAATGCGCTGCTGATTCGCGACATCGTATCGGGACTCATCAAGAGCGTGATGTTCGGGCTCGTAATTACGACTGTAGGATGCCAGGAAGGATTTCTCACCGGCCTCGGGTCCGAGCAAGTTGGGCGCTCGACGACAACGGCCGTCGTGAAATCTATTTTTCTGGTGATCGTGGTGGACTTCGTTTTTACAGCGCTTTTCTACGTTACGGGACCGGCTTAAATGATTGGACACTCACACACGAACGCAAATCTGGAACGTGAACCCACACCGGGAGGCGTCGGGATTTCGGTGTGCGATCTCCGCGTCCGCTACGGCGAGCGCGAAATTCTTCACGGAATCAGCTTCGACGTGCAGCCTGGCGAGACGCTTGTGATCCTCGGCGGCTCGGGATCGGGAAAGAGCACTTTATTGCGCACGCTCGTGGGTCTCGAACGCGTGGCGAGCGGCGAAGTGTGGATCGCCGGCAAGAATCTGGCGACGATTTCCGAGCGGGAACTGGACGACCTGCGAAAAATGATCGGAATGTCGTTCCAGGGAGGGGCGCTGTTCGGCTCGATGAGCGTGGGCGAAAACGTCTCGCTGCCGCTACGCGAGCATAGTCCGCTCGACCCCTCCACAATCGACATCGTGGTGCGATTGAAACTCGAGCAAGTGGGGCTTTCGGGATATGAAGATTACATGCCCGCGCAATTGAGCGGCGGAATGAAGAAACGCGCAGCGGTTGCGCGCGCGCTCGCCATGGACCCGCAAATTCTTTTCTTCGATGAGCCGTCCGCGGGGCTCGACCCGATTATCGCCGCCGGAATCGACGACCTGATATTGAAACTGAAGAAAGTGTTCAAGATGACGATAGTAGTCGTAACGCACGAACTGGCGAGCGCGTTTTTAATCGCCGACCGGATGCTCTTGATTGACCGCGGCGTTGTGGTCGCGAGCGGAACAAAAGAGGAAATGCAGTCCAGCAAGTTGCCGCGCGTCCGGCAGTTCTTCGATCGCGTCCCAGAACCGGAATTGAAAGATGAGATGAGCTACTTGCAAATTCTTATCGGCGAGGAACCGACGGAACGCCGCTAAGCAGAGAGCCGGTTGCGGCGTGGTATACTGCCGCACCTTTTCGGGCGCGGGGGGATGGGCTGCCCGAGTTCGCAGTTCCAGGCGCAAGAGGGTGTGATGGATTCGAAACGCGAGCAAGCGTTCGTCGGTTTCTTCGTTCTGGTAGCCGCTGCGCTTCTAATCATCGCCATATTTTCGATTTCCGGGATCCTCGGCAATCGCGGACCGGAATTTCGCGCGTACTTCAAGAACGCAGGCGGGCTCGGGCCCGGCACTCAGGTGCGCTACGCAGGCGGCCCTCCTGTGGGCCGCGTGACCTCGGTGGCAAGCGATCCTCAAAATCCGGCGAGGATGGAGATCGTTTTCCGATTGAAACCGAGCGTGCCGGTGAAATCGGACAGCATCGCGAAGATTGCAAGTTTGGGCGCGCTCGGCGACTATTTTCTCGAAATCGAACCCGGCAGCGCCGGCGCCCCGCCAGCTCAGCCCGGCAGCACGCTCAAGTCAGCGGACTTCGTCGGACTCGATCAAATCGAAGCGGAAATTTCCGATCTGGGACCGCAGGCTACGCAGCTTCTGCAGAGCCTCAACGCGCGCGTAAACGAACTTCAAGTGACGATTGCGCGCGTGAACGACCTCCTCAGCCAGGAAAATCGCGCGAATCTCGCGTCAGCCCTCGCCAACGTCAACGGATTGCTGGCGGAAAACCGGCCGGTGGTTCGTTCAACGCTGAAGCATCTGGATAGCACCAGCGCCAAGGCCGATCTGCTGCTCGATGACTTCAAGAAGACTTTGGCGAAAGCGAACGAAGCGGTATCGAATCTCGACTCAATACTCGCGGAGAACAGACCCGAGCTGCGCGAGTCCATCAAGAAACTGCATGAGGCGCTGATCTCCGCCGCGTCCGTCTCCGATCAGCTTGACCACACACTGAGTGCCAACAGCGAGGACATTGACGAAGTACTTGACAACATCCGGCACATCACCGAGAACCTGAAGGAATTCACGGACGCAATCAAAGAGAGGCCGTCGTCGCTTATTCGGTCTTCCTCGCCGAAAGAGCACCGGCCCGGAGGAGGAGAGAAACCGTGAATGGCGGCGCACTGAAACGCGATTTACATGTGGGGCGACCCGCCTCCGCGCGATTCGATCTAGCGCGAATGGCAAAGATAAGCGCGAGGTGCTGCACGATTGGCGTCTCCGCGGCGACTATTGTGGCTTGCCTCATTCTCTCGGCTTGCGGCGCCATTACACCGGTGAAGTATTACAGGCTCGACGTTGTCCCGAGCGGCGCGCCGTCGTCAGGCGCGACATATCCAGTAACGTTGATTCTCGGGCAGATCAGCGCGCCGGATCTCTTCCGGGACAACAAACTTGTCTATAGCACCGGTTCGGTACAGCTCGGAACCTACGATAATCAGCGCTGGGCTGAAGCACCGACGGAAATGATCGAAAACATGCTGATCGAATCGCTGCGTGCCTCGGGACAATACCGGACGGTCGAACGCATTTCGAGCAGCGCGCGTGGCGATTACGTCTTGCGCGGACATCTCTCAGCGTTTAATGAAGTGGATACGCCGCAGGTGGCGGCGCGATTTTCGCTCGAGCTAGAATTATTCGAACGAAAATCGGGCACAGTCGTCTGGACTCAGCCCTATTCACACGATGAGCCGGTGAGCACGAAAAATGTGCCGGCTGTCGTCGAGGCCCTGCAGACGAATGTGCGTACCGGATTACAGCAACTCACAAGTTCCCTCAGTCAATACTTTGCCTCTCAGGCGGCGCATTAGAGTGTCTCACGATAGTCTGGGACGGTCTGCGCAGCGGCCGAAGTCCAGTATCAAAAGCGGTTCCATGCCGAATCTGAATTTCCGGCCCTGATATACGCCCGGCAAAAATTGCCGGAATCTGTAATCGAAATAATCGGGTTGACACTCCTCGTGTCCCATGATATTTCGAGCGTATTCGTGTCTCGACGACTCAGTCGAGGCATTCGGATCCCACCGGACAGAGAGGCCAAGTTTCGACGGGATCCACCAGCAACACCCCACCCCGGGAGGTGGTAGCCGCAAGGCTGTCACCTCCCGCTTCTATTTCCGCTCGAATTGAATCTTGGCGCGCGCGACGCGCAACAAATCAGCCTGGATGCTGGTGTGATACGGAGACTCGGCCGGAGTATAATGCGCGCGGGTCGATCCCAGGGTACCTGCCCTGCGTACCAAGGAGACACCTATGGGCTTGCAATTTTTCATTCGCCGCCATGAAGACGTGGTGATACTCGACCTTTGCGGCCGGATCACGATCGGCCACAGCAATGACGAGCTGAGCCGGGAGCTACGCTCGCTGGCGGACAGCGAGTCGCGCAAAATTCTTGTGAATCTCAGCGACGTCCCTCAGGTAGACAGTTCCGGAATCAGCACGATCGTGCGGACGTTCGTGACGCTGCGGCGCGCAGGCGGAAGTCTGAAGCTCCTGCGGCCCACGGGACACGTCTTCGAAGTTCTCGACATCACCCATCTGCTCCAAACGATTCCCACCTTCGACGACGAGAGCAAAGCGCTCGAAAGCTTCCGCGAAGCGAAGCCATGATCCTGCGCATTTCAGTTAGCCTTCTCGCGGCGATGGCCTGCCTCGCAAGTCCATCTGCATCCCAAGCCCAGAGCCCTGGCATGGCAAAGCTTGCCGAGGAGGCCGGACACAAGATTTCAGGCGAGGGATGGAAAGCTGTTGTTGTCTGGGACTTTTCGGATCAAGCGGGGAAATATTCGAAGCTTGGAGTCGCACTCGCCGACGAGTTTTCCGCGACACTCTCGAATTCGCATCCAAAGTTCGATGTGATCCAGCGCTCACGTATCGCTGAACTCGCAGCCGAAGAAAAATTGGGTCCGAAGGCCGCGAGCAACCCCATAATTATCGGATGGATGGCAAAAAAACTGGGTGCCAACGGCATAATTTTTGGAGACACTGAAGCTTCCAGCGATGGGATCTACTTGGAGCTCTCGCTTTCGAAGGCCTCGGATGCGAAGCCTGCCAAGAAAGGCTTTCGAGCCGACGTCGCGTTAACGGATGAACAAAGAACGTTGCTCGACAAGCCCCGCGGAGATCCTTGGAAGCCGCTCAGAATTACGGCGGCCAGAAATTACGTGAAGCCTCCACAATGCACCTATTGCCCCGCCGCGCCATTCTCGGACGAAGCGAGACGCCTGAAGCTTGAGGGCGTCGTCATCGTGCTCGCGGACATCTCCGAAGAGGGTGAAGTCACGAACGTCCAGCTCGTACAAGGCCTTCCGTTTGGCCTGAATGAAACGGCGATGGAAACCATTCGAACGTGGAAGTTCAAGCCTGCCGTCGGACGCGACGACAACCCGGTCGCCGCGAGCGTACCGATCGAAGTGACTTTCCACCTCTATTAGCCTCTCACACGTTCTTTTTTCAGTTCGGCGAGCGCGATTCTTGGCAGCATGCACACCCTGGGCGGGTGGCCAAGGCTTAGACGTTGCTCAGCTGTTAGGGGTGCCGCATGCTTCGATGTGTGAAGCGTGCTGGTCGATCAGGCGTTCTTCTTCAATTCATTAAGTACAAGTTTCGCAACATCCTTCAAAGTGTCGAAGACTCCCTGTCCGGTGATGGCAACGCCTTCGAGGACAGGCTCGTCTTTCACCATGAGCTGTTTCTTGAGTTCGTCCACCGGGAGGATATTCGGAAGATCGCGCTTATTGAGCTGCAGGACGTAGGGAATCGTGTTGAAGTCGAGGTTGTGATCGCGGAGATGCTCGCGAAGGTTATCGAGCGTTTCCAGATTGGCGTCGAGACGTTCTTCCTGCGAATCCGCGACGAAGACTACCCCATCGGCGCTTTTCAGAATCAGGCGGCGGCTGGCTTCGTAAAACACCTGCCCTGGAACTGTGTAAAGGTGAAAACGAGTCTTGAATCCGCGCACCGTGCCGAGATCAAGGGGCAGAAAATCGAAGAACAAGGTGCGATCGGTTTCCGTCGCGAGCGAAACCATCTTCCCTTTTTGATTGGAGCCCGTATGCTCGTAGATCCATTGCAGATTGGCCGTCTTTCCGCCCAATCCGGGACCGTAATAAACGAGCTTGCAGTTGATTTCCCGTGCGGGAAAATTGATAAACGGCACGATTTCCTCAAAATTTAGTAGGCTCGCCCTTTATAGCACACCGCTCGGTCACGGGCCAACGCGCCCCATCCCCTTCGCTTCTCAACAGATAATGCCAATTGCGCCACAGTTTGGCTGGTTGACCAATTCCGTCGCAGCCCCAAAGTCCCGCATTCAGGCTTCGAAAGCGCACCCACTGGGAGCATACCGCCGGGGTTGAGATGCTCGCGATAGACCGTCGGTTTACTACGGGCTAGCGTCCGCATCAGTCTGCGTCGTGTAGGACGGGCCAGCGGGGACCTGGCGATAATCGCGATACCACGGGGCATGGTAGCGCATAAGATTGGCAAAGCCGCGGCACGGATTCAGGAACGACATTGAAAAAAGATAGAACGGATTTGAAGTTCTCTGGTCGAGACGCCGGATAATGATCTTGTCTGCGTAATCCTCCGCGATCGCCCAGACCCAGCCGCCGACCGGCGTGACCACGAGGCCCACCGAGCCCGTGCCGTTCGTCCACTTCTTTGCGTCGTGATCGTAATAGACATGCTGCCCCGTGTTGCCGAATGACGCTTCGCTCACCGGGCCTAATTTCCACTCCGCGCTATAAATGGTTGACCACAGTAGCGCCCACAGCCGCGAATGCCAATAGGCTTTTGAGTTTTCGAATTGGAGCGTTTTTCCGCGAGGATCGTTCTGGACGAAAATGTCCATGGAGATCGCGCCCATGATCGGATGGCCGACGTAATCGTCGAGTACCGGATTCGAGTCGTTCCAGCGGCTGAAACGGAATCCGGCGTCGGCCTGCATCCAGTCCTGAAACCAATGGCCGTGCGTGGTCGCGAACCAGATCCATTTGTTCGTCGATAGATTCCACACTTCCTCGACTGTAAGGTCCTCGGCCTGTTCAAGTAGCGCCGGCCTCCAGTGGAACTTGCACGCCTTTCCATCAATCTCTCCAGCGGCGCATTTCTGGCTGATCTTCAGCTCTTCCTCNNAGGAAATTGTTGTCGCGCGATTGCCAAACAGGAATGAGAATGTCCGCGGGATGCGAGTTCGCCACAGTTTGGGCGTTCACCGAAAGCGGAACGAGACCCAGTAGAAACGCCAAGCTTATTAAGAAACGCAGTTTCATCAGCCATTCCCAGCCAAATCACGATTCGGCTGAACATGAACAAACCACCCCACCGGTTACACAGGTTGCAAAGCATTATAGGAGACGCGAAATCCTTATCCAAGTCCGTAGGTGCCAGGGCGTAGGCAATATGCCAATCAGAGGCTGAATTTGTTGCAGGGGATGCTAGGTCGCTCGCTTCTCCCATTCGGCTTTCAGCAGTTCGTAGAAGAGTAGGATGCGGCCGCGGCCGGGAATTTCTTCCTGACTGACGTATTTGAATCCGAACTTCTGCAAAATGTGCTCTGATGCGTCATTCCCTTTTTCCACGTCAGCCAAGAGGCGAGCTGATCCCAAGCGAGTAAACGCGACCTCGATGAAAGCCTTGGCGGCCTCGGAGGCGAGGCCTCTTCGCCAGTACGGACGCGCAAGAATGTATCCGAGATTTGTTTCCGTCTCGTTTTTCCCAGCGCGTATGCCACAAGAACCTATATACGCCGCTTCTTCCTTGAGAATCGTCGCCCAGAGGCCAAAGATTTTTGTCGGTCGTCCGAGATACTCATTCCGAAAACGAAACTGCGCCTTTTCGAGAGGCCAAGCCTGCCCTCCCATGTAACGCCGGACTTCGGAGTCAGTATGCATGGCGATAAAATCGGCTTCGTCCTGAGGTTCATGCGTCCGAAAGAGCAATCGTTCGGTCTCGAGAAAAATCATGCTATCCGCCACGCAATCAAAACTGGACCACGCCAGCCTCAAATTCAAGAGACGTGCATTATGGATTCGTCATTCGGAATGCGCCACAAGCG
>PMAA01000167.1 GCA_003152355.1 Acidobacteriota bacterium | reverse complement strand
GTTCGATTACCGTCGCGCTTGCTCCGGCGCATTGCAGGATGCTGCCGGGCGCGGCGTGCTCGCGGCGAAGATATGCCATGCCGATTCCGTGGCCGAGGGCGGGCGAGAATCCGGTGCGTGTGACTTGGCCGACTTCCTTGCTGTCGGCGGTCAGCTTCGCGCCGCGCTCAGGAATATCGGTGCCTGAGAATTCGAGGCCCGCGCGGACGCGATTGACGTGGCCACGGGAGCGTACGCGTTCGACGATTTCCTGGCCCGTGTAGCAGCCCTTTGAAAAACTGATATGCGTTGTCTCGAGCCGCGCTTCGTGCGGGATTACATTCTCATCGAAATCGTGGCCGAACCAGGGAATGCCCGCCTCGAGCCGCAGGGTGTTGAGCGCGTTGTAACCGATCGGGCCGCCGCCTACCGCGCGAACGGCATCGAGGAGCGCGTCCCACAGCGATTCGACGCGCGCGCGCTCGACGATGCATTCGAATCCTGGGACGCCTTCCTGTGAGCGGCGCACGATGCGCGCGGGAATTCCCGCGATATTGCCTTCGCGATGCTCGAACTCGGCGAGACTTTCAAGCTCTCCACCACCGACAGCGCGCAGCACATCGGCGCTTTTCGGTCCTTCGACGGAGATGACCGCGAGCCTGTCCGNNCCACGTCGTCCATGATGATGTAGCGGTCGAGCGCCTCAATGAGCCGCTCGCGATTCATTTGATACGAGACCACGAGATGCCGATCTCCGAGCGAATAGATTTCGATCTCCGCGAGAATGTGACCCTGCGGATTCAGGAGAAGGGAAGGAACGCCGCGCCCGGACGCCGCGTCGCGGACATCATTCGTAAGAATTGCATTGAGGTAGCGCTCGCGGTCGGGCCCGGTGAGGTAAAGAAACGCGCGGTAGTTCTTGTCAACAAGTGCAGCCGTTTCGCGCGCGAAGCGATATTCATTTTCGAGCGTCGAGAATTGCTGCGGCAGCACACAGCCGAACCAAGTCGCAAACGTCGCGCCAAGCGCTTCCTCGCGCTTGCGCAGCGGAGTTTCAATTGCGGTTTGTGGCGTCGCGTCCATGTAATGCCCGACACCTTCATATTAACAGGGTGGGTACTGAGTCGAGCGTAGCGCCGGCATCTCGCCGGCGCTACGATTTACTGCGTCGCCCGATCGGAACTCCCAGGCTGATATAATCGAGGCAATGGCGCAAAGTTTGATTCACGAAGTCATTCCCGTGGGAATGTTGCAGTGCAATTGTTCGATTCTAGGCGATCCGACAACGCATGAGGCCATCGTGGTTGATCCCGGCGACGAAGTGGACCGCATCCTCGAAATTCTGCGCAAGCACAAACTGAAAGTTCTCGCCATTGTGAGCACGCATACGCACATTGATCACGTTGGAGGACTCGCGCGTTTGCACGAAGTGACTGGCGCGCCTGTTCTGATGCACAAGGACGATCTCGAACTCTATCGTCATCTGGATATGCAGGCGGAGTGGCTGGGAGTACCGGCGCCCGAAATGACGAATGTCGACGAATTTTTGCGCGAAGGCGATTCGGTGAAGTGGGGCGAGTTCGAGGCGCGCGTGATTCACACGCCCGGCCACACTCCGGGGAGCCTCTGTCTTTATCTCCCGAGCCACAAGGTCGCGCTGCCGTCAACCGGCGATTCGCAAGCGGCCTCGCGCGCAAGTTCGCACGCGAAAGAGCATGGCACTACTGGGCCGAGGCTCATCGCCGGCGACACGCTTTTCGCCGGAAGTATCGGTCGCACGGATCTTTGGGGCGGCTCGCTTCCAGAAATCATGAAGTCTCTGAGGACCAAAGTCCTCGCATTACCCGACGAAACTTTCGTCCTACCGGGCCACGGCCCCGCCACGGCAATCGGCGCCGAGCGCGAAAGCAATCCATTCCTGCGGGCAGGTTAATCCGCAAGTTTCCGCTTCTAAAGCAGGCAACGACGCGAGCAGCCAAGCGCAACGCAACGATCTATTTCTCCGCCGCGTCGCGCTCGGCTCTAATTGCTTCCATCACACTTTGAATCAATGCCTTCGCGTCGCGAATTTCCTGCGTGATCAGCCGAATATCCATCACGGGAATCTCCGGATCGCGCTGAGTGTGGCAATAGACGCCGTGCTGGCCGACAAGGATGAGAGCATTGGTGAGCCGATCGAGCGAAACGGCCAGGCGTCCGCGGTTCGCGCCCATCATCGTCTCGTAGTGTTCGAGTTCTTCGCGATGCTGTTCAAACGCGCCCATCAGCTTGAGTCTCCCAGAGTCTTGGTTTAGGCTCTAATACGGTATCGTGCCGATTCAGTTGCCGCAACTCGTGGGCTTCATTTCGCTAGTTCTAGGACTCCGTGTTGCGCGCTCTGGAACAATGCGGTTGGCGATTTCTTTACTCACTGCTGACGCGTTCGCATAATCCTCGATGGCTTACGAATCTGCCTTCGAGACGTTCGAAGCGGCCGGGCAGGATGGCCACGCGAGAAAATTCAGTTTCAAGAGAGCCGGATTTCTCGCCGCTGGGGACGAGCCGGAACTTTATTTCTTCGACGGCGGCGCCCGCCCGATTGTAGTTTGCATTTCGGGCGAAGCGCTTGCGGCTTGGCAGCGCGCGCATCGCTACCTGAGCCGCGAGGAAAAGATCGACCTCGCAGGCCTGTTCCTCAAGGGACGAATCGAGGAGGGCGGTGAAATCACCGCCGAAAGTTTGCGAATTGATGGGCCCGGACTCGAATGTCTAATACAAAAGCTTGGGATCCCGAAGTGATGTCAACGAGTGAGGTGGATATGAGGCGCTCGGATTTGGTACGCAATGCTCCCAGGGGCAAGAGTCCCCGGACGAGCCAGATCGTTTTCGGTGAGCGGCAGCATCTGCTGCGCGTTCTTGATTCGGTGGAACGCAGCGCGCTTCCGGCCAGCCGGCTCGATCAGGAGCGCCGCGTGATCGAGCAATTGATTCACGCCCGCACGCAGGAATTGAACCGCATTAATCCGTCGTGGGATGAGAAGGTGGGCACGGTGCTGAGTGCGGAAGTGAAGCCGGACGTGCTCGATCTGCTTTCGCGCCAGGCGCCGAAGGAAGATTTCTATTTGCTTCGGTTAATCAGCGAGCACCCGAAAGTCACGGCGAAGACGCTTGGGCGTCTTTCGCACCATCCTTACGCCGCGATTCGCGAGAATATCGCACGGCACCCGAATACGGACGCGGCGACTCTCACGCGGCTCAGCCGCGATCGCACGCAACCGCTTTGGTACCTCGTGGCGTTCAATCCCAATGCGCCTGCGAATCTGCGACGCAAGCTGCAGGAACGCATGCGGCGCTTGGGGGAAAAGACGGCATCGGCGTAGAATCGCCGAATGCCGCCGGGCGTGCATTCGGAATTTTCGTTAAAACTTCCCTCGCAATTTAATATTGCCGAAGAATTCGTGTCGCGGCCTGCGCGCGAGCACCCGCAGCGCGTTGCCATTGTTGGCGAGCCGCGCGCTGTTTCTTATGGCGAGCTCGCGGAGGAAGTGAATCGTGTCGCCGGCGCGCTACTACGTTCGGGCGTCGCACCAGGCGATCGAGTCCTAATTTCGCTTCCAGATTCTGCTCAATTCATCGCCGCGTTTTTTGGAGCGGCGCGAATTGGCGCTATTGCGGTGCCCGTAAACCCGCTGTCGCGCGCGCCCGGCTTCGGCCACTGCCTCGAAAATTCGGGCGCGAAAATCGCGATCGTTCATGCGGCTTCGCTTCCGGAATTTGTTCCCGGCCTGGGTACTAGCGAGGTCACGCAGCTTGTCATCCTTGGCGAGCCGGCCGACGGATCGAAGTTGGCGATTCCTGCTAGCATAGAGACATTAGCATGGAGCCATTGGCTCACAGCCAACGCTGACGAAATCCCGTTGTGTCCCACGGCTCCGGCCGATCCCGCATTTTTTCTCTATACATCTGGAAGCGGAGGAAGGCCCAAGGGAGCTGTGCACCGTCATCAGGACATGATGTACACGTCACGTGGTTTCGCACACGGCGTGCTCGGCATCCGGCCGGAAGACAGAATGTTTTCGGTATCGAAGCTTTTTTTCGCCTACGGTCTCGGCAACGGTATGTATTTCCCGCTCTCCATCGGAGCAGCGACCATTCTCGATCCCGAACGGCCGAAGGCGGAGCGCGCCGCCGCGATGATTGCTAAGTACCGGCCGACCATCTTTTTTTCCGTGCCCACTTTCTATGCAGCACTTCTGCGCGAAGCCGAATGCGGGCTCTCGCTTGATTTTTCTTCTGTGCGTCTCGCCGTTTCGGCTGGCGAAACGCTTCCCGCGGAAATTTTCGAGCGCTTCCGAAAACGCTTCGGTCTTGAAATTCTCGACGGCATCGGCTCGACCGAAATGCTTCATATGTTTCTATCTTCGCGAGTGGGAATGGCGAAGGCGGGTTCGTGCGGCATCGAAGTGCCCGGATGCGAAGCTAAAATTCTCGATGAGAATGGTGGCGCTTTATCGAATGGCGAACTGGGAAATCTCTGGGTGAAGGGCGGCGGCGCCTTCTCGGAATATTGGAAGCTTCCGGAACTAACGGCGCAGACCAAGCAAGACGACTGGGTCGCGACCAATGACAAGTTCACGCGTGACGCCGATGGCTATTATTATTACCGCGGCCGCGCCGACGACATGATGAAAGTCGCGGGTATGTGGGTTTCGCCCGCAGAAGTGGAAAACACGCTGCTCGGTCATCCCTCGGTTGCCGAAGCCGCCGTAGTAGCGCATTCCAATGCCGATGGATTACTTTACCCGGCGGCATACGTCGTTCTAGGGCAGGGAATTCAAGCAAGCCCCAATCTCGGGGTAGAAATCCGGGGATGGCTGCGTGAGCGTCTCCTCGGCTACAAGTGCCCCCACGAAATTCATTTCCTCGCAGAACTTCCAAAAACGGCGACCGGAAAGATTCAGCGCTTCCGGCTCCGCGACGCCCGCCCCTGAATCTTCTTCCTACTAAAAGACAAATTGGCTCTTTTCAAGCCAATTTTCTATACTATATTGGCCCGTAGGAGAGAGCCAATGTTGCCCCTCCAAATTCAGCCGGAAAGTCACATTCCGCTCTACGTCCAACTTCGCGATCAGCTTCGCGCGCTCGTGCATTCGGGCGAATTGCGCTCGGGTGATCGAATCCCCGCGAGTCGCGAACTGGCGGTGCAATTGGGCGTTCATCGAACGACGGTCGCGAATGCTTACGCGGAGCTCGAGTCCGAAGGGCTGATTCAAGGGCACGTTGGTCGCGGGACTTTCATCTGTGGCGGCACGCCCGCGCGGCAATTCACACCGCTGCCTCGCCAGAACGGCAACGGCGGCGTTCGTTGGGAAACACTCTTCGCCGACGAGCGCGGCGAGGAAGCGCTCAGCCGCATTTCGCCCGATATCCCTGCGGACTCCATCGCATTTGTGACCGCGCGGCCATCGGATGATTTTTTTCCTGTCGAAGAATTGCGCCGTTGCGCCAACGCCGTCGTCGCAAGCGCTGGACGGGAAATTCTGCAACTTGGCGTCACCGACGGCTACGCGCCGCTGAAGAAAGTGATCCTCGAAATGTTGCGCGAAGAGGGTATAGCCGCGCGCAACGAACAACTGCTGATCACGAATGGATGCCAGCAATCGCTCGACTTGCTGTGCAAGGCGTTTCTGCGGCCGGGTGACACGGTCCTGCTCGAAAATCCATCGTATCCTGGCGCGATTGCCATTTTTGGAAGCGCGCGAGTGCGCTGCGTGGGCATCCCGGTTGAGGCAAACGCGGAAAAACTTGGCTACGCGGGTCTGGACGTCAACGTGCTCGAATCCGTGCTCATGCAGAATCGCGTGAAGCTTCTGCTGGTCACGCCGGATTTTCACAATCCGACCGGGACAACGCTTCCTATCGCGGAGCGCCGCAGACTCTTGGAACTGGCTGCCCGTTATCAAGTGCCAATCATCGAAGACCGCATCTACGCGCGCTTGCGCGTCCGCGGAACTCCAGTGCCGTCGCTCAAAGCGCTTGATCGTCACGGGCTGGTAATTCAAATCGACAGCTTTTCGAAGGTCGCGTTTCCGGGATTGCGTGTGGGCTGGTGCGTCGGACCGGAGAATGTGATGGAGCGATTGCGACTGGTGAAGCAAGCGACCGATCTTCACACCGATCAGCTTTCACAGGCGACGCTTGCCGAATTTGTGCGCCGCGGACACCTCGACCGGCACATGGCACGAATGAAGAAGGTGTACGGTGCGCGGCTCGAAGCGCTTGAAAAGGCGCTCGAACAGCACATGCCGGAAGGAACTTCGTGGACGCGTGTGGATGGCGGTATGGCCGTCTGGGTGACGCTGCCGCCGGGGTTCGACGCGGGCGAACTGTTGATTCACGTGCGCGAGCGAGGAGTGCTTTTCATTCCGGGGCGGTATTTTTTCATACAGAATCCGCAGTTGAATACGCTGCGACTCGGATTCGCGGGGCTAGACGAGAAACAAATCGCGCGTGGGATCCAGACGCTTGGCGCCTTAATCGAGAGCGAATTGCAGAAGAAACGGCGGGGCGCGCGGCGCGTAGATGCAGGTCACGTCGCGCTCGTCTAGCGTGCCATGAGACTCGATCCAAATCCGGAGAACGCATGTTTCGGTTGCGGCGGCTTGAACGAGCGCGGGATGAAGCTGGCGTTTGAGGCGGATGAAGAGTCGCGGCGGATCCGCGGAAACTTCCGGCTCGGGCCGGCGTATCAAGGCGGCGCGGGATTCATGCATGGTGGCATCATAGCGTTGCTTCTCGATGAAGCGATGGGCAAGGTGAACAAATTACGTCAGGTGGTGGCGCTGACTTCCGAAATCACCGTGAACTACCTGAAGCCGGTGCCGCTGAAGCAGCCCCTTCGCGTGGAATCGCGCGAAGTTGAAGTGACGGGCCGAAAGCACGTTAATGTGGCCGAAATCCTCAACGAAAAAGGGGACGTGCTGGCCCGCAGTCAAGGCTTGTTTATTGCCATTGATCCAGATCGCATGTTCGCGAAGCTCGCGGAGAAGTGAAGTCCAGCCCTAATGTAAAATACTCTTTCAGGGCGGAATTCCGGCGCACGCTATTAATGGGCGATATTAATGCACGACGTTAATGCGCCCGCGCCGCACCTGATCCAGAACAGCTGATCCAGAAACGAGTCCAACTATGTCGCAAAACAACGGATACAACACCAACCTTCGCCTGAAGACCGGCCTCGCCGAAATGCTCAA
>PMAA01000037.1 GCA_003152355.1 Acidobacteriota bacterium | reverse complement strand
GTCAGAGTTTTGGCGAGGGACAAGGGAAATTTACAGGGAATTTTATTCTCTGTCTCGGTCCAACGCGCTGTAAACCGACGCTGACACGGAGTTTGCACAGACCTAGCGTTTCCAATCGCACAAAATAACAGGGAACGAACAGGGAATTAACAGGGAATTCTCCGCATGTAAACCGCAGACCCTTCATTGAAAAATGCCGCCCTGTGGGGGCCGCATACTCAACAGCTCGCTAGCTTCGACGTTTCCAGGTTTGACGTGCCTCGATCGAGATCGATCACGACAAACTGATGGCGACGTTGCTTGAGATGAGACTGAGTTTGTTTGCGTGCTCAGAGGGAACATTCCGTTGCACCGGCAATGAATGGTGCGGATCTACGCCCTCACAACCACTTTCGTGACTTCCCGAGTTTTCGGAGCGATACCGGCTATAGATCGTGCGGGAGCCGTTGTAGGTGTCGGAGTGCTTTTGATCGTCCTGGTAGCCACGATGGTCTTCATCCCTTTCCGGTCAAGGCGAGAGAGCCGTACAGATCAACTTGCATTCGACGAACTGCGTCAATGAAACCTTGGGACACCAACTCACTAGCAAATTCGGCAGCAGCACTCGTCGGTCCGACCGTATGCGAGCTAAACGGACCAATGCCGATCTTAAAGATTTCACAAACGCTGGTTTTCAAGATGCGCCTCATCCCACTGCACATTCTACAACCTAGTCTGCCTTCGGCAGGTTGCCGTTTTAACGGACGACCGGCAAGACCAGACGCGAAGGCATAGTGGTCGAACAGTAGATTCGCTGCGTCGCGGGAACAAAGTCAGACGCTGTGGCCTGGTAAATACTGGTCACGAATTTCTGCGGGTTGCGGTCGATCACGGGAAACCACGTCGACTGAATCTGGACCATGATGCGGTGCCCCTTTAGGAAAACGTGATCGTGATCGCGAAGAGGGATATTCCATTCTGTCGGCTTGTTCGGCGAGAGGGGACGCGGTTTCTCGTAGCTGGTGAGATAGCGGCCGCGGCGCACTTCCATCGCGATGGGTAATTCGTAGCCGTCCAGCGACTGGGCGTACTGCCCGGGCTTCGGTCCCTCCCTAGGATTCCAAGCGTTCTTCTGCGCGTTTTCGGGATAGACGTCAATCAGCTTGACGACAAAATCGCTGTCGGTTCCGGAAGTCGAAGCGAAAAGATTTGCCGCCAGCGGGCCGGTGACGGTGAGGTCGTGGTCGAGCGGCTCGCTCACGAACGAAAGCACATCGGGACGGTGATCGACGAAGCGCTGATCGGCAACTTCCCAGGTGCGCCAGTCGCCCCCAGGATACGTAGGGGAAATGGGCCGCTGGCGATAAGGCACGGGCTTCGAGGGATCGGAAACATATTCACGGTAAGCCTTCCCAGTGTTGACCGCGTCAGGTGGCGTGAACGAAAGTGTGCCATCTGCGTGGAGATAGAGATTCGTGGGCTTGGCTTCTCTCGGAGGCCAGACATCGTAGGTGTGCCAGGTGTTCGATCCGCTTTGAAACGTGCTCGCTTGCCATGCCAGCTTCTCGCCTTTGCCGTGCAGGTAATAACGGAAGAACGGGGCTTCAATATTCTCGCGGAACTCGCGAGCGGTTTCGTGCCCTGCAAAGGGGATGAGGCCGATGCTGTCGCCCGTGGGATTCGACGACCACTCGCCGTGATACCAGGGCCCTGCGACGATGAAGTTGGTGTGCTGCGGATCGTTTTCTTCAGCGTGGCGGAAAATTTGCCACGGGCCCCAGGGATCTTCCTGGTCCCAGAAGCCGGCAACGTTGAGATTGGGAACAGTGGAGGCGTGAAGCTGGTTCACCCAGGCTTCTTTCTTCCAAAAGTCGTCGTAGTCGGGATGATCGACGCTGGAATTCCAATAAGGAATAGAGCCGTGGAGATATTTTGCGTTGATGTCGGAGAGAGGGCCGAGATCGAGATACCACTGATACATGTCGTAAGTCTCGAACTCGAAATAGGTATTCTTGTTCTTGTCAGCCTGCTCCATCACGGCATATTCAAAATCGTAGCTCTCGCGCAGGGCGCCGTAACGGTGGTCATCGTCGTTCATCCACTGATCGGCGGGCGAGGCCTGCTCGCTGATTGCCTTGAGCGCTGTGTGCGGATGAAGAAGAGCGAGGGCAGCAGTGAGACCAGCGTAGGAGACGCCGAACATGCCAACGTTGCCGTTGTTGTTGGGGATGTTTTTCACCAGCCAGTCGATGGAGTCGTAGGCGTCGGTGGTCTCGTTCGTGGCCTTGGGGTCGTTAAGATCCACCCACGACGACAAGTTGAAGACACCTTCGGAATTGAAGCGTCCGCGGAGATTCTGGATGACGAAGATGTAGCCATCTTGCGCGAGTTCCTTCACGTACGGCGGCATTTGCTCCGGCGGTTTGTCGGGGACACCGTAGGGCGTGCGGAGAAGCAGGATAGGCAGAGGCTCTTGCCGGTCGACGGGAGTGAGAATCACGGTCTGAAGGTGAACTCCGTCGCGCACCGGGATCATGACCTCCTGAAGCTTGAAAATCGGCGTGAGTGCCGGTTGCGGACGAGTTTGCAGCGCGGTGGCTGAGATCGCGAGCAGCAACGGCAGAACAAGACGCAGGACTGATGAGCGCACGAGTGGTCCTCCTATGATCTTTTCGCAGTGAATCTGAGCGCGACGTATATCAAGTCAAATCGAGTTAGCGACTGCGCCGCGGGCAGAGGAAGCAACGATAACTGCCGTCTGTGCCTGTTTCCGTGCCTCGCGCCGGAAGGCTCATCTGCATAAGAATCGTCGCAACGAGGCCTTTGTCGCGCAAGTTGCAACGGTCGGCCGAGAGCCCAACTCGGATTCCCAATTCGAACTCCACCAATCAACCCCTTGAATGCCGCACAGCAGAGCTGGAGCAGATGAATGACAAACCGAGGATGAGCAACGCCCATTTGGTTGAGGCCCTTGCGCAAACTACGCTCCTTCGGCGGTTTTCGGACATTATTCACTCTCAGTTTTGAAACGGTCTTAGCTTGCCGCGCGCCGCGCGCCCCAGTCGTTACGGCGCACTGTCAGTTTGTCCACGCGATCGCGCCTGACGAAATAGCCAAGGCCTGGTTCCTTGGGGACATGGATGGTCCCCTTCGGTGTAACTTCGACCGGGGGCTCGATAATATCTTCATTCCAATAGCGCTGGCTTGCGGAGACATCGCCGGGCAGTGTGAACCCCGGAAGCGTCGACATCGCAACATTGTGGGCGCGGCCGATTCCAGACTCCAGCATGCCTCCACACCAGACCGGGACACCACGCTTGCGGCACTCTTCTTGCATCCGCCGCGCCTCGGTGTGACCGCTGACACGGCCTAACTTGATGTTGATGATCCGGCACGATTCCAGTTTGATTGCCGTAAGAGCGTGCGTTGTATTGCGGATGCTTTCATCCAAACAAATCGCCGTTTGGATCTGCGCCTGGAGTTTGGAATGCTCGTAGATATCATCCCAGCTCAAGGGCTGCTCGATCATCAGTAGCTCGAAATCATCCAGTTTTTTCAGGTTCGCAGTATCGTCGAGACTGTATGCCGAATTCGCATCCACGGACAGAAGGATATTTGGAAATTCCTTCCGAACGGCGCTGACAAACTCATAGTCTTTGCCGGGCTTGATCTTTAATTTAATCCGCTGGTAACCGCTGCGAAGTTCCTCTTCGACTTTCTTGACTAACGATTGCGGGTTTTCTCGAATGCCAAGAGAGACGCCGCAGGCAATTTCTTCTATCGTGCCACCCAAGAGCTTGGATAGAGGAACGCCTTTGAGCTGCGCCTCGGCATCCCAGAGCGCATTCTCAACGCCGCTCTTGGCCATCTCGTGTCCGCGAATCTGGGTCATCATCGCTCGAATATTCGGTGATTCGGCCAAGCTTTTGCCAATCACGGAGGGAGCTATGAAATCGGAAATGACGTGCCAGGCCGTGTCGGTGGTTTCCGGGTTATAGGCGGGAGTCTCGCCCGCGGTGACTTCTCCCCATCCGATGGCGCCGTCAGCTACGACTTCCACGAGAAGAATTCGGCGGTTTTGTACGGCGCCAAAACTCGCTTCAAACGGCGAAATCAATTGCATGTGAATTTCACGTAGCGCGATAGACTCAATCTTCATAAAGCTCCGCGACGCAACTGTCTTGCTGTTCATCAAATTTAAATCCTACGGCAGTACGGCCATCTGCGACGTACTTATCAAATTGCTCTTGAACTCGCGACTGAATGTTCTCTCGCTCTGAAGAATCGCTACTGCAGATCTGGCCGATCGCGGCAGGAATGGATATACGCGCCCCATCGGGCCCTGGAGTATCCGTCCCGCCGCTGAGCAGGTCCCGCACTTGAGCTGACCGAATCCACCACTCAGCGATGAGACGATGCGTCGTTAAACCTGCGTGCAAGAGACTCGATGTTCGACCGTAAACATTTGAAATGCAGCGACGGACGAAGGCCCGTAACCTTGCCAGATTGGAATCCGCATTCTTCAATTGTCGCGGGTCGAGCGTCCATCTAATGAGATCGATACCGCGCTCCACTGCGTCGTCCTGCTGAGCGAGCTTCTGGATGCGGCCAGTGCCCCAGCCCTGATAGCCGGGTACGACACCAACCATGTGCGCGTCAAGATAAACCTTTCCGCGGTGGACGCCGACAAGAGCCGAATCAAATCCAATTGCTTGGCTCTCGTGGGACGCGCCCAAGATCTGACCGCCGCTCTCTTTCGCAACAATGAACTTTTGCTCAGGTGCGGATTCAATCTCGCTATAGGCCCAAACGCGCCTTTGCAATTCCGCACCGGTGCACATCTCTGCTGCTTTCTGCAATGGACGAACTAGGATGCGTGGCTCTTTCACAAATGCCGCGCCGTCAGCCATGGTCGATGGTTTCCTCGCTCGCCAGCTTTGCCGTGCGCCGCCAGAATGCATACGCGGGCGCACCCAGAAGTACGATTCCGAGACCAATCGCCGCTCGAACCGGCTGCGTTGCAATCGTATTGATAACCAGCGCCATCACCGCAAGGATGAAAACGATTGGGGTAAACGGATACGCCGGGACAAGATAGGGGCGCGTGGCATTCGGAGAACGGTTGCGATAGATGAAAATGCTGGCTGCGGCCAGTGCGTAGAAGATCCACCCAATGAAGACGACGTAAGTAAGAAGCTGCTCAAACGTTCCGCTCGCGGCGAGCACCGCCGACCATACTCCCGCAGCGCCAACGGCCCAAGCAGGCGTTCCAAACCTGGGATGAACTCGTGAAAGTGACCGGAAGAAAAGACCATCGTTTGCCATGGCGTAATAGATGCGGGGAGCGTTCAGCATGATGGAACTGGCCGCGCTGAACATGGATATCAGGATGACGATTGCCACAAGTTTGCCCGCTCCGTGACTGACGACAACACTCAGTGCAGATGCAGCCACCCGTGTGGAACTGGCAACGCCGGAAGATCCCAGGGCGACAACGTAGCCGAGATTCGCAAAAAGATAGATGGCGATCAGGGCCGAGGTACCGATCAAAAAAGCGAGAGGGAAAATGCGTTGAGGATTGACCGTTTCACCGGCGCTATATGTGACATATTGCCAGCCCTCGTATGCCCAGAGCACGCTGATCATGCCGCTGCCGAATCCGAACACGCTGGATGCCTGGTGTTCGGACGAATTCGCATCGCCGAGGACCGCGTGCTTTCCGTGCCAAAGCAGCACTGCTCCCATCAGCACGATGGCGATAACTTTGATTGCCGTTGTTACGTTGAGTAGGTCGGCGCTCTGGCGAGTACCCCGGATATTCACCGCAGTAATGACCAGAATCATCATGACCGCGACCAGCCTGGTATCTCCCGCCGAAAGTTGAATGAATACACCAAGATAGTTGCCAAAGGCCACCGCCAACGCGGCGATCGAGCCGGAGCTGACGACAAAGAATAACGTCCAGCCGAAAAGAAAAGCAGGGAAGCGACCAAAGCAATCGCGCAAATAGACGTAGAGGCCACCAGCACGCGGTTTCATGGCGCTCAGTTCCCCGTAGGTGAGCGCGCCGAGCAGCGAGAGAACGCCGCCGACCAGCCAAACGGTCAACGCGACCGGAACGGAATCGCCGACGGACCGCAGGACCGCGCCGGGAACAAGAAATATTCCGGAACCGATCACCGTGCCGATAATCATCAACACCAGATCCCACAGGCCAAAAATGCGGCGGAGTTGTTTCGGCGATTCAGATGCGGCGCTCACTGACAGAACCGCCTGCGAATCTCCCGAAATGACTGAGCTTCTTTCAGATGGTGTCACAGCGCTCCTTGCCTGTGGGCGGCGGCGCTGTGATAGAAGATAGTGAGGTTTTTCCGGATTTCATTTCGCTCGTACTCTCGACCGGCGCTCCCACGCCTCGGAGCTTGACGGAACAACGTCATCAGGGTCTCACAACATGAATCGTGCCCGGACGGACAAACGGCACCTTGGCGAAAGGAAAATACAACACCTGTTGCGGTCTGTCAATAGTGTTCACCATTCGTTGCATTACGCCTGTAATTTCGATTCGATGAATTCCCGACTTCCTGCGACCGTGGTTCAATTGCTTTGCCGAGAATATCCATACCGTTCAATGAACATCGAGTGCCGAACGAGTTTGAATTCCGAGGCAAATGAGCGGCGCGTTCCTCCAGCGACTCGAAATATTCGATCGACGCGGTCGGCGAAGGCGTAGGCGGACACATCTCCCCCTGTGGTTCAGCGGACTTGGGTTCCGAGCCGAAATGCGGTCATAAACATTGTTAAAGTTGCCTGTGTGAAAAGCAGTGCTATTTTTATCGCGCAGTGAGGGGGCCACTCGGCTAGCGCAAATTTGGCTCGCGAACGGGGTCTTGCTGTGACCGCTTGAACACATCCGCCCGGCCCTTGTCCGTCCTTCGATTCCTGTGTTTGGTGGTTAATTGTCCGCTCTAGGATCTAATCGTTCAGAAAGAAGTAACCAAGATGCTATCGAAGGCGAAATATACCTCTGAATGCTGATCGCACCCCGGAATAACGCCGTATAAATATTATTAAAGTCCCGGTCTTCAGCTCTGTGTTATCTACAGTCCGAATCTCCATGCACGGTCTTGGGATCAGGTGCACCGCGTCTGGCCCTTCTTGATTGATATCACAGAAAGTCGGGTGGTCGTGCCTGGTCGAGGAGGAAGCGATCGTGGAGCTCCGCGACCTTCAGCTCGATCCCCGTGGTCATTCTTGAAACGGATGCGCTCCTTGTCGTTTATTTTGGCACGTGGCCCGATGGGCGAACCCGTTGGCCGAAGAAGTGCGAAGCATTCAGCCTGCTTGCCACCGCTCGACTCCTGGGCCGTGGCGCGGCTACGCTGAACCGATAGAGCCATCTTGTTCGTGCGCAAGTGCGAAGAGATCAAGTTGTTATCCAGTTTGGCAATCGGCGCGCAGCCCTAAATCTCGAGAAGATTTATCGACCTTGGGCCGGTCGAGCAAGAGGATAAAATGGAGTTTGCGACTCGGACGATTCATGCAAAGCAGCCATCAGAGGCAGAAACCGGGGCCGTCGTGCCTCCGATCTTCCAGACCTCGACGTACCAGCAGGAAGCACCGGAGCAGAACAAGGGGTTCTCCTATTCCCGCACAAACAATCCCACGCGCCAGCGTTTGGAACAGGTCTTGGCGGAACTAGAAGGCGTGTCGCACGGAGCAGCATTCGCTTCGGGGATCGCGGCAGCCAACGCCATCCTACAGGCCTATCTGCGTCCTGGGGACGAGGTTCTTGCTTCGAAGGACGTCTATGGCGGGACCCACCGGCTGTTGAACCAAGTGTTCAATCGATGGGGCGTAACGATCCATCACCTCGATTTCTCAGACCTAAGCGCCTTCGAAGGAACGCTCAATCCCCGCACACGCGTGATCTGGATTGAGACGCCAAGCAATCCACGACTCCTTGTCTACGACATCGAAGCGATCTCTCAGCGTGCGCATAAGCAAAGTGCCCTCGTCGTCGTGGACAACACCATTGCGACGCCATACTTCCAGCAGCCGTTTTCATTCGGCGCCGATATCGTCCTTCATAGCGTCACGAAGTATCTAGCGGGCCATTCGGACGTCATCCAAGGCGCCGTGCTCGCACGGGACTCTGCTGTGTTGGAGCCCGTCAGGTTTCTGCAGTATTCCACTGGAGCGGTGCCAGGCCCGTTCGATTGCTGGTTGACACTGCGAGGAATTAGGACACTGGAACTGCGCATGCTCCGCCACGCCGAGAATGCGACGGCAATTGCCAACACGCTCAAGGCCCATCCTCTGATCCGAAAGGTTTATTTCCCAGGCCTGCCTGATCATCCCGGGCACGATATCGCGCGCCGCCAGATGAGCGGATTCGGAGGCATCGTTTCGTTTGAACTCAACGGCACCATGGAGGAGGCAAAGCGGTACGTTTCCTCGCGGCGGTACTTCGCTTTGGGCGAAAGTCTCGGGGGTGTAGAGTCGCTGATCTGCCATCCGGCGACAATGATGTTCGGTTCGGTGCGCCAGGAGGCGCGTCAGGAACGAGGTGTATCGGATACACTGATTCGTCTATCACCTGGTTGTGAGAACCGTCGCGATCTGTTGGAGGATCTTTGCCTAGGACTTACCGAAATAGAGGCTGAACGAAAGGTGGGCTCAAGTCGCGCCCGCTGAGTCTGCCTGCTAAAAGGAAGGCTCGACTCCGGGTTTGTTGGGTCACTGGGCTGGGCGGACAACTTTCGATTGCGCATTTCAACTTGGATTCAAACTCCGTTCTAAGAGCAAGGATGCCGCATAAGTCCCCGACTATCTTTGCAAGACTCCTGTAATTGTGCCAACAGTCTCGAGCCTCAAACTCTCGCGGCCCTTCGAACGATAAGTTTGGGTAATCATAGCGATAGACTATCGACAGGGTGCCTTGCGTGTAGTCGAAGTTTCCGAGGAAAGTATAATCGAAGCTATCCGGATGTTACTCGGACTCGGCAGGACAAACTCCGGCGCCGACCGAATGACGCTGTGTCGCGGGAGCGATGACTCAACCTGAATTGCTCTGGGGCCGTCACCCGTGTTGCGAAGTGGGCGCGGGGAAACGTTACTGGAAAACTTGGAATTAGGGTGTGTTGCTCGTGGCCAGGAATCAGGCTTGAAATGATTGCGCTTAAAATATCTAGATAAACACGATTTATTTGACTTGCTTCGGAAAGCAACTTAGGGTCACGTCAGGTCGAAATTCTGTAGGACGCACGCTGCGGGTAGTAAGGGGACAGCGAGGAGGCTTTTGGGGGAACAAGTCTTAAGGCGATTCTTAGTCGCATTCATTAGTATTTGGCTATCAGATTCGACCGCCGTCGCGGGAATAGCGCTGGCCGGCGCGGTTGTCGCCACTATTACTTCTCAGAGCGGCACGGCGACGACCAACGATCCTTGCTAACACATGTTTACATTGCAACCGCTCGGCGTGTACAGCCTTTTTGTGGATTTCGTCGCGCTGCTCGTATCTCTGGGCCACAACGGCTTTTTTCAAAGGAGTTCGTGGCTCGGACACCCTCCGAGCCTAGGCCGAGGGCCGCCATTTCCTTCTTCAGGTCTCAACCAAGAGCAGGCAACTTTTCAGAAAGGAAACAGAAGAGATGGCCGATGGGTATAATTTACATTCAAATCGTCAAGCATCGAGGAGGGGGCGTCTTCCGGTTTCGGGTCTTTCACCAGCAGAGTTTGAAGCCGCACGTGAGGAGATTTCGTCCTGGCCAAACTATCGACCGACCCCGTTAGTCTCGCTGTCTGGACTCGCACGCGCTAGCGAAATCGCTAGCCTCTGGTACAAAGACGAGGGAACTCGGTTTGGCCTGGGTAGCTTTAAGGCATTAGGGGGCGCATACGCCACCGGTAGATTGCTGCAGTCGAAGATTGCTGAGAACGCAGGACGTGTACCGAGTTTCGCAGAACTCCGTAGCGGAATGTTCCGTGACTTCACTCGAAACATGAAAATCGTTACGGCGACAGATGGGAATCACGGGCGCTCGGTTGCATGGGGAGCACGCATGTTCCATTGCCCGTGCGTCGTTTACGTTCCTCGCTTGTGCAGCCGAAACCGTGAGCTTGCAATTGCGAGCTATGGGGCCGTCGTTGTCCGATCCACATCCGGTTACGACGAGACGGTTAATGAATGTGCCCACGACGCCAACGAAAACGGTTGGCTGCTCGTATCTGATACCTCATGGGACGGCTATGAGCAGGTGCCAGGTTGGGTGATGCAGGGCTACACAATGATGAGTTCCGAAGTGATGGAACAACTTGGGCCCGACGCTCCGCCGACGCATGTTTTTGTCCAGGGAGGCTGTGGGGGGTTGGCGGCGGCAGTCTGCGCGCACTTCGAAAGCGTATGGCGCGCGCGCGCGCCGCGATTTATTGTAGTAGAACCCCTAGGTGCCGCATGCCTTTATGCGAGCGCTGTGGCTGGGGAGCCAACCGCGCTTCACGAGGAGTCTCACACAATCATGGCGGGGCTTGACTGTGGCCACGTGTCTGCGCTTGCGTGGAAAATTCTGTTCCATGGAGCCGACTTTTTCATGATGATTCCGGATTCCACGGTGCCAGACTGTTTGCGCTTGCTGGCCTTCCCGCCCTTCGGGGACGCTCCGATAGTTTCTGGCGAATCGGCTATTGCGGGACTCGCTGCGCTGTTGTACGCGCTCAGGAATTCGAAGGTTCGGTCGAGACTCGGCCTGTGTTCAAAGAGCAAGGTCCTCCTGTTTGGAACAGAAGGGGACACGGACCCCGACCGGTATCGCGAGCTAACCGGAGTGTCGGCGGCTGACATACGGGCTCGAGCGGCCGCGTTTGAGTGATTTTGGACAGATATTTGGAACCCTTCGGGTTCGATGCCTCTGAGTACAGATTGCATCTGCTGCTTCGCCATAGCCATCGATGCCACCACAGCGGCTCGCTAGGTTTTTCACTCGCGGATGCACGTGCTGGAAACTCATCGGGAAGTAAAGCGCAACGGAATACAGGTCGCGCGCCAACAAATGAAATCGCCATCTCGAGAACAACAGAGTCCCAGGTCTTCGTCGGTAGCAGGGACATTCGGCTCCAGTTGAACGGCTTGCTCCAGTCTGGCGGGGAACCGCTCCAGGTCGTCGAACGCTGTGTGCCTCTCTCCGAAAGCATTATCTGATTTTTTTCATGCCGCCAGGGATCTCCTGAGCAGCTGTTTGTGCCGAGCTTCTGGATCAAGGAGCAAATAGTGCGAGATGGCTTAGGATTCCGTGTAAAAAATGGTCGCGGGACTCACCTCTTGGTGATAAACGGCCTGACCACCGCAATTCAAAAGGCAAGGGGGCCGAATCGGCCTCCTTGCTTCAACGATTTGTGTTGCCCTCTCTCGGTTGTTGCAACTACCAGCGGAAGCGAATCGCGAGCTGTAAGACTCGTGGTCCCACCGTCGCGGCTGGTCCGCCCAATGCGTTGAAGTTCTTCGCCTGGTCAAACGTGGCGCGCTGGAAGCTCGCCAGAGTAAGTGGCTGCCCGTTGGCGCCGAAGTAGAGGCCAGAAAACGGGTTGATGCAGCTAACCGTGCAATTAAAGTTTGGATTCGCAACACCGTTGACCTGCAGCGGCGGCAGAGACAAGACGTTCAGCACATCGTTGCCGTTGTTCTCAATGAACAGCGGATGGTTGAACACGTTAAAGGCATCCAACCGTAGTTCGACGCTGGCGGACTCCCATTTGGGGATCTTGATAGACTTCGTCAAGGAAACATTGAATGAATATAACGGCAGACTCTGGCCAGCGTTTCGGGCAAGATTACCGCTGATATATTGGAAATCTACCACCTGGCCGGAGAAGCTGTCCTTCGGACCCGACAAGCTCGCTCCTGCTGGAGCATCGAACGTCGTCTGCAATTGTGCGCAGTTGGCGAGCCCGGCCGTCTCGCAGGCGAGCACGCCGGATTGTCCTACTTCGAGGTTGGTTCCGGATATCGATCCGATATTGGTGGCAATCAGGTTGCCGTTCGCTAGTACATTGGGCCGCTGGTTGGTTTCTTCACCCAGGCCGTAGAATACCGAACCAGAGAAAACGCCATCGCCGGTCGAAATCGGGAACGGACGACCCGACTGTAAAGTGCCGAGCATTCCGAACGTCCAATTGTTCAGAATTTTGCTGACAATTGGAGTGTTAAGGAGGCGGTTTGTGTCCGCCACGAAGCTGAAGTTGGCCAGATGGCGGACATCCTCCGATGCCAAGGCATTGTCCAGGCTCAGAGCTGCCAAGGGATTCGCCGGTTCAGACAGGCCATAAAAGTCTTCGCCGTCCGACATTAATTTCGACCAGGTGTAGTTGGCCTGGAACTGGAAGTGATGCGCCAGCCGCTTCTGCGCCGTGACCACCAGGGAGTTGTATCCCGAAGTGCGGTCGCTGAAGTTTGTCCGAATTGCCCCAAAATTTGGATCCGGCCGATCAGGCATATAGAAGAAGCCAGAGTGCGAGGGATCTGCAATCGGCGTGGGGTAGTTCTTGTCGGTCTCGCCGTACAAGCCGTGGCCGAATACACCCTGATAGCCAATACTGTATGTGAACGAAGATCCGACCTGTCGTTGAATCACCAGCGACGCCATTGTAATTTCCGGGTTATTAATGGTCGGGGATATCGGGCGAACCTTACCGAAGTTGGTGATGACGCCCTGAGTATACGGCGCAAGCGCTGAGAAGCTCGGGAAGTTGGGGTAAGCCTGCAGAACAGCGCAGGCTTGCGGGTCGGTCTGCGAGCCTGGAGATGTAGGTGCGCCAGTTGGCGTGAAGCAGTCAGCAGCCGAAATACTCGAAATCAGGAGATTCTTCCCATCGTCGGTGAGGGAGTCAAGTACGATGTTGAGTTCCGCCATTTCCGTGATTTTTGCACCTGCTGCACGCACCACGGAGTTGCCGGGATCACCAAATATCCAGTGTAGAATCCCGTGCTCGAAATTGGGACCCCAAGCGACGCCCAGCCGAGGTTGCCAGTGGCCGTGGTCGGAGCCGCAAGCGGGAATCAAACCATTTGCTTGCACACATCCTCCAGGCACACTCGAGTCCGGAATTGTACCACCTTTGAAAGCTCCGTCTTCGATATCGTAACGTAGGCCATAGTTCACGGTAATGTGGTGTCGAAACTGCCAGGCGTCCTGCGCGTATAACCCATAATCAGTGTCAACGGTGCTTGCGAATCCGGCTCCATCCGACACCGTAAACTCGGTGGGACACAAACCATAGGGTGCGCAGGTCTGCAGCGCCGTGAATGATGAATAATTACCGTTATGGTATTGTTGAAATGTGGAACTAACCGGATAATGATTGATGTTTGCACCGAACTTGAACGTGTGATTACTCCGTGTCCAAGAAAGATTATCGAGGTATTCGAAACGGGTCCGGAAAGCGCCTGACGGGCAGCAGAAGTTTGCGCCGACATATGCATTGGGCAGGCTCTGACCAGGGACTGTGGTGTTATCCGGCTCCAACGACAGGATTCGAGACCAGAAAAACCTCGCCTCGTTGGCCGTGTGGGGCGTCAACGTCGAGATCATTCCCACGTTAAAGCCGCTATAGTGGCTCGCGACATTTTGCAGCGCGCTTGCCGCCGTATCAGGACCCGTCGAGTCCAGCACATTCCCATTCGCGTCGCGTTCGACGTTGTAACGGATCGTCAGCATATGCTTCTCGGTAAGCTTGGCATCGAGTTTGGCGGACCATAGCAACTCATAAGTGTCCTCCGGTACCGTTACCGTAGTATCAAACGGTGTAACGGTAAGCGGTGATCCTTCATCCGTCCTTTCGAGGCTGGTGAACCAGAACAATCGGTCTTTAACGAAGGGACCGCCTGCCGTGAAGCCCTCTTCATGCTTGAAGAACGGTGCGCGGTCGGGATCGCCGCTTAAATTGTAGAAGAAGTCGGAGGCGCCGAAGTTTCGACCACGAAAGTACCCGTGGGCATCTCCGTGAAAGTCGTTGGCGCCTGACTTTGTGACGACGTTCAAGATCAGAGCTCCTGCCTGCCCGTATTCAGCGTCGTAGTTATTGCTCAGCACCTGAAATTCCTTCACTTCTTCGAGGGAAGCACCGAGGTAGCCGCGCGACGATTGAACTGGGTCGGAAATGTTTCCGCCGTCGACGTTCACGGTGGCACCACGGGCGTTAACCGCGCCCGGCCCCATCGGATCGATGTCCAAACCTGCATAGTCATACTTCACTCCAGGCGCAGAGGCCGCCAACGTTGCATAATCGTTGGCAACGGCCGACGAGCCGAAGCTCGTGGAGATCGGAAGATCGCTCACGTCCTTTTCGTCGATTACCGAGGACACATCCGTCTTCGTTGCTTCGACGAGCGGCGGTTGCGAAGTGACAATAACCGACTGCTTCTGGCTGGCAAGCTCAAGGTTGAAATTAACGTCGCGCTGGTCACCGACCTGGAGCTTGACATTTTGAAACTCGACCTTGGCGAACGAACTGGCTTCCGCGAGGACGTTGTAGGTGCCAACCGGAAGATCGCCAAGGCGATACAAACCGTCTGAAGTTGTCGTCGTCGTTCGGACGATGCCGGTCTCGGCGTTGGTTGCGATTACCGTCGCTCCCGGAATGGAAGCGCCCTTGGGATCCAGCACTCGCCCAGTAATGATCGCCGACGCGCTCTGCGCATAGCTACCTCCTGCTGCTGAGAGCAGCAACGCTGATGCGATCGCGAGTAAAGCGACCCGCCACTGTCGTTTGTTGAGACTATCGTTCATGGATTCCCTCCCCTCAAAGTTAGAAGCGACTGAAGGATACGCAATCTTCACACTCCGATAATTGGCAGACCTCAGTCGCAGATCACTCTTAACCAGCTACCCGCAAGATCGTTGCCACTCGACCTCTCAGAAGTATCTACCTCCAGACTGAGCAGCCGGAATAGCTAGCTTGACGATCAAATATAATGAATTTTCAACTCCTCGCCCTGGCGGAGCTATGGAAGTTTGGAGTTCTTGTATGATGTATTGCATAAGTGCAACGATTGTTGCAGCGTCAGAAACGTGCGATGAAAGCGACGGATTCTAGACGCAAGCTTGGCGAGCTGTCAAGCTCTTTTTCGAGACGGGCGAATAGTGAAGAGGGGGGACGCAACAACTGTTGCAGTCGCGGCAAAATATTGCTGCGAATAAGGGAGGTTCGCGAGTGCCAAATGCAACATATAATGAAGAGGCTTGACACAACACAACATCCGTTGTAATTACATTCCTGCAGCTCCCTTCAACGCTTCTTATTAAATCACTTCGGCGAGACCAGGGTGGGGGTTCGTGGGTCGCACCGGACGGTACTTGTGCCAAGCGAGGGACACGGGGTGAAAAAATTGGGGAAAATAGCGCGAACTTCCGGCACGCATGGGGCTATCAAAAGTAAGGGGAACAGTGGGGGCAGAACTCTGCTGGAGGTACGTGTATCAAAGGCGCAAGCGAATCTAAGCGCCAGTCGGAAGAAGCTCTTGCACATGATTCTGGAGAACCCGGAGGATACCTTTTTCCTTTCATCGCGCGAACTTGCTAAACGGTATGAAGTTGATGCCGCGACGATCGTACGCACCACTCAGGCTCTCGGCTATCGCAAATTCGCAGAGTTTGCAACCGACCTGCGCGCTCATTTCATCACGCGAATTACGCCGTACACTGCATTGAAGGCGGCCTCGCGGGAGAAGCGCACACTCGCAGATCGCGTCGGGCACAGCGTGGAAACCGATCTCCGTAACTTGCACTCGCTGCAAACGGCACTGGACCCGAAGCGGGTCATTGCATTGTCAAAATTGGTCAAGCGAGCCGACCGTATTCTGGTCGTGGGGATCGATCTTGCGGCGTCCCTCAGCTGGCACTTGGCTTACGGCCTGATGCACCTCGGATTTCCGGCCGAGGCTCCTGTGGGAGGTACGGGCACCGTTCAGAGAAAGGTCCGTACGCTTACCTCTAAGGGCCTGCTGATCGCTATCAGCTTTGGCCAGTGCCTGCGGGAGACGGTCGAAGCCGCATTGCGCGCAAAGGAACAGGGTGTACCGACATTCGGAATTACGGACAGTGAGATTACTCCAATCGCAGAGGCTTGCGACGATTTCTGTGTTGCTTCTGTCGCGAGCCCTTCGTTCGGGAGCTCATACGTTGCGCCAATGGCGATTTTAGGAGCGATCTTAGTCGCCTGCGCACACTTGCAGGCGCCTTCACGCACGCTCGCGCTGTTGCGGAGAAGTGAAGACGAGGACCGCGCTGACCATCGTTGGTATCGCCCGCGACAGGATGGGGGGGCCTAGCGTGATGAAGATGAGCACGCCCTCGCATGGAGCAAGTCGTGGTCGCGTATCTTCAGCGAACGGGCGCCATGGCGTAGATGGCCGAAGTGGGACC
This sequence comes from Acidobacteriota bacterium, assembly GCA_003152355.1. Lineage (GTDB taxonomy): Bacteria > Acidobacteriota > Terriglobia > Acidiferrales > UBA7541 > Palsa-147. The sequence continues at coordinate 12,762 of PMAA01000037.1, read as the reverse complement.
TCAAACGCGGCTCAGACGCATCCTGGGATTCCGCGAATTTCTGCTCCTGATCATCGGGAGGCTGATCGGATCGGGGATCTTTCTTGTGCCGGTTCGGTGGTGCGACTGATGGGCAAATCGATGCCACTAGCGATGACAGTGTGGTTGACCGGTGCGGCTCTGTCTATATTTGGAGCATCGCGCCAGCCTGATCGGCCGTGTTCACCATCAGCGGGGTTTTTGAACAACTTCTTACTTACTTCGTGTATATTGCAAAGTTTTTTGCGCTCGGTGCCGCGAGAGTTTTCGTTCACCGCAAACGCGAACCGAATACAGTGCGAACCTACTGGGTCGCGGGATACGCACACACCCAGATTGTTTTCATCGGGGCAGCAACTGCACGTAGTGGGTGCGCGACCTGTGTGGGAGAGCTGATGCATGTGTCGCCCGTTAGTCTGCCAAATCCACGAAGCGAAAGTGCATCGAGAGTCCTTCTTATGGCCATTCTTGTTCGAGCGCGGAGGGTGGTGACGCTATGGAACTAATGCAACTCCAGATGTTCGTGGCGGTCGTGGAAGAGCAAAGTGTCCGCGGAGCTGCGGAACGCGTGCTTCGAACTCAGCCTGCCGTTAGCATTGCGATGCGAAAGCTGGAAGAGGAATTTAGCACGCCCCTGTTCGACCGCTCAAAGCGCTATGAGTACCGACTAACGCCAGCGGGGGAAGTCATGTACGCCTATGCGGCGCGGTTGGTTTCCTTGCGCAACGAAGCTATATCCGCGGTAGCCGATCTCGGTAACCTTCGGACCGGACAACTGCGGGTCGGTGCGAACGAGAGTATCAGCATGCATCTGCTCCCCGGTGAAGAGACGTGGCGTACACTCTCCCGTGACAAGGGCTTTTATGGAAGCTCGGCTGGAGAACAAACGGCTGGTCGCAAGCAAAGTGGGCGTGACCCCTCAGAGTGTTGCAGGAAAGCCGGACGACATTCTAAAGCCAAGGCGCCTAGCCTAACTTGATGCGGGAAGTCCGCATAGCGAGATCGTCGATCCAATGATCACTTTGTTCATGGCGCGGGTATCTATGAAAAATACGTCGCCGCCAACGCTTCGCTTGCTTTCCCCGATCGCCGACTCAAGGGTCATGCCAGATAGTACACTGAGCGTTGCGGCGGCGATGACGACGCCGGTGTTATTCCATGGGCGCAACCCGTGCCGCATAGTGAGTACCCGCAATGAGGACCTGAGGTCTACGCGAAAATCCTCGGTGGTTAAAGACAGGAATGTGAGGGAATCTCGTGCGGAGGTCCGTCGTTGAGGCATAACCACACATTGTTACTCCATCGCAGCGAAGTCGCTCAGTTGCTCGATTTCGATACTAGTCTGAAGGTCGTCGAAGACGCTTTCCGGCTCTACGCTCAGGGAAAAGGTCTCAAGTCCGGGCTCATGAACGTCGACTCCGTGGACGGCGAGTTTCACATTAAGGCTGGAGGATTGGTCTTGGGCAGGCGCCTGTTCGCCCTGAAGGTGAATGGAGGTTTCTTTCATAACCCGGAGCGGTTCAGCATGCCAAGCATTCAGGGTGTAATTGTGCTGTGCGACGGCGAGAACGGTTACCCCCTCGCGGTGATGGATTCGAGTGAAATCACCATGAAGCGCACGGGAGCAGCCGCCGCAGTGGCCGCAAAGCACCTGGCCAGGCACGGGAGCAGTGTCCTGACCATCTGCGGTTGTGGAGTGCAGGGACGCATCCAGGTACAAGCGATGTCGCGTGTCTTACCCATCCGGAACATTTTTCTGTTCGACGTAGACAAGGCGAAAGCGGAGTCCCTGGCGAAGGAAATGTCCAAGCATTTGGGAATAAGAACTGAGGTGAGTGCCAGTCTTGAGACCTGCGTACGAGCAAGCGATGTCTGTGTGACGTGTACGCCAGCCCACCAGTTTTACTTGCGCAAAGAGGATGTTGCTCCGGGAACATTCATCGCAGCCATGGGGGCGGACAGTCCGGACAAGCAAGAGTTGGATCCGGAGCTTCTGATAACCAACAAAGTAGTGGTGGACATCCTAGAGCAGTGCGAAGAGGTTGGAGAGCTCCACCATGCCCTAGGGAAAGGGATGCGTCGGGAAGACGTTCACGCCGAATTGGGCGAAATTATTGCCGGGCAAAAGATGGGTCGCACCTCAGAGGAGGAAATCATTATCTTCGACGCCACGGGAACCGCCTTGCAGGATGTTGCTGCGGCCGCAGCGGCGTATGAGAACGCGATGCTTTACGGCGCCGGCAAGGCCTTCAATTTCTTTCAATAAAGAGAAGCACAGATTATAAATATCTGAATTGTTTGCAGTCCTGTCCTTACCTCGATTAGGACGAAGCCCCAATGTCGATAACGCTGACCTGTTCAAAATGCTCCCGAAGTTGGCCTGACTCGGAACCAAGGTGGTGTTGCGATTGTGGAGGCTACCTCAACTTGGAGACTCCGAGGATGTTTGATCTTCCGAACCTGGCGGGCCGAGCAGCTAACCTTTGGCGATACCAGGAATCACTTGGAATAAATGATTCGAAAAACTACGTGAGCTTCGGCGAAGGCCCTACGCCGCTAACACCCTACCAGCTGAACGGACGTGAGGTTCTTCTAAAGCTCGACTATCTAAGGCCCACCGGCTCCTTCAAAGACCGTGGAACGGCCGTGATGATTAGCAAGCTGAAAGAATGGGGCGTGGCGGAAGTCATTGACGACTCTTCCGGAAACGCGGGAGCGTCTGTGGCAGCGTACGCGGCTGCCGCGGGTATACGTGCCGAAATATTTATTCCCGCTTACACATCGTTGGGCAAGGCCACACAAATTCGCGCATATGGAGCTACGCTCATCAAGATACATGGCGGTCGCGAGGACACCGCCGAGGCCGCTTGGGCGGCCGCAGCCCGTTCATTCTATGCCAGCCACAATTGGAGTCCGTATTTTCTGGCCGGTATGAAGACGATGGCTTATGAAATTGCAGAACAGTTGAACTGGAAAGCGCCGGATTGGGTCGTTGTTCCTGTCGGCGGCGGAAGCCTGATTGTCGGTTTGTGGCAGGGATTTCTGGACTTGCGAGCCTGCGGGTATGTGACCAAAATGCCGAGGCTAGTCGCGGTACAGTCGGAGAATTGTGCACCAATCTACGAAGCTTGGAAGGCCGGACGGCAATCTGTTCATTGTGTTCAAAAGCGGCAAACGGCCGCAGAAGGAATCGCGATTTCGGATCCCATACGAGCGAAGCAAATTCTGCAAGCCATCCAAAATTCGGCCGGGATTTCGCACATCGTTTCGGATGATGAGGTGTGGTACTCGCTTAAACTTCTCGCCTCTAAGGGAGTGTACATCGAACCGACCTCCGCTGCGGCCATTGGTGCATGCAGTACTCTGCTTTCCAGTGGCGTCATAGGACATCGGGACATAGTCGTCATTCCGTTGACGGGGTTTGGCCTTAAAGCGACCGACAAGATAGTTGAACATTGTAGTGACACGTGGAGGGAACCCGAGAAATGAAATCACTCGAAAGGGAAAAGTTCGACGTTTGTTCTACTGCAGCGCGGCGGACGACCATACCGGCAGCAAAGTGTTAGATTTTTGATTAGAGACCTCGGAAAAGGCCATCTGACCTCGTGCTGGCAATGCTCAGCACGGTTGATAGTAATGATGCTGCGCAACAGATAGCGCGGCTCCAGGCAGCTCAGACGTCGTATCGCGAGGACCTGGATGGTCTGACCCTGCAGGAAGCAATGAAGCGCTTCCATGTCTCGGGCATGAGTATCGCTGTCAACGAGGACTTCAGAATTGCGTGAACGAGGATACGGCGTCGTCGATGTGAAAACTCGCCAACCGGCCAAGGTCGATACGTTTTTTCAAGTCGCAGCGATCAGCAAACCCGTCACGGCGATTGCCGCGCTCCGACATGTGCAGAACGACTTGTTGTCGCTCGACGTTGTCGTCAGCACATCTCTTAAGACGCGCCAGGTTTCCAAGAGCGACCTCATCCTGAAATGGAGAGAAGAACAGAAACGCGTCCTGCTCGAAGATCGGTTTCGGTACACTCGCAGCCGCCCGAAGGAAGTATACATGGGTGCACTCTGCCCGAAACCATAGCTAAAAAATGGCCTCCCTTACTCTCAAAGGACTTACGAAGACAGTCCGATGAATCTTTATGATTTAACAACGCCCTGTCTCGTGCTCGACCACGAGAGACTAAGGAACAACGCTCGAAAAATGAAAGAACGAGTGGCCTCGCTGGGCGCAAAACTGCGGCCCCACGTTAAGACTCACAAATGCATCGAAGTTGCTCACATTCAGACGGCTGGTCAAGAAGAACGAATTGCTGTTTCCACGCTGGAAGAAGGCAGGGTATTTTCCGCAGCTGGCTTTTCCGACGTCTTGTACACTGTTCCCATTGAGCCAGGAAAGTTTTGTGCCGCGATCAAACTATCAAGAGAATGTGAGCGATTGCGTCTGATCACCGACGACTTATCAGTGCCTCCGATTTTGAACAATCTCGCCCGGCGCGCGGGAGTAAGACTGGACGTCCTCATGGACGTCGATTGCGGCTACGGCCGTACCGGAGTCATACCCAACACCGGGACCGCAAAAGAACTAGCAAGAACGATAGCCAACTCATCGAATCTTAGTTTCAATGGCTTGCTAACGCACGCAGGACATGCCTACCGTGCGGAGTCAAAGCAAGAATTATTGTCGATCGCTCATAGAGAGCGAGATTCCGTCTTCGACTTTGCCAATGAATTGCGCTGCTTAGGGGTGGAAGTGCCGCTCATTTCGATTGGGTCGACGCCAACGGTTCATGCAGTCGACCATTTGAGGGGAATAGATGAGGCCAGACCGGGCAACTATATTTTCTATGATGTCTTTCAGGCAACACTTGGGACATGTCGTTTTGAGGATTGTGCCATCACTGTCCTCGCAGCGATCGTGAGCCGAGATCGAACTCGCCGCCAGATTGTTTGTGATGCTGGGGCAATAGCTCTATCAAAGGATCGCGGTCCCTTCGAGTTTGACCCCGCGTGCGGGTACGGAAGAGTCTTAGATCTAGAAGGAAATGATTTGGGCGTCCGTCTGGATTCCCTCAGTCAGGAACATGGCTTGGCAACCGTTGAAGATGCCACTGCTCTTGACAAGCTCAAGGTCGGTATGCGAGTGCGAATACTTGTGAATCACTCTTGCCTATCAGCCGCTCAACACGACTTCTATCATATCCTTGATAATGGGGAGATCGTCTCCCAATGGAAGAGGTATAGAAATTGGTAGCTCTGATCACACGTGTCTCGGCGCCGACAGAGACGGTGTATTTGCGATAGGGCCAACATTTTCTCACGCAAAGTGGAAAGGATGTATACATCCATTCCGCTGATTGCGAAGCCTCGTCCAGGCTCCATGTGACAGTGTCGATATGTACTGTGACGAGGCAGTCATGGATGAGATCGAAGCTCGGATTGCTGTTGCCTATCACTGGGACACCCTCGACAAGCTGTTTAGCTCGCTAGGAGCGGGGAGGCAAGCGTGTTACGGGAATGTGCGTCGGAGCGCATTGCAGCGCCTCTCGGAATGACGGCTCCGTTGAGCGTGGTCTCTGATTTCGCTTTTGCCGGGGCAGAGCGCGCCGCTTCGGTGGCGAGCATGAGTCGAGTGCGGCACGTTTTGACCGACAGTGCTCTGGAGCGACCTGAGGTGGGCAGTTACCGCTTATCTATTAGTAGAAATCAAATTCTCCGTTGAACCATATATGGTCATACTCGGTGCGCCACCACTCGCGGTTCTTCGAGCTCGCGGATCGGTCTACCCGATTCCGTCACCTTACTTGTCGTATTCGTTTCGCGGTCGCTTCCACTTCTTCCATTACTCGCAGAGTGTTGCGACCAAGAATTTTCTGAACATCGGATTCTGAATAACCTTTCGTTAGCAACGCCTCGGTAATCTTCGGCAACTCGCCCGCATGCTCCATCCCGTATGGCATACTCGCGCCGTCGAAATCCGAGCCAAGCCCGACGTGGTCTGCGCCCACCAATTTCGCGACGTGGTCTATGTGTTCAACTATTATCGTCCAGTCGATCTGCGGCAATTTGCCCTGATCGACGTATTCGCGAGTGAGTTTGTCTTTCTCGATCATTTGGCAGCCTTCCCTATCGCCACAACGCTTCTGGACTTCGGATGCGATGGCTGTCTGGATTTCGGGTTGCGCTTGGAGCGAATCGCGAAACTGCTGGCTTAGGAAAGCAACGCTGTAGTTGATCTGGATAACACCGCCTTTGGCACACAGGGCACGAATCATATCGTCTGTCATATTGCGGGGTGCATTGCAGATAGACCGGCACGAGGAATGAGAGGCGATCAGCGGGGCTTCGCTGACTTCGAGCGCGTCATAGAAGGTTTTGTCGGAGACGTGCGATATATCTACCATTACGCCGAGGCGGTTCATTTCGCGGACGACATCCTTGCCGAAATCGGTGAGGCCGTTATGCGCCGGCTTGTCGGTGGAGGAATCGGCCCACTCGTCGTTGACGCTATGCGTGAGCGTCATGTAGCGAACGCCAAGCGCGGCGTAGGAGCGGAGCACGCCGAGATCGCTTGCGATCATGTGGCCGCCCTCGACGCCCATCAGGACGGCGATCTTGCCACCGGCGTGAGCGCGGCGCACTTCTTCGGCGGTCGTGCAAAGCGCGAGATCCTCCGAATGCGTGCGCACCATCTCTCGCACGGCGTCAATCTGGTCGAGAGAGCGCTTCACGGCTTCGGGGCCGGTGATGCTGCCGGGCATCCAAATGGAGAAAAAGATCGCGCCCAGGCCGCCTTCGCGCATGCGCGGGATATCAATATTGCCGTCCGTGTGGCGCACGCCGATATCGAAGCCGGGTTCGAGAAGACGCTGCGTCGTATCGTCGTGCGTATCCACGACGAGCGAACTGAAATGCAGATCGTGAGCGCGCTTTGAAATGTCACTTCCAATTGCCACTGGGAAAAGAGCTGTCGCGCTCGCCAGAGAAAAGCAGATCGTGATAATGACACTCCATGAACTCAATTGGGAGCGACGCGCAGAGATTGCTTTAATCGACATTCGGACTTTTCCTTCATTGGAGAGTTGGAAGATCAAATTTCTCAATACTCAGCAAAGTAATGCTACAGACTTACAGGTTCCAATGTTGGATCCAGAATTGAACGCTGTGTGGCGTTCCTTTTTTAAGGAGTTCTCTCGCACAATTTAGTTTCACTCTCAATCGTCAGTTGTTTGTCGCGTAGCGGTGGTCCAACCCGCAATCGACGAATGCAAGAACGCTGATTCTTGAGTTGTCCAATGCAATGCCAGTGTATTTGCCAAATGCACACGAGTGCCTAACAATCAATAAGCGCTGCCAGATTGGGTGATGGCACCGTGCCGGCGCAAGATTTCAACAGTCCGCTCGATCGGCAGCGCCTCCACTGTATGGCCGTTACCGGAGAGCGTCACGGCTTTAAGCAGAGAGTTGTAAATTGCTTCCTCTGTCGCTTCTATCACAGCGAGAAATAGGGGTGACATTTCTTCGTTTGATAGCAGCCGCACGGGCATTCGCGCCGTCGAGAACGCTATCCCGTAATCGCCGCTACCATTGGCACCCGACGAACCGGTGCGAGCCAAACCGAAAATTGTGCGAGCTGCCATTCTGTGAAGGTTTCGCGCATCAACCGGCGCATCCGTGGCCACCACCATGATAATGGACCCATTCCCTGAGTTCGGACCGCCCGCAGTTAACTCCCTCCCAACAGGTGCACCGTTGATTTGCAGCATGCCGCCATAGTTCGATTGAACCAAGACACCAACAGTGTATGGTCCCGCCCTTCGAGAGGAAGTCCCAATGCCTCCCTTGAAACCGAAGGCGACGGTTCCCGTTCCGCCGCCTACTGCTCCTTCCTCTATCGAACCTCCGTGTGCATGCTGGATCGCTTCGAACACCTCCGAACGGCCAACGTACCGGCCTCGAATGTCATTCAGAAAGCTGTCGTTTGTCTCTGCGACCAAGGGATTAATAGAATGTACCTGCTCATTGCCGGGCAATTGCAACATGTAATCAATGATTGCGTCGGCCACTCGCGCCACGTTCAACGTCGACGTAAGGGCAATAGGAGTCTCAATCTCCCCCAACTCATCCACCTGAGTCGAGCCAATGATTTTTCCGAAAGCGTTGCCAACGAAGACGGCACCTGGCACCTTGTCAACAAATAAATTGCCACCGTGGGGGAGCACAACCGTAACGCCGGTTCGTACCGCGTCTGCTCGGATGAGCGTCACTTGACCGACTAGGACGCCAGGCACATCCGTGATGGCGTCTAGAGGACCTACCGGCAGCGTGCCAGTAATGAGGCCTATATCTCTTGCTCTCGGCCGTTTATCGGATTCCTGACCTGGCAACATCCCCAGTACGGAAAAAATTGAAGCAACTATCCCTAAAGTTACCAGCACAACAGAAGGATTCAACATCGAGAAACACTCCGCGAAAGATGAAGTGCGGCCAGCCTCAACCAACTTGGCGCACCTCTCGATAAAACCCTCGCCACTTTTTGGGCTGGCTTCTCCATACTTCGGTAGAATCCGTTTTGCACGGAAGAGCGAGCTAGCCGTATACACAGCGAGGCCGATCGCCTTGCTAGGCTACGTCCCAAGCGACCTCGGATTCAAAATCTAAGACCGAAGGCGTACTTGGCTTTGTAGATTCCGCTTTGGTGAAGTACTTGATTGACCTAGCGTTTGAAGTTTCGGGATCCAAAGCCCGACGACGCTTAATTCGGTGGCAAATGGAGATCCTGAACAATCATCCACGAGATCTCCCATGCGCCAACTTCGCGTTCCGGAAACGTATGAAACGCCAGTCGTACAAAAACAGACTTTGTGAATCAAACCCTGTATGTTTTCAAGATCATGATCACTGGAAGTCGTCCATATATTTTGCCAGTTCAGTCCGCAGGTCACTGAAGGATGCTTTCAAAATGTTTGAAATCACTCTTCGCCCGTTTTCCCCGTTAGTGAACACTACGATGCCACGATTAGATTTGGGGAGGAGCATAATTAGCGTCTTTACCCCCCGATCTGAGCCGTCGTGGGTAAGAACGTATTCTCCGTGAGAGAGGTGTATCACCTCCCAGCCTAATCCCATTCCATCGATGTCCCTCGCAACTCCGGCATTCTTGGCGACCTGGGGTGTAGTCATATCCCGGTACAGTTCGTTTGAAAGTCCTCCACCCTGTAAAACGTAGACCCCGAATCGGGTGTAGTCCGGGACGGTTGTTACCAGCCAGTCTGCGGCCGAGATGCCTGTGCGCTTCGTCATGTCGAGGGGAGAGCCCTCGCTAATAGTCTTGAGAAGAATCGTTCCGTCTTCAGCATGCGGTTCCGCAAACCGCGAGCCGTCCATCTGCGCATCCCAGCCGTATCTGGTGTCTTTCATGCCGAGGGGTTCGAACAATAGGGAAGCAGAAAGCTGCTGCAGTGATTTTCCGAATTTGCGCTCGACCGCCCGCCGTAAATACTCATACCCCTCGCCCGAATATCCGAATCTGGTTCCCGGATCAAAAGTGAATGCTAGCTTATGGGATGGCGTTAAGCTGCGCCAATTCAAAAAACCTGTTTGATGGCTGAGGATGATCCGCGTTGTCAGTCGCTCGTACCGGAGATCGTCCTTTACATCTGGGTCAATCCAGTATTTGGAGACTGGCTCGTCCAGGCTCCACCGCCCGTCATTCACCAATTTTAGGACGGTCAAAGCTGTTACAGGCTTAGTGAGAGAGGCAACATTGAATAAGGCATTCAGAGGCGCAGGAACGCCTTTTCGTAGCTCTCCAAATACTCTTACTTCTTTGATTTTTCCTTCCTCGATGATCCCGATCCCAACGGCGGGGACATGATTCTCTGCTAGCCATGCGGGAATTTGGTCTTGGTAATCAGGTTTTACGATGGCTTTCGTTGGCGCAGCCGAAACGCTGACAATACCAGCGTACAGAAATAGCAAAGATAGCGGAAACCATTTCCTCACAATTGTCCTCTCGACCTCTCTAACAACTTGCTGAAGAATCAGGTTGTGCGATGAATTTCATCTCAATGTTGCATCCGTACCGAATCGGAGCGACCGCGGAACTCGAGCTGCTGTTGGCCTGAGTCCGCTTGAAGGTTGCTTGGCGTGTTCCTCAACGCCGTTTCCTATCTTTCCTCAGGTTGCCTGCACCTCCAACCGTTGCAGACCGTACAGGTCATAGAATCCGCTTTCCATTGGAGGTCGTTGGCTCGATACGGTCGCATCTCGGAATGCTCCGCGGCTCTAGTGGATCGCTCGTTACACCTAGCTCAGCCGGGCGGCCTTGTGCGGCAACATTCATTTGCAGCAATCATTTAGCAGGCGCCTGCGAAATCAGTCAAATAAATTGTGCTTATCTAGCCATCCACGCAGACATGGATTCGCAGGCGTGGCCCGTGAGGGACCTGTCTTCAGGGATCGTTATTTCTAGTGTTCAAGCATGCATCCTTGAAACCCCCTTCAGTTTGTTCAGCGAAAATCGAAAATGAGGACCATGGAAGTAAATGCTATTTATTTGTTTCAACTATTGAGCTCGCCCATACTTATAGAATGTATCGTTGGCGCTACCTCGGTAATAGCGGCACCTCGCTCTCCATCTTATTTTGAGGAGTCTAATTGCACTCCCGGACATCGCATTTCGGGAATAGGCAAAGGGACGCTCATGCCGCAAAAGTATGGTCCATTCTTTTTCAACGGCATGGCGACGTAGAGCGCTAGCGGTATGGGTGATTCTTATCATCTCGGCCGTAGTCACAGCGCAATCGCCGGCAAGGGTAGACACGCGCTTCGACGCAGCCCGCACGGTGATTCGACGGGTCATGCAAGAAAACGAAATACCATCGTTTACAGTTGCAGTTGCGGAAGGCGGAGAAATTGTCTGGGAGGAAGGGTTTGGTTTGTTGGACGGACCGGGAAAAGATGATCCGCGCCACCCCCGACACACTTTATTCCCTGGCATGCATCTCAATGCCATTTTACCGCCACTGGGTTGATGCGGCTTGTCGAGCGGGGAAAGGTGGACCTCGACAAACCTGTCGACGAGCATCTGGGAGTTGCCAAACTCAGGGACTTGACGGAGACGCGTCTGGGGTCACTGTACGACGCGTCCAGGCGTTTCGAGATGAATTCTTGAGCCACACTTTGTTGTTTCGAGGGGAAGGGAAAGAGTACGATGCGCGAGACAGAGGTCCAAATCGGGAATACCGGTTGCTATCTTACTTCAGAGGTGGAGCACAGTGGAAAGAGTACAGGTCGCCGTCGTCCAGGCGGGTTCCAGCATCTTCGATATGTCTCGCACCTTAGCCAAGGTTTCGAATCTCTGCAGAGAAGCAGCTGAGCTTGGCGCAAAGCTGGTGGTTTTCCCGGAGGCTTTCCTCGGAGGATACCCGAAAGGTGCAAATTTTGGGGTTCGCGTGGGGTCGCGCTCCATCGAAGGGCGGGAAGAATTCCGGCGCTACCACGACGGAGCTATCGGTGTGCCCGGTGAAGAAACAGCGGTCGTGGCCGAACTGGCTCTCAAATACGGAATAAATGTTGTGATCGGAGTCGTGGAACGAGATTTAGGGACGCTCTACTGTTCCGTCTTGTTCTTTGGCTCCGACGGTAAGCTCAAGGGCAAGCATCGCAAGATCATGCCGACGGCGATGGAACGTGTGATTTGGGGATTTGGTGACGGTTCTACGATGCCGGCGATCATCACCGACTTTGGAACGATAGGAGCAGCGATTTGTTGGGAGAACTACATGCCGCTTTTTCGGGCCGCGATGTACGGCAAGGGGGTCACACTTTGGTGCGCGCCGACAGTCGATGACCGGGAATCGTGGCAAGCTACGATGCAACACATCGCTCTCGAAGGGCGCTGCTTCGTTCTCAGCGCATGCCAGTACATGCTCCGCTCGGACTACCCTGAAAACTACGGACCATCTGAGGGACAACCCACCGAGACCGTCTTAATAAAGGGTGGTAGCGTAATTATTTCACCGCTCGGGAAAGTGCTTGCAGGCCCGTTGCGTGACATGGAGGGGATCTTGGTTGCGGAATTAGATCTTGGAGAAATCACGCGCGGAAAGTTTGATCTCGATGTCGTAGGTCATTATTCTCGACCGGACATATTTTCTCTTACTGTGAACGAAAGTCCGAGGCGTCCCGTAGCGTTCGAAGAATAAGAGCTTGTGGTTCGCCAAAACCTCAATCGGGACCAAAACGGGCCGGTTCTGGGTCGAATAGCTCTGGATATGATCACCACCTCGGTACAGCGCGAAGACACTGGAGGGCAGGAGCCCGAGTACGCGTGGAGCGCGCATATATAAAGGAGGGGTGAAAAGTCAGTTCGGACTAAGCCGCTCGATCGTAGCGATGATGCAGCCCGCCGAGTCGCGAGTAAGAAAGGACACGGCCCGAAGCTGTTGAACGTTTCCTGCAGTTCGGTGTTCCCTTTCCGAGTCCGAGATGTGTCCGGTCGTCATGACAGTAGTCGACGTAATCGGCGAGCAGCCGTTTCAGATGGAGTTCATTCACCGCAATGATGTGGGAGAAGACCAACACCTGACGCTGGGAGAAATGCGCGTCGATCCCGACATTCAGTTTTGGTAACGCGGAATTGCTGACGTTGTCTGCCTGTGATACTGCAAGTGGGGGTCAATCTGACGGAAGAGAGGTGGACGGCCTCGGGATGATTGCGCGGCCCCGGTTTTTTTAG